>NZ_CP023407.1:926250-1235000 GCF_003665435.1 Streptomyces fungicidicus
CACCGTTGACATAGGTCTCCTTCCACGAGGGGTGGGACCTGTCGATGAACCGCTCCCGGTAGTCGGCGAGGCCCTTGGGCTCGGTGGCGGTGGCCCGCAGCACGGTCATGCGGTCGCCGCGGTTGATGTCCATGGCGGCGGCGATCGGCGCGAGGCCGTGCATCGGATAGAACGAGGCGGTGCTGCGGGTGTGCCACAGGCGGCGCCAGGAGTCGGTGTAGTACGTGTCGGAGAACAGCAGTTCCCGCAGGTCGTGCAGGTAGCCGCCGTGGCCGTTGGTGACGTCGCCGAACATTCCGTCGTGGGCCATCTTCAGCATCGCCAGCTCGTTGCGCCCGTAGGAGCAGTTCTCCGCGAGGAGCAGATGCCGGCGGGTGCGCTCGGAGGTGTCGACCAGGTCCCAGAGCTCGTCGAGTTCGGTGGCTATGGGCAGTTCGACGACGACGTGCTTGCCGGCCTCCAGCGCGGCCTTGCCCTGCTCGTAGTGGAACTCCCAGGGCGTGGCGATGTAGACGAGGTCGATGTCGTCGCGCCGCAGCATCTTCGCGTAGGCGTCCGCGGTGCCGCCGTACTCGGCGGGGCGGGGTCTGCCCGCGGCGACGAGACGGTCGGCCAGGGACTTGGCGCGGTTGGCGCGGATGTCGCAGACCGCGGTGACCCGGCAGCCGGGGACGGCGGACCAGCCCTCGCCCATGCCGGACCCCCGGTTGCCGATCCCGATCAGGCCGACGCGGACGGTCTCGTGGACGTCGAAGGGCACGTTGACCATCGACTTCTGGGAGTTGCCGCGCCGGGGCGAGTGGGCCGGAAGCGGCAAGGCGGGATCGGCGGGCGCCGCGTGCGCGGCTCCGACGCCGGCCGCCATCGCCCCGGTGGCCAGCGCACCTCCCAGCAGCAAGCGGCGGGAGACTGCGGGGATTTCGGGCATGGGGAGGCTCCTTCGATCAACGACCGGGCAGCACTGGCGGCAACGACTCTGACGGGAGCGACGAAGACATGTCAATAGTTGTTCAAAAAGGCGTCACCGCGAGCAGAAACACGCAAGCGGTGATGCGTCAGGTGACATCTGCGCCCGGGACCGTGCGCCGCATCATGGGGAGCTGAGGCATAGCTCGGCTGCGAACTATGGTGTCCCACCACATACGCCACCGACCTGCCCGTTCCTACGGTGTGGCGACACACAACCGTCCCCGTCACACGCCAGGAAGTGGTGCCGATGTCGTCGCCCGCAACCGCTCCACCAGCACCCAACAAGCTCAAGCGGATCGTCGCCGCGTCCCTCATCGGCACCACGATCGAGTGGTACGACTTCTTCCTCTACGGTTCCGCCGCCGCGCTCGTCTTCAACAAGCTGTTCTTCCCGGACTCCGATCCGCTCGTCGGCACGCTGCTGTCGTTCCTCACCTACGCCGTCGGGTTCGCCGCGCGGCCGATCGGCGCCCTGGTCTTCGGGCACTACGGGGACCGGCTGGGACGCAAGAAGCTGCTGGTGCTGAGCCTGCTGATGATGGGCGGGGCGACGTTCGCGATCGGGTTGCTGCCCACGCACGCCACCATCGGCAGCGCCGCGCCCGTACTGCTGACCGTGCTGCGGCTCGTCCAGGGGTTCGCGCTGGGCGGCGAGTGGGGCGGCGCCGTGCTGCTGGTGTCCGAGCACGGGGACGCCCGGCGGCGCGGCTTCTGGGCCTCGTGGCCGCAGACCGGCGCCCCCGCGGGGCAGTTGCTGGCGACCGGGGTGCTGTCGCTGCTGACCGCCGTGCTGTCGGACTCGGCCTTCGGCTCCTGGGGGTGGCGGATCCCGTTCCTGCTCTCCGGTGTCCTGGTGATCGTCGGTTTGTGGATTCGTCTCTCTGTCGACGAGTCGCCGGTCTTCCAGCAGGCGCTGGAGCGTGCCGAGACCCGCAAGGCGGACGCGGACGCGGAGCGGATGCCGGTAGTCGCGGTCCTGCGGCACCACTGGCGTGACGTGCTGGTGGCGATGGGCGCGCGCATGGCGGAGAACATCAGCTACTACGTGATCACCGCGTTCATCCTCGTGTACGCCACCACGTCGGCCGACGTGTCGAAGCAGACCGCTCTCAACGCGGTGCTCATCGCCTCGGCGGTCCACTTCGCCGTCATCCCGGCCTGGGGCGCGCTGTCGGACCGGCTCGGCAGGCGTCCGGTGTACCTGATCGGCGCGGCGGGCGTGGGACTGTGGATGTTCCCGTTCTTCGCGCTGATCGGCACCGGTGGTTTCGCCGGCCTGCTGCTGGCGGTGACCGTGGGCCTGGTGCTGCACGGGGCGATGTACGCGCCGCAGGCCGCCTTCTTCTCCGAGATGTTCGCGACCCGGATGCGCTACTCCGGTGCCTCCATCGGCGCCCAGTTCGCCTCCGTCGCGGCGGGTGCGCCGGCGCCGCTCATCGCCACCGCGCTGCTGGCGGACTACGGCAGCTCCACCCCGATCGCCCTGTACGTGATCGCGGCGAGCCTGCTGACGGTCGTCGCCGTGGCGATGGCCAAGGAGACCCGCCACCGGGACCTGGCGGACGTGGCCCCGTCGGGCGGGACGCGCGGCAAGGCCGACGCGTCTCCTGCCGCCCGGGGCGCGCACACCGTCTGATCCGCCGCCGCACCGGACCCCGTACGCGCCCCGCGTACGGGGTCAGTGCCGTGCGGGACGCGCCGTGACCGCGGACAGCCGGTGCAGGCGCAGGGCGAGCTGGATCTCCAGGGCCCGGGCCGGGCTCTGCCAGTCCTCGCCGAGGAGGCGGCCCACGCGCTCCAGCCGCTGGGCGACCGTGTTCACGTGGACGTGCAGTTCGTCCTTGGTGCGGGCGGGGCTCATGCCGCAGGCGAAGTAGGCGTCGAGGGTGCGCAGCAGCTCGGTGCCGCGCCGTTCGTCGTACGCCACGACCTGGCCGATGGTGCGGTCGACGAAGCCTTCGATGTCCCGCTCGCCGGCCAGCAGGAGCCCCAGGAAGCCGAAGTCCTCGGCGGCGGAGCCGTCACCCGGACGGCCGAGGAGCCGCAGGGCCTCGAGACAGCGCCGGGCCTCCGCGTAGGCCGAGGCCACGGTGTCGGAGCGGGCGGTGAGGTGCCCTACGGGGGCGGAGGCGCCGACCGTGACCGGTTCGTGGACGGCCGTCCCCAGGTCACGGGCGGTGCGGCGGGCCAGCTCGGTGGCGGTGTCGCCGGGCGCCAGGGGCAGCAGCAGGACGGCGCCGCCGTCGCGTGCGGCGGCCAGGCCCTGCCGGGTCGCCGCGAGGTGGGAGGCGGCGGCCCACAGCCGTCTGCGGGCGTCCGCCTCCTGGTCGGCGTCGTCGGCGCCGCCCTCCAGGCGGGCGGCGAGCACCGCGTGGGTGGCGTCGAGGTCGGCGCGCAGCCGGGCCGCGCGGTCGCGCAGCAGGCGGGGGTCGCGGGCGTCGAGCAGGTCGTCGAGCAGTTCTCCGCGCACCCGGTGTTCGGCCTCGGCGGCGGAACGGCGGGCGAGCAGCAGCAGTGAGGTGACCATGGCCGCGCGTTCCAGCGTGCGCTGGTCGACGGGGTCGAGGCCGGGGTGGCCGCGCAGGACGAGCGCGCCGAGGAGTTCGCCGCCGGCGGTCACGGCGGCGATCCAGTCGTCGCGGTGCCGTACCGCGTGGCCCTCCGCGCGCGAGGACTCCAGGGCGCCGGCGGGTGCGGCGGCCGCCTCGGTGAACTCGACCGTGCCGTCGAGGACCTCGGAGACGGCGGCGGCCACGTCGTGCGTTCCGCCGCCCCGCAGGACCAGCTCGGCCAGCCGGTCGTGGACGTCCGAGGCCCGCTCGATGACGGCGCTGCGGTCCCTGATGATCTCGTTCGCCCGCTCCAGCCCGGCGAGGGCCGAACGGGTCTCGGCGAGCAGGTTGGCGGTGTCGATGGCGGCCGCGGCGAGGGCGGCGAAGGAACCGAGCAGGGCGATCTGCTCCCGCTCGAAGACCCTGGCCCGCCGGTCCGCGGCGAAGAGCACGCCGATGACGTGGTGTCCGAGCATCAGGGGCACCCCGACGATGGCGACGAGTCCCTCGTCCTGCACGCCGGTGTCGATGCTGCGGGTGTGCCGGAAGCGGTCGTCGCGGAAGTAGTCGTCGGTCACGTAGGGGCGCGCGGTCTGGGCCACCAGGCCGCCGAGTCCCTCGCCCATGCCGAGTCGCAGCTGCTGGAAGCGGGCGGCGACGGACCCCTCGGTGACCCGCATGTAGGTGTCGCCCCTGGCCGGGTCGTTCAGGCTGAGGTAGGCGACGTCGGTGCCGAGCAGGGAGCGGGCGCGCTGCACGATCGCCTGGAGCACGGCGTCCAGGTCGCGCAGTCCGGCGAGGTCGTGGGCGGTCTCGAAGAGGGCGGACAGCTCGGCCTCCCGGCGGCGGCGTCCCTCCAGTTCCGCGCGCACCCGCAGGGCCAGCGCCTTCGCCTGCTGGAGCGCGGCGATCCGCTCGGCGGGCAGTCCCTCGGCGCGGGCGAGCAGCACCGGCTGCTCGTAGGCGTCGGCGGAGGCGCCCCGGGCGAGCAGCTCCAGGAACGGCGTCTCGGCGCTGCCGGGCGCGGGGGCGGCGGCGTCGGGACGCCGCCCGGGCGCTCCGGCACCGGAAAGGGGACGCGCGGCGGACTGCGGGTGATCACGGGGCATGCTCACAGGATTCCTCATCCCGCGGCCGTCCCGTCAGGCCTGTGGAAAACTCTGTCGGCCGACGGCCGGCCGCTGACGGCCGGTGCCTCAGTGCGCGGTCCAGCCGCCGTCCATGACCAGCGACGTGCCGGTCACGAAGGACGCCTGCGGGCCGCACAGATAGGCCACCGCCTCGGCGACCTCCTCCGGTTCGATGAGCCGCCGCACGGCGCTGTCCTGCAGCAGGACCTCGGACACGACACGTTCTTCGGGGATCCCGTGTGCCCGGGCCTGGTCGGCGATCTGCTTCTCCACCAGCGGGGTGCGCACATAGGCGGGGTTCACACAGTTCGAGGTGACACCGTGCGGCGCGCCCTCGAGGGCGGCGGTCTTGGACAGACCCTCCAGACCGTGTTTGGCGGCGACGTAGGCGGATTTGTAGGCCGAGGCGCGCAGACCGTGGACCGAGGACACATTGACGATGCGGCCCCAGCCCTGGCCGTACATATGGGGCAGGGCGCCCCGGATGAGCCGGAAGGGCGCCTCCAGCATCACGGTGAGCACCGTGTGGAAGACGTCGGGCGGGAACTCCTCGATGGGGCGGACCAGCTGCAGTCCGGCGTTGTTGACCAGCACGTCGGTGCCCGCGGCCGCCGACTCGGCGGCGTCCAGATCGGTGAGGTCGAGGACGTGCGGCTCGACGGCGCCCCCGAGCTCCCCGGCCGCCTCGGCGAGCTCCTCCAGACCCGCGGCGTCCCGGTCGACGGCTCTGACCTTGGCCCCGGCGGCCGCGAGCCGCAGCGCGCAGGCGCGGCCGATGCCGCCGGCGGCGCCGGTGACGAGGGCGGTACGGCCACCGAGGTCGAGCGGGGTGGCGTGGGGAGCCGGAAGGACACGGGGCGCGGTCATGTTTCGACCCTAGGCAGCGCCCCCACGTCGCCACATGTGGCCAGGCCCTACAGTTCAGCCGGTTTCAGTAGGCGCGAACCATGTGGGTGAGTCCGACATGGCCTGCTTGATACGGAAGCGCGCGAACTCGTTCAGCTCCGGCAGCGCGTCCACCGCGAACCAGCCGACGTCCAGCGACTCGTCGTCGTTGACCCGCGCCTCGCCGCCGAGGGCACGGCAGCGGAAGGTGATGTCCATGTACTGGCAGACGTCGCCGTTGCCGTACGTCACCGGCTCCAGCGCCTGGACCAGTACCACCCGCTCGACGGCGCAGCGCACCGCGGTCTCCTCCTCCACCTCGCGCACGGCGCAGGCGGCCGGCTGCTCCCCGGGTTCGGGGATGCCGCCGATCACCGACCACTTGCGGGTGTCGGTCCTGCGGTTCAGCAGGACCCTGCCCTCGTCGTCGAAGACGAGCGCCGTGACCCCGGGAAGCCAGAGCAGCTGATGACCGGCGGTGGCACGCAGGGTGCGGATGAAGTCGGGAGTAGCCATGCCCCCGACCCTAACCGGCCGGTCGGGGGCCTTTCCGCCGCTTCGGGGGGTGTGCGGCGGGCGTACTACCGCACGTCACCGGCGCGTCGCCCGCGCACGCCCGCGGCCACGGCCCAGCCCAGTCCGCCCGCGGCGACCAGCACGAGGGCGATCTCCGGGAGGACGCCGAGGCGGGTGGCGGGGGTCTGCGAGGAGCGCAGCGGCACCTCCTGCACCAGGGAGTCCGCGACGAACATGCCGGTCTTCTGCGTGATCTTCCCGTCGGGCATGATGACCGCGCTGACCCCGCTGGTCACCGGCACCGTGACGGCGCGGCTGTGCTCCACGGCGCGGACCCGGGACATGGCGAGCTGCTGGTAGGTCATCTCGCTGCGGCCGAAGGTGGCGTTGTTGCTGGGCACCGAGATCAGCTGGGCGCCGGCGGTGACGGTGTCGCGCACCGCCCAGTCGAAGGCGGCCTCGTAGCAGGTGACCAGGCCGACCCCGGCTCCGCCCATGCGGAAGACGCCCGGCCGGTCGCCCCGGCTGAAGTCCTGGCGGACCATCGACGTCCACTCGTCGTTGATCGCCCCGACCAGCGAGCGCAGCGGGAGGTACTCGCCGAACGGCTGGATCTGCCGTTTGTCGTAGGTGTCCACGGGGCCCTTCCGCGGGTCCCAGAGGATCTGCTCGTTGAGGAGTCTGCCGTCCCGGTCGACCACGCCGCCGACCGAGATGGGCGCGTCGACGGCCTTGGCCGCCCTGTCGATGACGGCGCGGGCGTCGGCGTTGGCGAACGGGTCGATGTCGGAGGAGTTCTCGGGCCACAGCACGATGTCGGGCTGTTCGGCCCTGCCGGCCGCGACCTCGGCGGCCAGGCGCTCGGTCTCCCGGGCGTGGTAGTCGAGTACGGCGCGCCGCTGGGAGTTGAAGTCGAGACCGAGGCGGGGCACGTTGCCCTGGACGACGGCGACGGTCACGGTGCCCTTCTCGGCCGTGTCGCTCACCAGCGAGCGGGCCGCGAGGGCGGCGGCAGGCGGCACGGCGACGCTCAGCACGGCGACGACCGCCGCGCCCCGCCGCAGGTCGCCGGTGCGGCGGGCCCGCAGAGCCTGCCGCACCAGCTCGCCCAGCCCGAAGCCGCACAGCACGACGGCGAAGCCGAGCACGGGGGTGCCGCCGAGCGCGGCGAGCGGCAGGAAGACGCCGTCCGCCTGGCCGAACGCGACCTTGCCCCAGGGGAAGCCGCTGAACGGCGCGCGGGCGCGTACCGCCTCCCCGGCGATCCACAGCGCCGCCGCCCACACCGGCCGGCCGGGAAGACGCGACACGGCGGCGATGCCGGCGCCGACCAGCGCCACGAAGACCGCCTCGATCAACACGAGGGCGAGCCACGGGCCGGGGCCCACCTCCACACCGGTCCACACCAGCAGCGGAAGCAGGAAGCCGAGGCCGAAGAGGTAGCCGAGGCCGAGTGCCGCCTTCCAGCTCCGGCCGCGCAGCACCCAGCCGAAGACGGCGAAGGCGGGTACGGCCAGCCACCACAGGGTGCGCGGCGGGAAGCTGACGTAGAGCAGCAGGCCCGAGAGCGCGGCTGCGGCGGCCGGGAGGAGGCGCACGAGGCGGCCGCGCCACGCCGGGGGCGCGGTCTGCGGCGGCATCGGGTCCGATTCGCCGACGGGAGTTGCGGTGACGGTCACTCCGGGAGTCTACGGCGGGTGCCTCGGGGGACCGCGTGCCGCATCGGTTCCGTGGAGCTTGTCGCCGACGGCGCGCTACGGCGGCCAGGCGCTCGCGGGAAGGGGAGGTCAGTGGGTCGCGCCCGGCTGGTGGGGGCGGAGCCGGTCGCGGATCACGGTCACCGCCGCTTCCGCGTCGTCCACGGTGACCGTGAAGGTGTGGCCGTCCCCCAGGCGCAGGATGATGCCCTCGCCGCGGCGCACCACGACCGCCGTTCCCCTCTCGGGCCGCCAGCGGTACCCCCAGCCGCCCCAGTTCCGCGGAGTGACGAGCGGGGCGAACTCCGCGCCGACGACGTGCGAGAGCGGGATGCGGCGGCGGGGCACTCCGATGTGGCCGCAGCGCACCTCGAGATGGTCCTCGTCCACCCGCAGGGCGACATGCACGAAGGCGAGGGTGCCGAACAGGACCAGCAGCCCGGCGGCGATGCAGCCGACGACGGCCATGACCAGCGGCGCGATGCCGGAGGTCCACGCGGAGTCGACGGCCAGCGCGATGCCGAGCGCCAGACACGCGGCGCCGATCAGCGCCAGGAGCCACTGGAAGCGGTTGGTCGCGCGGCCGGTCCAGACCTCGGGGTACGGGGCATGCTCGCCGTGGCGGTGGTCCCTCATGCGGTCGAGCGTACTCAGAATCCGCTCCGCGGGTACCTCGTGGCGCAGCGCTACTGGGCCGTCCGGGCGGCGGCGACCCGGCCGAGCAGCCTGCCCTCCGCGTAGGTGAGGGCGGCCGTGGGGAGGGCGCCCTCGCGCCCGCTCAGCAGCACCGTCAGGGTGCCGCTCGGCGGCGCCTGGGGGGCGGGCCGTCCGCCGAGACGGCGCAGGGCCTGCGCGGCCACCGCTCCGGCGGAGCCGTGCAGGGCGAGCGGCGGACGGCCGGGGCGCTGCACGGCGGCCCGGATGCGTTCGCCGACCAGTTCGTAGTGGGTGCAGCCCAGGACGACGGTCGTCACCTCGTCGGGGGTGAGCTCGGCGGCCGCGGCGACGGCGGCGTCGATCGCCGTCTCGTCGGCCCGCTCCACCGCCTCGGCGAGCCCCCAGCACGGCACCTGCGTGACGGCGACGCCGCCGGCGAAGTCCTCGATCAGGTCCCGCTGGTAGGGGCTGCCGGTGGTGGCGGGTGTGGCCCAGATCGCCAGCGGGCCGCCGCCGGCCGCGGCCGGCTTGATCGCCGGGACGGTGCCGATGACCGGCAGGCCGGGCTCCAGTCGGGCGCGCAGGGCGGTGAGGGCATGCACGGTGGCGGTGTTGCAGCCGACGATCAGCGCGTCGGGGCGGTGGGCGGCGGCCGCCTCGGCGACGGCGAGGGCGCGCTCGGTGAGGTCCTGCGGGGTCCTGGGTCCCCAGGGCATGCCGTCGGGGTCGAGGGAGAGGACGAGATCGGCGTCGGGGCGCAGACGCCGCACCGCGGCGGTGGCCGCCAGCAGCCCGATTCCGGAGTCCATGAGCGCGATCTTCACCCGGCCACGATAGTCGATGAGCCGCTTCGGGCCCGTCCCGTGGGGGAGACTGCGGCACGTGAGCGCCATTGAGTGGAGTGCCGCCGGATCACTCGCCGCCTGGTTGTGGCTACTGCTCTGCCAGGGCTTCTTCTGGCGTACGGACGTGCGGCTCCCGCCGTCCCGTGACCCGGCCCGGTGGCCCTCGGTGTGTGTCGTGATCCCCGCGCGGGACGAGGCGGCGGTGCTGCCCGCGAGCCTGCCCTCGGTGCTCGCCCAGGACTATCCGGGCCGGGCCGAGGTCTTCCTGGTCGACGACGGCAGCGCCGACGGCACCGGCGCACTCGCGCGTGAGCTGGCGCGGCGGTGCGGCGGACTGCCGCTCACCGTCGGCTCCCCGGGGGAACCGCCCGCCGGCTGGACGGGGAAGCTGTGGGCGGTGCGGCACGGCATCGCGTCGGCACGCGCGCGGGACCCCGAGTTCCTGCTGCTGACGGACGCCGACATCGCGCACGCCCCGGACAGTCTGCGTCGGCTGGTGGCGGCGGCCTGCACCGGGGGGTTCGACCTCGTGTCGCAGATGGCCCGGCTGCGCACGGAGAGCCGCTGGGAACGACTGGTCGTGCCGGCGTTCGTCTACTTCTTCGCGCAGCTGTACCCGTTCCGCCGGATCGGGCGGGCCGGGACCCGGACGGCAGCCGCGGCGGGCGGCTGTGTGCTGCTGCGCGCGGAGGCGGCGGAGCGGGCCCGCGTCCCGGACTCCATCCGGCACGCCGTCATCGACGACGTGGCCCTCGCCCGCGCGGTCAAGCGGAGCGGCGGGCGGGTCTGGCTGGGTCTGGCGGACCGGGTGGACAGCGTGCGTCCGTACCCGCGGCTGGGCGATCTGTGGAGCATGGTGGCGCGCAGCGCGTACGCGCAGCTGCGGCACAGCCCGGTGCTGCTGGCCGGTACGGTCGCCGGGCTGGCGCTGGTGTATCTGGTGCCGCCCGTCGCGACGGTCGCGGGCGCGGTCACGGGGAACGCGGCCGCGGCGGTGTCCGGTGCGGCGGCCTGGCTCGTGATGTCGGGGACGTACGCCCCGATGCTCCGCCACTACGGGCAGCCGCTGTGGCTCGCTCCCCTGCTGCCGTTCACCGCGTCGCTGTACCTGCTCATGACGGTGGACTCGGCGGTGCGGCACCACCGGGGGCGCGGTGCGGCCTGGAAGGGCCGCACCTACGCGCGTCCGGAGGTCCTGCCGGACGAGGGCTGAGCGGCCCTCACTTGCGGCCGGGCGTCCAGTTCATGCCCCATCCGTAGGCGTAGTCGACGGTGCGCTGCGGGCTCACTCCGCGCTCCGGGACCAGGTAGCGGGCCTCGCGCTGGACGACCAGCTCGCCGCCGCCGGTGTTGGTGATGAGGGCGAGCGCGCACACCGTCGAGGGGACGGTGCACTCGTCGAGGGAGAAGTCGACCGCTGCGCCGTGCTGCGGCTGGAGGGTGACCGTGGCGTGCAGGTCGGCGAAGGAGCGGGCGCCCTCGTAGATGGTGACGAAGATGAGGATGCGCCGGAAGAGGTGCTTGTGGTCGAGGTTGACGGTGAGGTTCTCGCCGCTCGTCACGGCGCCGGTGCGGTCGTCGCCGTCCAGGTGGATGAAGGGGGGCTGGTGCAGCGCTCCGAAGGCGTTGCCGAGGGCCTGGACGACGCCCTTGCGGCCGTCGGTGAGCTCGAACAGGGCGCACAGGTCCAGGTCGAGGTCGGAGTGCATGGCGACCGGGCGGCCCAGCTTCCCGGCCCAGCCCGAGAACTGCTTGCGGACCTCCCAGTTGAGGTTGACGCGCAGGGCGCCCGAGGTGCCGCCCTGCTTGGTCAGCGAGACGGAGGGCGCCGCCTTGGTGAGCGTCACCTTCGTCAGCCGGACGGGGGCCGGGGGCGCGGACGGCGGGGGCGGCGCGACCGGAGGGGCCGCCGGCGGCGGGGGCACGGTCACCGGGGGCGCGACGTGCGGCGCCGGGACCGGCGGGGCCACGGGGGCGGCGGCGCGCTGTGGCTCGTCGACGGTGATGCCGTAGTCGGTGGCGAGGCCCTCGAGTCCGCTGCTGTAACCCTGGCCGACCGCGCGGAACTTCCAGGCGCCCTGGCGCCGGTAGAACTCGCCGAGGACGAACGCCGTCTCCGTGGTCGCGCCCGCGCTGTCGAAGCGCGCGGCGACGGCGCCGTTCGCGGCGTCCTTGACCTCGACGTACAGGTCCGGGACCTGTCCGAAGGCACCGCCGTCGCAGGAGGCGGCGAGGATCACCGTCTCGATGCCGGGCTCGACGCGCGTGAGGTCGACGAGCAGGGTGTCGGTGACCCTCCCTCCCGCATCGCGCTTGCCCTCGTGCCGGACGGCGCCGGAGGAGTGGGCGGGCTGGTTGTAGAAGACGAAGTCCGCGTCGGAGCGGACCTTCCCGCCGGCCAGCAGGAGGGCGGAGGCGTCCGCGTCGGGGACGCCGGGGCCGGACCGCCAGCCCACATCCACCCGCAGTGCCGTGGCCGGCACCGGTGTGTTCGAACCTTTCGGCATGGACATGTCCGCCCCCATCACGGGTCGCCGCGCCAGGTCGGGTCCCGGCATCCGTCGGTTGTCGTCCGCACAACCTATTCTTCCGTGCGCGCGGCCCCCGTGGGGAGGGTGCGGCAACGGGCGGCCAACCCCCGGTAACCGGCCCGGAACTCGGCCTTTACACGAAATACGCTCGCCGATGTGCCCCTTTTCCCCAAGTTCGCTCGTATTGGGGATCCCAGGTCACGGCGGGCACGGAAAACAACCCTCTTATCGGTCTCCCCAACCAGCACATCGTGGGCTTAACTTATGTGCCATGACCTCCCCCCGCTCCACTTATGGCGGCGGCTACTATTCCGCTGCCTTCCCGGACACCCCGATCTACGACTCCCTCGTCGCCGAGCGGGGTACCCCGCAGATCGCACCGATCCGGGTCCCCGCCGCGTACGAGGCGCCGGCCAGTCATCTGCCCGCGCTCCCCTCGGCGTTGCCCGCTCTTCCGGCGGCGCCGTCCCAGCCGTCCTACGGCTACCCCCAGGCCCCGCAGCCCGCCCCGCTCCATCAGGCGCCCACGGCGTACATCCCGCAGCAGGCGACCGTGCCGCGCGGCTACCCCGGCCCCCAGCCGCAGCCGCCGCGTCCGGCTCCGCCCGCCGGCTACGAGGCGATGCGCCCCGCGGCTCCCCGTCCGGCGCCCGTGCCGTACCAGGACCCGTACAACAGCCAGCAGTACCGCGGCTACTGAGCCCGCCCGGACCGTCGGGGCCGCACGGCACGACGGTCCGACGGGCGTGCTCGTCCGCGACCGATTCGCCGGAGGCCGGAGGCCGCCTCCGGCTGCCCCGGGGAGGGGATCGGATTCCTGCCCGGGAGGCAGGGCACGGAGTTTCGCCTCGCAGTGCGCCGGCCTCCGCCGCGCCTCGCACCGGACGCCGCCGGTCGGTCGACCGGCGGCGTCCTGCCGTCCGCGCCGGGGGACGCGGACACCGGGGGACGCGGACGCCGGCGGCACCGTGGAGGTCCGCACGCGCACACCGTCGCAACTGCGGGAACCGGCCCCCCGCTTCGCGCGTTGGCCTTTCATGAGCGGTTCATGAGAGGACCGGCGCGGGGAAGGGGGTGCGGGCCGTGCGGGCGATCAGCGGACTCTGGCGCTGGCGGCACAACCCGCTGTGCCGCGGGACCGACCTGGCCGAGGCCTGGGTGGCGTTCGTGGCGCTGCTGCTCGTCCTCGTTGCGGCGCCCGCGGCCGGCGTGCTCGCCGGGGGCGCCGCCCAGGACGCCCTGCAGCGCTCCGTCCGCGCGCAGCACCATTCCCGGCACCTGGTGACGGCCACGGTGGTGCGCAGACTCGAGGCGTTACCGATGGACGCGGACCCGGAGATCTCCACCGGCGGGGACCTGCGCCACCGCGTCCTCGCCCGCTGGACGGCGCCGGACGGCACGGAGCGGAGCGGCCCGGTGCCGGCCCGTCTGCCGGACCCCCGGCCGGGCGACGAATTCCGGATATGGACCGACGGACACGGACGCATCGTGGCCCGGCCCCTGGACACCGCGACGGCCACGACGCACGCAGTGCTCGCCGGCGTCGGCACCACCCTGGCCGCCGCCGCGCTCGTCGAGGGCCTGAGACGGCTGACCGTCTGGCGCATGGTCCTGCGCCGGTACGCCCGTTGGGACCGGGCATGGGACAAGGCGGGTCCGGACTGGGGCAGGACCGGCACCGGCAACTGACCGACGTTGCGGCTCTGGTCAACCCGGTGCCCGTACGCACGCTACGGTGGTCCGGCCGAACCGATCGGCGGCAGCACACGCGCGACGAGCCACGTACGACAAGGTGGGGGCACAGCTACGCCATGGCACAGGGCACGGTCCAGGTGACGCACACCGGCACATCGCGGTGGCGGCGCCGCACGGGTGAGTACACTTCGCTCGCCGCCGCCCTGGAGGCCGCGGCCGAGGGCGACGTCCTCACCGTCGCTCCCGGGACCTACCGGGAGAACCTCGTGGTGCAGCGGGCGGTGACGCTGCGCGGCCCCGAGGGCTCGCCCGGATCGGTGCGCATCGCGCCCCTGGACGGCGTCCCGCTGACCGTGCGCGCCTCGGCGGTGGTGCAGGACCTGCACGTGGAGGGCCAGGACGCCACCGCCCCGGCCGTGCTGGTCGAGGAGGGCACCCCGGAGCTGCGCGACATACGCGTGGTCACCCGGTCCGCGGCCGGCATCGAGGTGCGCGGCGGCGCCCGTCCCTCGGTCCACAGCTGCACGGTCGACAATCCCGCGGGCGTCGGCATCGCCGTACTGGACGGCGGGGGCGGGGTGTTCGAGGACTGCGAGGTGGTCGCGGCGGGGCAGGCCGGCGTCGCGGTGCGCGGGGGCGCCCACCCCCGGCTGGAGCGCTGCCGGGTGCACCACGCGTCGGGCTCGGGGCTGACCGCGACCGGGGAGAACTCGGCGCTGGAGGCCGTGGGCTGCGAGGTCTACGAGGTGCGGGGCAGCGGGGTCCAGGTGACCCAGCGCGCCACCGCCCACCTCACCGACTGCGACGTGCACCGCACGACCGGCGACGGCGTCACGCTCGACACCGACGCGGTGCTGACGCTCGCCGACTGCCGGATCCACGACATCCCGGAGAACGCGGTCGACCTGCGGTCCCGTTCGGTGCTCACGCTGACCCGCACCAGCGTGCGGAAGTTCGGCCGCAACGGTCTGTCGGTGTGGGACCCGGGCACGCGGGTGGACGCCAACCAGTGCGAGATCTTCGACAGCACCGGCGACTACCCGGCGGTGTGGGTGAGCGACGGCGCCACCGCCGTGCTGGACTCCTGCCGGGTGCACGACGTGCCGGACGCCCTGTTCGTCCTCGACCGCGGCTCCCGCGCGGACGTCGTCGACAGCGATCTCACGCAGGTGCGCAACACGGCCGTGTCGGTGAGCGACGGCGCCACCGCACAGCTCGACGACTGCCGGATCCGGGAGGCGGCGACGGGCGCCTGGTTCCGCGACCACGGCAGCGGCGGCACCCTCAACAGCTGCTCTGTGGAGGGCGTGCAGACCGGTGTGATCGTCACCAAGGGCGCCGACCCCACCGTCGAGCGCTGCACGGTCGACTCCCCGGCCGAGGCCGGCGTCTACGTCTCGGCCGGTGGCCGCGGCACCTTCGAGAACTGCCGGGTCACGGGCAGCGGCGGCTACGGCTTCCATGTGATCGACGGCAGCCGTACGACCCTGCGCAAGTGCCGTACCGAGCGCTGTGCGCGCGGTGGTTACGAGTTCGCGGAGGGCGGGGCGGACGCGGCGGGCGGTTCGGGCGGCCCGGTCGTGGAGGACTGCACGAGCGACGAGAGCGGCAGCCTGAGGCCGCCGGCGTCCCCGGAGCCTGCGGTGCAGACCGCGACCGGCACCACCGGTCTGCTGGGCACGGTCCCCGCCGCCCGGACGGCCGAGCCGGCCGCTCCCGCGCCGCCGGTCCCCGCCGGCCCCGGGCCGGAGACCCGCACCTCGCAGGCAGTGCTCGGCGAACTCGACGCACTGGTGGGCCTGGAGAGCGTCAAGCGCGAGGTGCGTGCCCTCACCGACATGATCGAGGTGGGCCGGCGCCGGCAACGCGCGGGCCTGAAGGCGGCGTCGGTCAAGCGGCATCTGGTGTTCACGGGCTCCCCCGGCACCGGCAAGACCACCGTCGCCCGTCTGTACGGCGAGATCCTCGCCTCGCTCGGGGTGCTCGAACAGGGGCACCTGGTCGAGGTGTCCCGGGTCGACCTGGTCGGCGAGCACATCGGCTCCACCGCCATCCGCACCCAGGAGGCGTTCGAGAAGGCGCGCGGCGGTGTGCTGTTCATCGACGAGGCGTACGCGCTGTCCCCCGAGGACGCCGGGCGGGACTTCGGCAAGGAGGCCATCGACACCCTGGTGAAGCTGATGGAGGACCAGCGGGACGCGGTGGTGGTGATCGTGGCCGGCTACACGGCCGAGATGGAGCGGTTCCTGTCGGTCAACCCGGGTGTGGCGTCCCGCTTCTCGCGGACCATCACCTTCGGCGACTACGGCCCCGAGGAGCTGCTGCGGATCGTGCGGCAGCAGGCCGAGGAGCACGAGTACCAGCTGGCGCCGGGCACCGGCGACGCCGTACTGGCGTACTTCACCGACATCCCGAAGGGGCCCGCGTTCGGCAACGGGCGCACCGCGCGGCAGACCTTCGAGGCGATGGTCGAGCGGCACGCGAGCCGCGTCGCCCAGCTCGACGAGCCGACCACCGACGACCTGACGCTCCTGTACCCGGAGGACCTCCCCGCGCTGCCCTGAGCGGGGCGCCTCACTCCGGGGCGCCGCCGCCGGGTTCCCCGGTGTGCCGGGGAGCCGGCACCTCCGGGCGCAGCCGGGCGAGCAGCCGGCGGCGTTCCTCGGCGAACGCCGGGTCGGCCTGGTAGTCGGAGTGGCCGAGGATCGGCGCGGGCAGCGGATGGGCGTCGGTACGGCCGTAGGCGAGCGGGTCCTTGAGCGGGGGGCGGTCCACGTCGGGGCCGCAGTCGCCGGGCAGCCGCATGGGGCCGCCGATGGGGTCGGTGCTCCGGTAGAGGTTGCGCCAGCAGGCGACCTCCCGGTGCAGCGAGCCGAGCGCGTCCGGTCCGAAGTGGGCCGGGAACCAGCGGCCGTACAGCCGTTCCAGCGGGGAGCCGTAGGTCAGCAGGGCCACGCGCCGGCGGGTGGCGGGGGTGAGCTGCCAGGCCGCGGCGGCGGCGAGGACGCTGCCCTGGGAGTGGCCGGAGAGGACCAGCCGTCCGCCGGTGGCCCGGGTCCAGGTGGCGATCCGCCAGGTGAGGTCGGGCACCGCGCGCTCGGCGTAGCAGGGCGGGGCGAAGGGGTGGGCGGCGCGCGGCCAGAAGGTGCCGACGTCCCACAGGATGCCTATGGTGCGCCGCGCGGAGGCGTCCTTGTAGGCGCGGCGGCCCCAGGTGACGAAGAGTATGAAGCCCAGTCCGATCATCCAGGAGCCCAGCGCCTGCGCGGTCTCGGCGGCTCCGTGGACGACGGCCCACGAGCCCTGCGCGGCGTCGCCGGGGGTCTTGTCGGTGGTCAGGGCGCCGACGAGGGCTCCGGCGCCCAGCAGCAGTGTCGCGGCGGAGGTGACAGCGAGGACGCGCGGTCCGCGGTCGGTGAGCGCGGCCATGGCGCGTACGGAGGCGATACGGCGGGTGCGGCCGGGGTCTCCGGTCTCGCCGGGGTACTCCCGCTCCACGGCGGCGCGTTCCGCGCGCGCTATCCGCCAGGCTCGGCGGGCGAGCCAGCCGCACATCACCAGCACCAGGACGAGCAGCGGCGGGATCACGGACGCCTGCCAGGTGAGCAGCACCGGCGGCCCCGGGACGGAGGTCCCGGTGCCGTCCAGCCAGTCGGACACCCGCTGGGAGACACCGCCGGACATCACGCCGCCCAGCGCGCAGGCGAGCATGGCGACGGCCGGTCCCGCCAGGCCCCGCATGGCGGCGCGCCGGTCGGGGTCGGTGAGGTGCAGGCGGTGGGCGACCCCGGCGAGGACGATCACCAGCAGGCCCTGCGCGAGGGCGAGGGCGCCGAAGGTGGCGTCGCCCGGCAGCCGGCCCGACGACTGCCAGCCGGGGCGCTCCCAGCCGGCGTAGAGCAGGGTGAGGCCGAGCAGGACGACGGCGGCGAGCGGCAGGCGGCGGACCAGGCGCCGGTCGAGTGCGGCGTCCAGCCGGCGTTCGGCGCGGCCCCGGCGGCAGACCACCCACACCACGGCGCCCACCCCGGCGGCCAGCGCCGCCTCCACGACGACGCCGAGGGCGGCCAGGGCGGCCGGGCCGCCCGGCTCACGGTCGTACCGGGCGGCGGCGGAGCCGACGGCGGCGGCGACGGTGAGCAGTCCGGCCGCGGTGTGCGCGGCGCGCAGCCGGGCGCCCAGGCGACGGCTGTACCAGAAGCCGGGCCGGCCCAGTGCGGTGCGGCCGCCGTCGTCCTCGGGCCCGGAGTCGTGGTCCATCGGCTGCTGGGACTCGTACGCCCGCCAGGTGCGCAGGGACAGGAACCAGAGCAGGCCGGTGAGGGCGGCCGGCACCAGGGCGGCGAGCGCGAGCCGGCGGCCGGGGGCGCTCCACCAGCCGCCGTCGGAGTTCTCCGGTGAGAGGAAGCCGAGCCAGGAGTGCCGGTCCGCGCACGCCCGCGTGCCCGCGCACTGCCAGGCGGCCAGGTCGAGGGCGACCTCGCAGGCGGCCGCGACCAGCAGCACCGTCAGGCTGAGCGCGGCCAGCCGCACCAGCAGCCCGTAGAGCCGGACCGCGCGCCGGCGGCCGTGGGCGGTGGGGCGCATCCAGTGGGCGAGGTTGACCACCATGAAGGGGAGCAGCAGCAGCCACAGGGCGCGGGTGCCGTTCCCGGAGGTGAGGTTGCACCAGACGTAGGCCTCGGGGACGGGTCCGTCGCGCCGTGCGGCGGGTCGCCGCTCCGCGTCGGCGTCGTCGGCGCGGCGGAACACGGCGGCGATGTCGTCCCCGGTGACCCGGACCGTGCGCGGGTCGTCGAGCATCTGCCCGGGGGTGGTGCCGCCCACCCCGTGGACGAGCAGTTCCAGGGCGGCCCCGGACTCACCGGCGGTCCCCGCCGCCTGGGCGCCGGCGTCCTCGGCCGGTCCGTTCTCCCGCGTGCTGTCCACTGATTCGCACTTCCCCCGTGACGCCCCGTCGGCTCCGTCCGTGCGGGCACAGGATCTCCTGTGCCGGGACGGCTCACACCTCTCGTCACGTAATCTCCCCGATCCGTGCGAAGGGCACGCCGCACGACGGAGATCAATGTCATGAGCGCGACGAGCGACCGGTGGGACCGTCCGGGGCCCGGCATGCGAGGATGGGACGTCCGCGTACCGATGACGGGCGGCAAGCCACTCGTCGCCGTGCGTGCGCGAGGCGTGTCGGACGACCGTGCGGTGAAAGGACCGGAGCGTACGTGAGCGAGAATCAGAACCTCCTCGCGGAGCAGCGGCGCACCCTGATCCTGGACGAGGTCCGGCGCCGGGGCGGGGTCCGGGTCAACGAGCTGACCCGCAAGCTCGGGGTGTCGGACATGACGGTCCGCCGCGATCTCGACGCGCTGGCCCGGCAGGGCGTGCTGGAGAAGGTGCACGGCGGCGCGGTCCCGGTGGTCGAGGCGAGCACGCACGAACCCGGGTTCGAGGCCAAGTCGGGCCTGGAGCCGACCGCCAAGGAGGACATCGCGCGGGCGGCGGCCGAGCTGGTCTCCCCCGGCGCGGCGATCGCGCTCTCCGGTGGTACGACGACGTTCGCGCTGGCGCACCGGCTGACCGACGTTCCCGACCTCACGGTGGTCACCAACTCGGTGCGGGTGGCCGATGTGTTCCACGCGGCGCAGCGCGGCTCGGGATCCCGGCAGGGCGCGGCCACGGTCGTGCTGACCGGCGGGGTGCGCACCCCGTCCGACTCGCTGGTGGGCCCGGTGGCCGACCAGGCGATCGCGGCGCTCCACTTCGACCTGCTGTTCCTCGGCGTGCACGGGATATCGGTCGAGGCGGGGCTGTCGACGCCGAACCTCGCGGAGGCGGAGACCAACCGCCGGCTGGTGCAGTCGGCCCGGCGCGTGGTGGTGGTCGCCGACCACACCAAGTGGGGCACCGTGGGGCTGAGTTCGTTCGCCTCGCTGGATCAGGTGGACACGCTGGTGACGGACTCAGGGCTGCCCGGGGAGGCACGCGCGGAGGTGTCCGAGCACCTGCGGCGGCTGGTGGTGGCGGGCGAGCCGGAGGAGCCCTCGGAGGCCGCCGGCATCTGACGGCGCGCCGGTCACCCGTCAGCGCCCGTCCGACGCCAAGTCCGGCTTCCGTCAGGAAGGTTGTGCGTAAGCCCCGCCGTCCGCGCGCGGTGGGGCAGCGCGGACGGCGCCGCCGCCCTCAGCCGGGCCAGACGCCGGTCCGCAGCAGGGACTCGATGGCGGCCGTGTACGGCGCGATGTCCAGGCCCTGTTCGGCCAGCCAGGCGTCCGAGTAGTACTTGTCGAGGTACCGGTCCCCCGGGTCGCACAGCAGCGTCACCACACTCCCCCGCCGCCCGTCGGCCACCATCTCCGCGACGATCTTCAGCGCGCTCCACAGCCCGGTGCCGGTGGAGCCGCCCGCCCTGCGGCCGATGACCCCTTCGAGGGCCCGCACGGCGGCGACACTGGCCGCGTCGGGCACCTTCATCATCCGGTCGATCGCGCCGGGCACGAAGCTCGGCTCCATCCGGGGCCGGCCGATGCCCTCGATCCGGGAGCCCCGGTCGCAGGACACGTCCGGATCGCCGGTGGTCCAGCCCTGGAAGAAGCAGGAGTTCTCCGGGTCGGCGACACAGATGCGGGTGTCGTACTGCATGTAGTGGACGTAGCGCGCGAGGGTGGCCGAGGTGCCGCCGGTGCCGGCCGTGGCGACGATCCACGCCGGTTCCGGGAACCGCTCCAGCTCCAGCTGGCGGAAGATCGACTCGGCGATGTTGTTGTTGCCCCGCCAGTCCGTGGCCCGTTCGGCGTAGGTGAACTGGTCCATGTAGTGACCCCCGGTCTCCGCCGCGAGGGCGGCGGACGCCTCGTACATCGTGCGGGGGTCGTCCACGAAGTGGCACCGGCCGCCGTGGAACTCGATCAGTCGGCACTTCTCGGCGCTCGTCGTGCGCGGCATGACGGCGATGAAGGGCACGCCGATCAGCTTCGCGAAGTACGCCTCGGACACGGCGGTGGAACCGCTGGACGCCTCGATCACCGGCCGGCCGGGATGGATCCAGCCATTGCACAGCCCGTACAGGAAAAGGGAACGGGCCAGCCGGTGCTTGAGGCTGCCGGTCGGATGGGTCGACTCGTCCTTCAGATAGAGGTCGATGCCCCACCGCTCGGGCAGCGGGAAGCGCAGCAGATGGGTGTCGGCCGAGCGGTTGGCGTCGGCCTGCACCCTGCGCACGGCCTCTTTCAGCCAGGACCGGTAGGCGGCGTCACTGTGGTCGACGTCGAGGGTGGCGCCGGTCAGGGCCGGTCGGGGAGTGCTCACGGCAGGGCTCCTTACGCTGAGCGCCGACGGCGTCCCGCGCGGCCGGTATCCCGATCATAAACACCTGCCGCACCGCCTCTCACCTGCATAAACACATCTTTGAGCGACTCAAAGGCACCCCTGGGGCGGATGATGCGCCGCCCCGGGGGGCGCATTGGCGCGAGTGCTCCCCCCGCACCGGGGAACGGGGCACGCGCACTGGTGCTCGGCGGCGGGTGCGGGCAGACTGCACCGGCGTGAGCAGGGTTTCGTACGCGGGCACACTGGAATGGGGCAGGAGCCGGCCCGTACGGCACGGTCCGGCACAGCGACACGCGCAAGGGGGCGGGCGGCATGGCGGAGCCTGACTTCACGGCCACGGGCGTGCGGATCGGCAAGCGGCTGCGTTCGCTCACCCGGGCCGGCCAGGTCCGGATCAGCGACGGCCGGCTGGAGCTGCTCACCAGCTACGGCAGTGAGATCGACAGCGCCCCGGTGCAGGCCGTACGCGCGTCGAGGCCCTGGTTCGCGCCCGAGGACCGGGCGTTGGCGGACCTCAACGGCACCCGGTACCTGCTGACCCTGGGCGACCACGACCCCGCGCCGGGTGAGACCGGCCCGCCGGCCGCCCGCCGTTTCATCGAGGCCGTACGCCGGGCGTCGGGGCGCGGCGCCTGAGATGCCCGTGACTTGCGTCACTCCGCCTCTTGCGTCACGCTGGTCTCACGTCACTCTGGGTTTACCGGCGATAACGCTGCGAACCAGCCCGCCGGCCATGACAGCGGGCGGCCGTGTCACGCAGGCGCCCTGCTGGATCCGTCTTCCGTGTTCTTCCGGACCTCACGTCGGGGAGTCGCAGCCGTGATCAGTCACCCAAGCAGGCACTGCACGGTGGAGCTCCAAGCCCTGCCGTCGCGGATCGGCCAGGTCCGCAGAATCGTATCTGCGCAGTTGCGCTACTGGCATATGGACCCGTTGATAGACCGGGCCTCGCTCGGTGTGACGGAGCTGTTGTCCAACGTCCACCGGCACGCACAGCCCGACAAGACCTGCACCGTGGAGATCGAGCTGGTGCTCGACCGGCTCAAGGTCTCGGTGCACGACCACGATCCGCGGCTGCCCGTCGTGGCGGACGCGGGCCCGCTCGCCACCTGCGGGCGCGGGCTGGCGATGGTGGCCGCGATGAGCGAGAGCTGGGGCGCGCTGCCGGACGGCCAGTCCGGCAAGGTGGTCTGGTTCACCCTGCCGGCGCCGTCGGCGGCCCCCCTCACCGTCTGGGACCGGCGTCCCCGGCTCACCGCCGTCGAGCCCGCCGAGCGGCTCTTCGCCGAGCCCGCGCTCGTCGACCACACGGCCGAGGAGCACCGGGGCGCGCCCGTCCCCGTCAGGTCGGCCGTCCCCGGCTGAGGCCGTGCCGCACGGGTGTGGCGCCGGCGCCGTCCACCGCGACGGCGCCGGCGCACCCGGGCGGGGCGTCATCGGGCGCCCTTCCCGCCGTGCCGGCCGAACTCCTCGTCCAGGACGGACAGCCGGCGCCAGTACTCGTCCTCGTCGATCTCGCCGGAGGCGAAGCGGTGGCCGAGCACCTTGATGGGCGAGTCGTCCGCCACCGTGGGCCGGGCGGGTCCGCGGCGTCCGCGCCACGCGGTGCGGCGCAGCAGGGCGATGCCGCCGCCGATGGCCAGGGCCCAGACCAGGGGGAGGAACAGGATCCACGGGCCGGGCCCGCCGTCGCCGAAGTGCGCCAGGATCTGCATGATCGTTCAACTCCTCGGATGCGCTGCCGCGTCGCTCCTTGTGCGACACCTCCGAGGGTCGTCCCGCGAGGGGGTCCGGTCGTCGTACGGCCGGCGGCACCGCGCGTACTCCCCGTGGGGTACGCGCGGTGCGGGCGGTCAGCCGGACTGGGCGCTGTCCTTCATGGCGCCCCAGCCGTGCCAGCGTTCGACCTCGATCCAGCCGCTGACCCGGGCGCGCTCACGGTCGGGATAGGTGTTCCCGGTGTAGTGCCGGGCGAGCCGGTCGATGTCGGCCAGGTCCTTGTCGTCGACCAGGTCGACGACGCGGCCGATCAGGGTGACGTGGGTGTACCAGTCGTCGCCGGCGAGGACGGTGAGGGTGACGCGCGGGTCGCGGCGGACGTGCTTCAGACGGACCCGGCCCTCGTCGAAGTTGACCAGTGCGCGGCCGTCCTCCCACAGGTACCAGGTGGGGGTGGAGACGGGCGCGCCGTCCGAGCGCAGCGTGGCCATGACGCAGGGGTTGGGGCGGCGCAGCAGTGCGTCGGCCTCGGGCGGAAGCGGGGGCTTGGACATGTGCGGACTCCTCGGTGTTCTCGGCGGTGCTGGTCGGTCCGGTGCTCAGGCGGCGGGCCCGTCGTCGAAGCTGGCGTAGTACGCGGCGGCCATGTCCTCGTCGCCGTGCCCCTGGGCCTCGGCCCGCTCGAAGCGCTCGGCGCTCGCGGCGGCGACGTCCATGCGGATGCCGTGCTGTGTGCCGGCCCGCACGATCAGCCGGGCGTCCTTGGCCGCGGTGGTCACGGCGAACTGGGCCGGGGACAGCCGTCCGTCGAGAATCATCCCGGCCTTGGCGTGCAGGTACCCCATGTCGAGGGGGCCGCCGGCGATGAGGTCGAAGAAGCCGTCGGGGGCGACGCCGAGGGCCTTGGCCAGGGCGAGGGCCTCACCGGCGGCGGTGGTCGCGGCGATCACCCAGCTGTTGGCGACCAGCTTCAGCCGGGTCGCGGCGCCCGTCGCGCCGTCCTCCCCGGTCCACACGGTGCGGGCGCCCACCGCGTCGAACACCGGAGTCACCGCCGGGCGGCCCTCGGCGGGTCCGGCGGCGAGCACGGTGAGCTGTCCGGCCTCGGCGGGCTGACGGGTGCCCAGGACCGGGGCGTCGTAGAAGAGCAGGCCGTGCTCGTCCGCGAACGCGGCGAGTTCGGCGACGCCCTCGACGCCCGCGGTGGTGGACTGCGCCCAGACGGTCCCGCGGCGCAGGGAGGGCGCGGCCTCACGCATCGTCTCCAGGGTGGCCGCGCCGTCGTACAGCATGGTCAGCACGGCGTCGGCGGACTCGACCGCCTCGGCGGGGGTGCCGGCGACGTACGCGCCGTCGGCGGCGAGCGGGTCGGCCTTGGCGCGGGTGCGGTTCCAGACACGGACGGTGTGCCCGGCGCGCAGGAGGTTGCGGGCCATCGCGGCGCCCATGATGCCGGTGCCCAGGACGCTCACGGTGAGCTTGTCTGTCATGAAGTCGGCTTTCTGTACGTCGTGCGCCCGTCGGGGCCGTCCGCCTGTGCTTCGCTGTTACACCAGTGCACCAAGAGGATCGTCCAGCACCGGCTGCCACGCCAGTTCCGCCGCGCCGACCAGGCTGTTGTGGTCCAGGGTGCAGGGGAGGATGGGAACGCCGCCGCTGCGGCCCCACAGGCTGCGGTCGGCGACGACGGCCCGCAGCCGGTCCGGGTCGGCCTCCAGCAGGGTGCGGTGCAGACCGCCGAGGATGATCCGGTCCGGGTTGAGGATGTTCACCAGTCCCGCCAGGCCGAGGCCGAGGCGGTCGATGAGGGTCTCGGTGGCGGCGCGCACCTCCGGGTCGTCGTACTGGCCGCTGATCAGGTCGTCGGCCTGCTTCAGCAGGGACATCTCGGGGCCGGGCGCGCGGCCCGCCGCGGTGAGCAGCGCCAGCGGGTCCGCCTCGACGTCCAGGCAGCCGCGGCTGCCGCAGTGGCAGGGACGGCCCTCGGGGTTGACGGCGAGGTGGCCGACCTCCAGGGCGAGACCCGAACTGCCCGAGTGCAGACGGCCGTCGAGCACCAGCGCGCCGCCGACACCGCGGTGGCCGGTGGCCACGCAGAGCAGGTCGCGGGAGCCGCGCCCGGCGCCGTGCCGGTGCTCGGCCAGGGCGGCGAGGTTGACGTCGTTGGCCGCGAAGGCGGGGCCGTCGAGTCCGGCCGCGCGCACCTGCTCGGCGAAGATCTCCCGCACCGGGGCGCCCGCGGGCCAGGCCAGGTGCAGGGGGTTGAGAGCCAGCCCCTCCGGTTCGGCCACGGCCGAGGGCACGGCGAGCCCGGCGCCCACGCACCGCCGCCCGGTCTCCCGCAGCAGCTCGGCGCCGGTCGCGACGACGGAGCCGAGCACCTTCGCCGGATCGGCGTCGACGACCTCGCAGCCGGGCGCCGTGGCGACGATACGGCCGCCGAGCCCGACCAGCGCCGCCCGGAAACCGTCGGCGTGGACCTGCGCGGCGAGCGCCACGGGGCCGTCCTCGGCGACCGAGAGGCGGTGCGAGGGACGCCCCTGCGAACCGGCCGCCGCGGCGGGCCGGGCGTCCACCCGGATAAGGCCGAGCGCCTCCAGTTCGGCGGCGACCGCGCCGGCCGTCGCGCGGGTCACCCCGAGCTCGGCGGTGAGCACCGCGCGGGTCGGCGCGCGTCCGGTGTGCACGAGCTCCAGCGCGGGTCCGAGCGCGCCGCGCCCCCGGTCCAGCCGCGTCCTCGAGGTGGTCCCTTCCCCCGCCTGCCGGGGGTCCGCCTTCCCGCTCATGAGGGCGAGTCTCCCATGATCCGCAGGCCGGCACGGTCTACAGGCCGCTGACCCGCAAGGTGACGTTCAGCCGTCCGGTCAGTCCCAACTCCGGCGGCGCGGTGCCCGGGTGCACCCGCGGCACCCCGTGGTAGGCGAGCCGGGAGGGCCCGCCGAAGACGAACAGGTCGCCGCTGCGCAGCTCCACGTCCGTCCAGGGGCGGGTCCGGCCCCGCGTGGTGCCGAAACGGAAGACGCAGGTGTCGCCGAGGCTCAGCGACACCACCGGCGCGTCCGCCTGCTCGTCGCTGTCGCGGTGCATGCCCATGCGGGCGTCGGCGTCGTAGAAGTTGACCAGCGCGATGTCGTACGCGGCGTCCCGCGCGGCGGGCGCGCCCAGCGCGTCGGCGACCGCGCGGCGGCCCAGCTCGCCGAGCCGGGCGGGGAACGGCTTCACCGGGGCGCCGTCACCGTCGACGACGGTGCGGGCGTAGCCGTACGGGTACCAGTGCCACCCGAGGCAGACCTGCCGGGCGGTCATGGTGCCGCCGCCGGGTGTGCGCACGGTACGCAGTCCGGCGGGCGGCCGGGCCCACCCGCGGCACTCCCGGAGCAGTTCCCGCTGCTCCTCGGCGCCCAGCCAGTCCGGCAGGTGCACCGCGCCGGGCGCGATCTCCCTGGGTGCCCTGGGGAACAGCTCGCCTTCCATGCCTCCCATCCTGCCCGACCGGTGCTGAGCTGGGGCTCCGCTAGCCTGGTCGGACGATGAACGACCGCATGACGACACCGTGGGGCGAGCCTGCGCTGGCCCGGTTCCCCGAGGACCCGCGGGACAGGCTGCGCGCCTGGGACGCGTCCGACGAGTATCTCCTCAGCCATCTCGCCGACCGGCAGGTGCCGCTGTCCGGCACGGTCGTGGCCGTCGGCGACCGCTGGGGCGCGCTGGTGACGGCCCTGGCCGCGTACCGGCCGACGCAGATCACCGACTCGTGGCTCGGCCAGGAGGCGACCCGCGCGAACCTCGCCCGCAACGGCGTGGAGCCGGGCACGGTCCGGCTGCTCACCACGCAGGACCCCCCGCCGGGCCGGATCGACGTGCTGCTCGTCCGTGTGCCGAAGAGCCTGGCGCTGCTGGAGGACCAGCTGCTGCGGCTGGCGCCGGCGGTGCACGAGGGCACGGTCGTCGTCGGCACGGGCATGGTCAAGGAGATCCACACGTCGACGCTGGGCCTCTTCGAGCGGATCCTGGGCCCGACCAGGACCTCGCTGGCGGAGCGGAAGGCCCGGCTGATCCTGTGCACCCCGGACCCCGCGCTGCGGCGCCCCGCGAACCCCTGGCCGTACCGCTACACGCTGCCCGACGGCATCGGCCCGGTCTCCGGCCGGACCGTCGTCAACCATGCCGGCGTCTTCTGCGCCGACCGCCTCGACATCGGCACCCGCTTCTTCCTGGGGCACCTGCCCGCGCCCGGCGGCGGCCGGGTGGTGGACCTGGGCTGCGGCAACGGTGTCGTCGGCACGGCGACGGCACTGGCCGACCCGCGGGCCGAGGTGCTCTTCGTGGACGAGTCCTTCCAGGCCGTGGCGTCCGCGGAGGCCACGTACCGGGAGAACGACGTGCCCGGCCACGCCGAGTTCCGGGTCGGTGACGGCCTCACGGGCGTGCCGGACGGCAGCGTCGACCTGGTGCTCAACAATCCGCCGTTCCACTCCCACCAGGCGACCACGGACGCCACCGCCCGGCGCATGTTCGCCGGCGCCCGCCGCACCCTGCGCCCCGGCGGCGAGCTGTGGGTGATCGGCAACCGGCACCTGGGGTACCACGTGACGCTGCGCCGGCTGTTCGGGAACAGCGAAGTGGTGGCGTCGGACCCGAAGTTCGTGGTGCTGAGGGCCGTGAGGCGCTGAGTCCTCCCGAACGGTCCGGGGCCGCTCCGCCCGTGGGCTCGGGCGCGGGGCCGGGGGCGGACCTAAGCTGGCAGGTGAGGTGAGGCGTGCCGGGCCAGGGAGGCTGCGATGGACGGGACGGCCGAGGAGCGGGACGTGTCCGGGGCGCGCGGGTACGTGCCGATCGCCGACCACGGGCTGATCGGCGATCTGCGCAGTGTGGCGCTGGTGGGCACCGACGGCACCATCGACTGGTACTGCTGCCCGTCCTTCGACGCCCCGAGCGTGTTCGGCGCCATCCTGGACGCCGGGCGGGGCGGCTGCTTCGAGCTCGCGGCGGCCGTGCCGGCCCGTACCAAGCAGTTCTACTTCCCCGACACCAACGTCCTGATCACCCGCTTCTTCACCGAGGACGGGGTCGGTGAGGTGCAGGACTTCATGCCGGTCGGCGGCACCCCGGCCGACGAGGCCCGGCACCGGCTGATCCGGCGGGTGCTGTGCGTACGCGGCTCCCTGCCGTTCCGGACGCTGGTGGCGCCGCGCTTCGACTACGGCTCCCGGCCCCACACCCTGCGGCTCACCGGCGGTGTCGCGGTCTTCGACTCCGCGGAACTGTCCCTGGCGCTGACGGCGACCGTCCCGATGGAGGCCGAAGGGGCCGACGTGCGGGCGGAGTTCAAGCTGTCCGAGGGGGAGACCGCGGTGTTCGCCCTGGACCTGGTCGGACCTCAGACGCCTCCGGACGGGTGCGAGTGCGGTGAGGCGGAACGGCAGTTCGGCGTGACGGTGGCGTACTGGAGGCGGTGGCTGTCCTCCTCGCGGTACCGGGGCCGCTGGCGGGAGATGGTGCACCGCAGCGCCCTCACCCTGAAGCTGCTCACCTACGCCCCGACCGGGGCGATCGTGGCGGCGCCGACGACCAGTCTGCCCGAGCAGTTCGGCGGGGAACGCAACTGGGACTACCGGTACGTGTGGGTGCGCGACGCGGCGTTCTGCGTGTACGCGCTGCTGCGGCTGGGCTTCACGGAGGAGGCCGAGGCGTTCATGGGCTTCGTCTCCCGGCACATCAGCCCCGGCGACGGCAGGACGTCCGGTCCCCTGCAGATCATGTACGGCATCGACGGCCGCACCGATCTGCCCGAGCGGGTGCTCGGGCATCTGGAGGGCCATCACGGCTCGGCTCCGGTCCGCGTCGGCAACGCGGCGGCCGACCAGCTGCAGCTCGACATCTACGGGGCGCTGATCGACTCCGTCTACCTCTACGACAAGTGGGCCGAGCCCATCTCCAGCGAGCAGTGGGACCATGTGACGGCGCTGGTCGACTGGGTGTGCGCGCACTGGGACCAGCCCGACCAGGGCATCTGGGAGACGCGCGGCGGGCGGAAGAACTTCCTGTACTCGCGGCTGATGTGCTGGGTGGCGATCGAGCGGGCCATCCGGATGGCCAACCGGCGCGGCCTGCCCGCCGATCTGCCCCGCTGGCGGTCGAGCCGCGACGCCGTCTACCGGCGGATCATGAGCCGGGGCTGGTCCGAGTCGCGCCGGGCGTTCGTGCAGCACGAGGACGGGGAGACGCTGGACGCGGCGCTGCTGATGATGCCGCTGTCGAAGTTCATCGCGCCGACCGACCCGAAGTGGCTGTCCACGCTCGACTCGCTCACCGAGGACCTGGTGTCCGACTCGCTGGTGTACCGCTACGACCCGCTGGTGAGCCCCGACGGACTGCACGGCGAGGAAGGCACGTTCTCCATCTGCTCGTTCTGGTACGTCGAGGCGCTGACGAGGGCCGGCCGGCTCGACGAGGCGGCCCTCGCCTTCGAGAAGATGCTGACGTACGGCAACCATCTCGGCCTGTACGCCGAGGAGATCGGCCACACCGGCGAGCAACGGGGCAACTTCCCCCAGGCGTTCACGCATCTCGGGCTGATCAGCGCCGCGTTCAACCTGGACCGTGCCCTGGGCTGAGGCTCAGTGACCGTGCCCTTCGGAGTGTTCCGGCGCACCGCCGGACGGCGCCTGAGCTCCGGCGTGCACGGTGAACGCGGCGGTGCGGACGGCCCCTTCGTGCTTGAAGTCGAGGAACAGCCGGTAGCTGCCGGCGCTGGGCGCCGTGGCCGTGAAGGAGACCGCCGGTCCGGACGCGGTCTCGCCGTCACCGGGTTCGCCGCCCGGGTGGACGTGGAGGTAGGCGAGGTCTCCGGCGCGCAGGGCGACGAGGTGGCCGTAGGCGCCGAGGTAGGGCTGGAGGTCGGTGACCGGTTCACCGTCCCGGGAGACGGACAGCCGCAGTTCGCTCGCCCGTCCGGGACGCAGGTTCCCGGTCAGTTCGACCTCGTAGCCGTCGACGCGGGCCGTGGCGGCGGCGCGGGGCAGCTCCCGCGGCCGGTAGGGACCGGAGGCGGCGAGGTCCGCCCCGAGGGTGAGGTTCTCCGCGCCCTTCCGCGCCGGGGTGAAGTCGGCGAAGACCCGGTAGCCGCCGGCCCGGGGCAGGTCGACGGGCGTGGTCCAGGTGCCGTCGGCGGCGCGGGTGGGGTGCAGATGGCGGTAGGTGAGCAGATCGCGGGAGGCCACGATGAGGTGGAGTTCCTTGTCGTGTTCGCGGCGGTACTCGGTGACCGGCCGGCCCCGGTCGTCCCGGACGGCGAAGCTCAGCTCGGTGCGGTCTCCGGCGGTGACGCGCGGAGTCCGCAGATCGAGGGTGTAGCCCCCCTCGGAGATCTGGAGCCCGCCCGCCGGAGGCATGTCGTGCCCCGCGTCACCCTCCCCCGCTCCGGGTGACGCCGGGGTGTGCCGCTCGTCGTGCGCCGGCGCCCGGTCCGCGACGACCGGGTCGATGCCCTCGCCGACCCCGTAGGCCGTGCCGAAGGTGGCGGCCAGGGCGGCGGCGAACGCGGTGATCTTCAGTCCGGTGTTCATGGCCGTCTCTCCTCGGAAATGCGCCCGACGACTCACAGCGAGCCGTTCCATGCAGCTCACGATACCCCCAGGGGGTATCAAGTCAAGCCATGGAATCATTTGCACTCTATACCCTCTGGGGGTATACATGGAGATCGCCGGCGGATACCCCCGCCCCGTACTCGTCTCCCGGGAGCACCCATGACCGTCCGTACAGCAGGCGCCGAGGCAGAAGTGGAGCTCGCCATCGGCGGAATGACCTGCGCCTCGTGCGCAGCGCGGATCGAGAAGAAGCTCAACCGCATGGAGGGGGTCACCGCCACCGTCAACTACGCCACCGAGAAGGCCAGGGTCAGCTACGGCGGCGAGGTCACCGTCCCCGACCTGATCGCCACCGTCGAGGCCACCGGGTACACGGCCCGGCAGCCCGCGCCACCCGACGAACCGGCCGACGGCGGGACACCCGAACCGGACGAGCTTCTGCCGCTCAGGCAGCGGCTGATCACGGCCGTGGTCCTCGCCGTGCCCGTCATAGCGATGGCCATGGTCCCCGCGCTGCAGTTCGAGTACTGGCAGTGGCTGTCGCTGACGCTGGCCGCGCCGGTCGTGACGTACGCGGCCTGGCCCTTCCACCGGGCCGCCTTCACCAACGCCCGGCACGGCGCGGCGACCATGGACACGCTGATCTCGGTCGGCACATCGGCCGCGTTCCTGTGGTCGCTGTGGGCGCTGTTCCTCGGCACCGCGGGCACGCCCGGAATGACCCACCCCTTCGAGCTGACCATCGCCCGCGGTGACGGCGCCGGGAACATCTACCTGGAGGCGGCGGCCGGCGTGACCGCCTTCATCCTGGCCGGACGGTACTTCGAGGCACGCGCCAAGCGGAAGGCCGGCGCGGCCCTGCGGGCGCTGCTGGAGCTGGGCGCGAAGGACGTCACGGTGCTGACGTCCGACGGCGGGGAGAAGACGGTCCCGGTGGCCGAGTTGCGCACCGGCGACCGCTTCCTGGTGCGCCCCGGCGAGAAGATCGCGACCGACGGCACCGTCGTGGAGGGCTCCTCGGCGGTGGACGCCTCGATGCTCACCGGTGAGTCCGTGCCGGTGGAGGTGGCCGCCGGGAACCCGGTCACCGGCGCCACGGTCAACGTCGGCGGCCGGCTCGTCGTGGAGGCCACGCGGGTCGGCGGCGACACCCAGCTGGCCCGCATGGCACAGCTCGTGGAGGACGCGCAGAACGGCAAGGCCGCCGCGCAGCGGCTCGCCGACAGGATCTCCGCCGTGTTCGTGCCCGTCGTCATCGCCCTCGCCCTGGGCACCCTCGGTTTCTGGCTCGGCAACGGGGCGGGCCTCACGGCCGCGTTCACCGCCGCCGTGGCGGTCCTGATCATCGCGTGCCCCTGCGCCCTCGGGCTCGCCACGCCCACAGCCCTGATGGTCGGCACCGGACGCGGCGCCCAGCTCGGCATCCTGATCAAGGGCCCTGAGGTGCTGGAGTCCACCCGCCGGGTCGACACGGTGGTCCTCGACAAGACGGGCACGGTGACCACGGGCCGGATGACGCTGCTGGCCGTGCACACCTCCGCCGGCACCGACGAGACCGAGGTGCTGCGGCTGGCGGGCGCACTGGAGCACAGCTCGGAGCACCCGATCGCGCGGGCCGTCGCCGACGGCGCGCGGGAGAAGGCGGGCCCGCTGCCCACCCCGGAGGACTTCGCGAACGTGCCCGGGCTCGGCGTCCAGGGCGTCGTCGAGGGCCACGCGGTCCTCGTCGGCCGGGAGGGACTGCTCCGGGAGTGGGCGCTGGAGCTGCCCGAGGACCTGAGGCGGGCCAGGGAGCGGGCCGAGGCGGCCGGGCACACCGCCGTACTGGCCGCCTGGGACGGTGAGGCGCGTGCGGTGCTGGAGATCGCCGACGCGGTGAAGGAGACCAGCCCCGAGGCGATCCGCCGGCTGCGCGCGCTCGGTCTGCGCCCGGTCCTGCTGACCGGGGACAACGAGGCGGTGGCCCGGTCCGTCGCCCGCGAGGTGGGCATCGAGGAGGTCATCGCCGAGGTGCTGCCGCAGGACAAGGTGGACGTCGTCAAGCGGCTGCAGGCGGAGGGCCGTTCGGTCGCCATGGTCGGCGACGGGGTGAACGACGCGGCGGCGCTCGCACAGGCCGACCTGGGCCTGGCCATGGGCACCGGCACGGACGCCGCGATCGAGGCCGGCGACCTGACCCTGGTCCGCGGGGACCTGCGGGCCGCGGCGGACGCCATCCGGCTCGCCCGCCGCACCCTCGGCACGATCCGGTCCAACCTCTTCTGGGCCTTCGCCTACAACGTCGCCGCCCTGCCGCTCGCCGCGGCCGGACTGCTCAACCCGATGATCGCCGGAGCGGCGATGGCGTTCTCCTCGGTCTTCGTGGTCGGCAACTCGCTGCGCCTGCGAACCTTCCGGGCCGGCTGAACGTTCCCGTGTGGATCATGAGTACCGTGGGCACCTGGTGATTCCCGCCCGACGGGCGGGCAGGCAACCCCACGACGCCACCGCGGGAGAGACAGATGAGCGAGCCGCCCACCACCGACCAGGACGTCACCCGTCCGCTCACCACGCCGGTACCGCCCGCCGACGGGTTGCGCAGGGTCGCCTCCGCGGTGCTCGGCGACCTCCGGGCCGTGGACGGCGCCCTGTACGCGGCGGTCGCCGCCACGCCGACGCCGACCCTGGACCGCGCCCTGCGCCGGCTCTCCCACACGGCCGACCACTCCAAGATCTCCTTCGCCATCGCCGGCGCGCTCGCCCTGTGCGGGGCCCGGCCGCGGCGGGCGGCGCTCGCCGGTGTGGGGGCCGTCGCGGTGGCGTCGGCGTCGGCCAATCTGCTGGGCAAGCGGCTGGTCCGGCGGGCGCGGCCGGACCGGGAGGCGGCGCGGGTGACCCTGGACCGGCATGTGCCGATGCCGACGTCGGCGTCGTTCCCCTCGGGGCACACGGCGTCGGCGGTCGCGTTCGCCACGGCGGTGGGTACGGTGCTGCCCGCGGCGTCGGTGCCGTTGGGGGCGTTGGCCTGTGCGGTGGGGTACTCCCGTGTGCACACCGGTGTGCACTATCCGGGGGATGTGGCGGCCGGGGCGATTCTGGGCATCGCCAGCGCCGCGACCGCGCTGGCTGTGGCGACGGCGCAGTTGCCGGCGTCGTTCGTGCCCGGTGGGGTGCGGCGGGTACTGCGGAGCGGAGGGGCTTGACCGGTGGGTCAGCCCCCGCGCCCCGGCACGGTACGTAGCTGCCCGGCGGGAGTGTGGGCCGGGGGGTGTTGCGCAGCCCGGCGCCTACGGGGTGCCGTCGCGCCCACCCGTGCCGCCCCAGCGGCACGACTGCCCGCGGAGAACGGGGGTGCGGCAGCCCACGGAGAACGGGAGTGCGGCAGCCCGCGGAGAACGAGGGTGCGGCTGCCCGCGGAGAACGGGGGTGCGGCTGCCCGCGGAGTGCCGGGGGCGGCGGTGGTGCTGCCCGCGGAGTGCCGCGGGTGGCGGTGGTGCTGCTGCCCGCGGAAACGACGGGCGTGAGCCGCGTACGGCGGTAAGGGGACGGGGCGGGGGTGGGCGCCCGCAGTGGCTGGCGCGTCCGCGCCCCGCACCCCTTTCAGCAGGCGTGATCCGCGCCAGTCCGAGGACGCCCACCCCCGACCCGGCCCCGCCCCACCCACCGCCCCCCGCTCACCACGACAAACCGTCCAGATACTCCCCGACCCGCTCCCGCCCCCACGCCCCGTCCGCCACCACGATCCGATACCGGTACCCGAACGACTCCCCCGGCGCCAGCCCGAACTCCTCGAAGAACGCCCACGAGAACGCCACCGACGGAACGGGCTCCGCCCGCACGAACCAGTGCGAGGGATGAATTGCCCTCCCCTCGTCAAGATTCTCCGGCGCATGCGCGAACACCACCGTCGAGTGCGCGTCCACCTCGTCGTGCTCGCCCGTGAAGGCCAGCCACGCCCCCTGCGCCCCCATCAGATCCCCGGCCCCAGAGCCGGCGGCCCCGAAGACCGTCCCCCCGGTGAAGTCCCGCGGCCCGCGCCACTGCAGCCCGGTGTAGCCGGCCATCTCCCGCCCCGCAGTGGTCGGAGACCCGAACCGCAGAGCCGCCTCCCGCACATTGGTGAGCCGGATCGACCAGTCCAGCACCCACGCCCCCGCCGCCTCGTCCACCGAGTGAACGCTCAGCCCGCGTGCCTCCCGCGCCCACTCCGCCCCGCCATTTTCGACCCACGTGAGGTCCTCGACGAGGTCGAGCCGGCCGTCCCCCACCTCGAACGCGGAGAACCCGTCATGCCGCATCGACCCGACACGCTCCGGCAGCGGCAGATAACCACGCCCGTGCACATACGAGTTGCCGCCCCAGAAGTTCTGCCCCGACAGATGACTCGCCGTCATCTGCAGCCCCTTGTGCCAGCGGTGATCACTGGGCCGGTACCCGGTCACGGTACGCCCGCCCAGCGTACGCACCGGATGCGCATACGGCTTGCGCGACTCGAACGCCTCGGAATCGGGCCGGTAGACATACCGCAGGATCTCCGTGCCCCCCACCGCGACCGCCACCGCCTCCCCGTGCAGATGGCTGACCCGCATGCTCATACGCCCTCCCCGGGCGCCCAGTCGGGATGCCCGCCGTGCATCGCCGCATGGAACGGATCCCCCGCACCGATCTCACCGGCCCGCACCGGCCGCCCGGTGAACGCGGCCTTGTACAGCGCGGCGGCGAATTCCAGCGTCCCCCGTGCCTCCGCCCCGCTGCCCGGCGGCCTCACCCCGGCGTCGTACGCGTCGAGGAAAGCACCCAGCTGAGCCGTGTGCGAGCTGGGCACGTCCTTCGCGGGAGCGCGCCAGGCCGCGACGCGCTCACCCGGAACGTGCCGCGCCGGGGTGTAGACCCAGTCGTCGTTGCCGTGCCCGTACAAATGAGTGAGCTCGACCGTCGCGTCGGCGCAGTCGACCCGGATCCGGCTCACCTCGTCCGGCGAGAGCACGGTGTTCACCACCGTGGCGAGCGCGCCGCCGCGGAAGCGGACCAGGGCGGTGGAGACATCTTCCCCCTCGGTGTCGTGAACCAGGCGCGCCGCCATCGCCCGCACCTCCTCCCACTCCCCCAGCAGATGCAGCATCAGGTCGAACTGGTGGATGCCGTGCCCCATCGTCGGCCCGCCGCCCTCGGTGGCCCAACGCCCCCGCCACGGCACGGAGTAGTACGCCGCGTCCCGGTACCAGGTGGTCTGGCAGTGCGCGACCAGCGGAGCGCCCAGCTCACCGCTCCGGATCAGTTCACGCGCGTGGGCGGCGCCGGAGCCGTAGCGGTGCTGGAAGATGACGGACGCGTAGGCGCCCGACGCCTCCTCGGCGGCCGCGATGTCGTCGTACTCGGCGAGCGACAGGCACAGCGGCTTCTCGCACAGCACCCAGGCGCCCGCCTTGAGCGCGGCCACCGTCTGCTCCCGGTGGAGCGACGGCGGGGTCCCGATCAGCACCAGGTCCGGCCGTACGGCGTCGAGCATCGCGTCCATCGAGGTGAACCCGGCGACCCGCTCCCCGGCGGACGCGCGGAAGTCGTCGAGCCTGCCCTGGTCCACGTCGACGGCGGCGACCAGTTCCACGCGGTCGGCGTGGTCGCGCAGCGCGGGCAGATGGCCCCCGCTCACGATGGCGCCGGTGCCGACGACGGCGACCCGACGGCGGACGGGTGACAAGGACATAGGGCGCTCCTAGGAACAACGGCGGACGACCCAGCGCCAGAAAGCGCTTTCTCGCACGCCGACCCTAGGCCCGCCCGCAGACCAGGACAAGCCCGTACCCGAATGCGGGATCAGCCCCACACCACGGAGTCGGGGCCACGCCTCCCACCCGCGCCCCCACCCGCACCCCGCCCCTCGCCGCCCGCGACGCCGGCGCCACCCGCGCCGCCCCGCCGCCCGAGCGAAGCCCGAACCCCGGCACCCCGTCCCCCGCCCATGCCCATGCCCATACCCAGGAACCGGTACCGCCGCTCCGGCCGCCCCGTCACCCCGTACCGCAGCGACACCTCCACGGTGCCCACGGTGTGGAAGTGCTCCAGATACCGTCGGGCACTGACCCGCGAGACCCCGGTGAGACCGGCGCACTCGGTGGCTGACAGGGTGCCGTCGGCCTCGCGCAGGGTGCGTTCGATCAGCCCCGCGGTCTCCGCGCTCATGCCCTTGGGCAGCACCGGTGCCACCGGCCCCGCCGCCCCTGCCGCCCCCGCCAGCACCCGGTCGACGTCCGCCTGCCCCCGCACCACCGTGTCGCGCAGCCGGCCGCGCTGCACGGCGTAGCGCTCCAGGCGCCCGCGCAGGTCCTCGAAGTCGAAGGGCTTGAGCAGATAGTCGACGACCCCGTGCCGTACCGCGCCGCGCACCGCGTCCGCCTCGCGGGCGGCGCTGATGACCATCACGTCGCAGTCGTGCCCGGCGGCGCGCAGCCGGGGGATGACGTCCAGCCCGAAGACGTCGGGCAGGTAGAGGTCGAGCAGCACCAGATCGGGACGGAGTCCCTCCACCGCGGCGAGAGCCTGCTCACCGGTCCCGGGGACACCGACGACCCGGAACGCGTCGAGGCGTTCCACGTAGGCGCGGTGCACCCGGGCCACCCGGAAGTCGTCGTCGACCACGAGCACGTCGATCGCCTCCACGGCCGCGTGCCGCTCGTCCCGCGCGCTGCCCACCGTTCCCGCTCCTTCCGTCAGGTCCGACCACAGACCCCCACACCGCACCGCACCACGAGACACGGCGCGCCGCCCCCACCACCCCACGGTGGCCGGAACCGCCCATCATGGCCCCCACCTGCGGCCGGGGAAAGAGCCATACGCCACGGACCCCGCAGCGCTGACGCAATGACCACAACCTCCATTGGTTCCGCAAGCGCGACAGCCCCGCGGCACGCGGGCACCATGTGGCCCGCGTCACCCTCCCCCCACAGGGCCCGGCGCGACTCCCAGACGACCGACCGACAGGTGGTGGCACTCGTGCGCCTGCGCACACCCCTCGCCCTGCTCGGGGCCGCCGTGCTCGTACTCGTGGGCCCGCCGCTGCTCACGACGGGCAGCGGCGCCGACGCCGGCACGCAGATCCCCGGTCTGCGCTTCATGGTTCCCAACTCGCCGGGCGGCGGCTACGACATCACGGCCCGGACGGCCGCGAAGAACGCCGAGGACGCCGGACTCACCCACACCATCGAGGTGTTCAACCTGCCCGGCGCCGGCGGCACCGTGGGCCTGAGCCGGCTGGTGAGCGAGCACGGCAACGGCAAGCTCGCCATGTCGATGGGCCTGGGCGTGGTCGGCGCCGTCCGTTCCAACGACGCGCCGAAGACCCTGGCGGACACCACCCCGATCGCCCGGCTCACCGAGGAGCAGGACGTCGTCGTGGTCGCCAAGGACTCCCCGTACAAGACGATCGGCGATCTGATCGGCGCCTGGAAGGAGAACCCCGGCAAGCACCCGGTGGGCGGCGGCTCCTCCCCCGGCGGTCCCGACCACCTCGCGCCGATGCTGATGGCACGGGCCGCCGGGATCCCCCCGAAGGAGGTCAACTACATCCCCTTCGACGGCGGCGGCGAACTGCTCGCCTCGATCCTCGGGAACAAGGTCGCCTTCGGTGTCTCCGGCGTCGGCGAGTACCTCGACCAGATCAGGTCCGGTGAGCTGCGCCTGCTCGCGGTCACCGGCCCGGAGCGGGTCGCCGGCCTCGACGCGCCGACGCTCCAGGAGGCGGGCTACGAGGTGAGTTTCACCAACTGGCGCGGCATCGTCGCTCCGCCCGGCCTCACCGACGCCGAGCGCGACAAGCTCGTACGCCTGGTGCGGGAGCTGCACGACTCGGACGAGTGGCGGGAGTCGATGAAGCGCAACGGCTGGGACGACGCCTTCCTGACCGGCGAGAAGTTCGGCGCGTTCCTGGACGCCGAGGACAAGCGCGTGGTCTCGGTACTGAAGGAGCTCGGACTGTGACGACCCCGACCACGGGCCCCACGGACCCCACGGACCCCACGGACCCCACGGACCCCACCAACTCCACCGCCCCCACCGGGACGCCCGCAGCCGAGCGGCGCTCCTGGCTCCGCGACCACTCCGAACTCGGCGTCTGCGCCCTGCTGCTGGCCCTCGGCGTGCTCGTCCTGGGCGACGCCCTCACCATGGACGTCGACATCACCCAGCGCGGGCCGGTCGGCCCGAAGACCGTGCCGGTCGTCGTCGGCGCCGGACTGCTCCTCGTCGCCGCCCTGCTCGCGGTCGACGTGCTGCGCGGCGGCCGGGGCCAGGCCGAGTCCGGGGAGGACGTCGACCTGTCCGAACCCGCCGACTGGCGTACGGTCCTGCTGCTCACCGGGGTCTTCCTCGGCTTCGCCGTCCTCATCGAACCGCTGGGGTTCCCGGTCGCCGGGGCGCTGCTCTTCTGGGGCGCGGCCTTCGTGCTCGGTAGCCGCAGACTCGACCGCGATCCGCTGATCGCGGCGGTGATCTCCCTCGTCACCTACGCCGTGTTCAACAACCTGCTCGGAGTGCCGCTCCCCGGCGGCCCGCTGATGGGAGTGCTGTGACATGAACGCCCTCAACTCCCTCATGGACGGCTTCGGTACCGCCCTCACCCCGCTCAACCTGCTCTGGGCCGCCGTGGGCGTGCTGCTCGGCACGGCGATCGGCGTGCTGCCCGGCATCGGCCCGGCGATGGCGGTGGCGCTGCTGCTGCCGGTGACGTACGGACTCGATCCGATCGGCGCGTTCATCATGTTCGCCGGGATCTACTACGGCGCGATGTTCGGCGGTTCGACCACCTCCATCCTGCTGAACACTCCCGGCGAGAGCGCGGCCGTGGTCGCGGCCATGGAGGGCAACCCCATGGCCAAGTCGGGGCGCGGCGCCCAGGCCCTCGCGGCCGCCGCGATCGGGCACTTCGCGGGCGGTATGGTCGGCACGATCCTGCTGGTGGCGCTGGCGCCGACGGTCGCGGACCTGGCGGTGGACATCGGCGCCCCGGACTACTTCGCCATCATGGTGCTGGCGTTCATCGCGGTGACGTCGGTGCTCGGTTCGTCCCGGATCCGGGGCCTGGCCTCGCTGTTGATCGGGCTGACGATCGGTCTGGTCGGCCTGGACCAGATGACCGGTCAGCAGCGGCTGACGTTCGGCTCGCTGCAACTCGCCGACGGCGTCGACGTGGTGATCGTCGCCGTGGGCCTGTTCGCGATCGGTGAGGCGCTGTGGGTGGCCGCGCATCTGCGGCGCAGGCCGCCGGACCCGATCCCGGTGGGCCGGCCGTGGCTGGGGCGCGCCGATCTGAGGCGCACCTGGAAGTCCTGGGCGCGCGGCCCGTTCATCGGATTCCCGTTCGGGGCGATCCCGGCGGGCGGCGCGGAGATCCCGACCTTCCTGTCGTACGTCACGGAGAAGCGGCTGTCGAAGCACAAGGACGAGTGGGGCAAGGGCGCCATCGAGGGGGTCGCGGGCCCCGAGTCGGCCGCGTCGGCCTCGGCGGCGGGCACGCTGGTGTCGATGCTGACCCTGGGCCTGCCGACCACGGCGGTCGCGGCGGTGATGCTGGCGGCGTTCCAGCAGTACGGCATCCAGCCGGGCCCGCTGCTCTTCGAACGGGAACCGGACCTGGTGTGGGGTCTGATCGCCTCGCTGTTCGTCGGCATGGTGCTGCTGCTCGCCCTCAACCTGCCGCTGGCCCCGGTGTGGGCGAAGCTGCTGCGCGTCCCGCGGCCGTACCTGTACGCGGGGATCATGTTCTTCGCGGCGGTGGGCGCGTACGCGGTCGGCGGTGAGGTGATCGACCTGGTGATCCTGCTGATCATCGGTCTGATCGGGTTCGGCATGCGGCGGTACGGACTGCCGGTGCTGCCGGCCGTCATCGGGGTCATCCTCGGTCCGGCCGCCGAACAGCAGTTGCGCCGCGCGCTGCAGATCAGCGACGGCAGCGTCTCGGGTCTGGTCGACACCCCGTTCTCGGTGATTGTTTACGCGGTCGTCGTGCTGCTGCTGGCGTGGCCGCTGGTGCGCAGGGCGCTGCCCCGGAAGGGCGCGGGGACCTGATCGAACGCGGATTTCGACGGTCGGGGCGCGGCACGCGAGGCCGCGCCCCGACGGTGTGCGCGGGCCGTGGCGCCGGGGCCGCGATCCCGTCCGGGCCCTTGACGCGTCAATGACAACAGTGGCTTGATGGCGACATGGGAGCGCTCCCATGTCATCTCACCCCAGGGAAACCCAGGGAAGGGGAACCCATGCGCGTCACCCGCCTGCTGCGCTTACGCACGCTTCCGCTCCTCGGCCTGCTGGCCGCCCTGCTCCTCCCCCTCGGCGCGACGACCGCGGCAGCCGCGCCGACGGCGGCCGACCCGGCGGCCGACCCGGTGCGGATCATGCCGCTGGGCGACTCCATCACCGGGTCGCCCGGCTGCTGGCGGGCCCTGCTGTGGAACCGGCTGCTGGACGCCGGCCACACGGACCTCGACTTCGTCGGCACGCTTCCCGCGCAGGGCTGCGGCGTGGCGCACGACGGGGACAACGAGGGGCACGGCGGCGAACTCGTCACCAACGTGGCGGACCAGAACCTGCTTCCCGCACGGCTTGCGGCCACGCTGCCGGACATCGTTGTCATGCACTTCGGCACGAACGACGTCTGGAGCAGCGTCTCCCCGGACCGCATCCTCGCGGCCTACACGAAGCTCGTGGGACAGATGCGGGAGTCCAACCCGGACATGCGGGTCCTCGTCGCCCGGATCATCCCCATGAACCCCGCCACCTGCGCCGCGTGCGCCCAGCGCGTGGTGGACTTCAACGCCCGGGTCCCGGCGTGGGCGGCGGCCACCGGCACCGATCGCTCCCCGGTGACCGTCGTCGACCAGTGGACGGGTTTCGACACGGCCACGGACACCTACGACGGCGTGCACCCGAACGACGCGGGCAACGTGAAGATCGCCGCACGCTGGTTCCCGGCCCTGGACGCGCTCCTGGACGAGGGCGTGCCCGGTGGCCCGGGCGACCCGGGCGGGCCCGGCGACGCCACCTGCACCGCGTCCTTCCGGGCCGTCTCCGTCTGGCAGGGCGGCTACCAGGGCGAGGTGACGGTGCGCAACACCTCCGCCGCCCCCGTCACGGGCTGGAAGGTGACGGTCGTACCGTCCGGCGGCGCCCGCGTCGGCCAGGTCTGGAACGGCACCCCCGTCACGGCGGCCGACGGCACGGCCACCGTCACCGACGCGGGCTGGAACGGGTCCCTGGCCCCCGGCGCGAGCGCCGCCTTCGGATTCATCGCCACCACCCCGGCAACCTCCACCGCCCCGACGGCAACCGTCGACTGCACGGCCACCTCCTGACCGCACGGCACCACCGGGCACGCCGGGCACGGACCGGAAGACACCGCCGGACGCACGGCGCCACCACCCCGTCGCACGACGGACCCACCCGCACCACGCCCGCCCACGGCACGGCGGGACGGCGCGGCGGGACGACACGACGGGACGGAACAGCACGACGCACGGCAAGGACAGCCCACCGCACCCCCTTGGAGCCGCCATGAGAGTCCGCCCGCCCGCCTTCCCACGAGCCGCCGGCCTGGTCGCCGCCGTCCTGGGACTCCTCCTCCCGCTCCTCGTCCTCACCACCCCGGCCCACGCGGCGCCCACCGGGTTCCGGGTTCAGAACGGCCGGCTCCTCGAGGCGTCCGGGAACGACTTCGTGATGCGCGGCGTCAACCACGCCCACACCTGGTACGCCGACCGGATCAGCTCCCTGGCGCACATCAAGGCCAAGGGCGCCAACACCGTGCGGGTCGTCCTCTCCAGCGGCGACCGCTGGACCCGCAACGACACCGCCGACGTGGCGAACGTCGTCGCACAGTGCAAGCAGAACCGGCTGATCTGCGTACTGGAGGTGCACGACACCACCGGCTACGGCGAGCAGAGCGGAGCCGTCACCCTCTCCCGCGCCGCCGACTACTGGATCGGAGTCCAGAGCGCCCTGGCCGGCCAGGAGGACCACGTCATCGTCAACATCGGCAACGAGCCGCACGGCAACACCGGTTACACGGCCTGGACCGCCGACACCAAGGCCGCCATCCAGAAGCTGCGCGACGCCGGGTTCGACCACACGCTGATGGTCGACGCCCCCAACTGGGGCCAGGATTGGGCCTTCACCATGCGCGACAACGCCGCCTCGGTCTTCGCCGCCGACCCGGACGCCAACACGGTCTTCTCCATCCACATGTACGGCGTCTTCGACACCGCCGCCGAGATCAGCGACTACCTGGGACGCTTCGTCTCGGCCAAACTCCCCATCGTGGTGGGCGAGTTCGGGCACAACCACTCCGACGGCAATCCCGACGAGGACACCATCCTGGCCGTCACCCGGCAGCTCGGCCTGGGCTACCTCGGCTGGTCCTGGAGCGGCAACGGCGGCGGCGTCGAGTACCTCGACATGGTCACGGACTTCGACCCCGCCCGGCTGACCAGCTGGGGTGAGCGCATCTTCGACGGCGCCGACGGCATCGCCGCGACCTCAGAGGAGGCCGCGGTCTACGGTTCCGGCTCCGGCGGCGACACCACGCCCCCGACCGCTCCCGGCGCCCCGAGCGCCTCGGCGGTGACCGCCTCGTCCGCGCGGCTCACCTGGGGCGCCGCGACCGACGCGAACGGGGTCACGGGCTACGACGTGGTGCGGATCAGCGGCGGTGCGGAGAGCGTCGTCACCTCGACGGCGGGCACCTCCGCCACCGTCACCGGACTCACCGCCGCCACCTCCTACACGTTCGCCGTCTACGCCCGGGACGCCGCCGGCAACCGCTCGCCGCGCTCCGCCACGGTGACCGTCACCACGTCCTCCGGCGGCACGACGGGGGCCTGCGCGATCGCCTACCGGGTGACCAACGAGTGGCCCGGCGGATTCCAGGGCGAGGTCACCGTCCGCAACACCGGCGGTTCGGCGGTGAACGGCTGGACGCTGACCTGGTCCTTCCCCGCCGACCAGCGGATCACCAACATGTGGGGCGGCACTCCGACGCAGAGCGGTTCCGAGGTCAGTGTCGCCTCCGCCCCGTACACCGCGTCGATCCCCGCGTCCGGCTCGGTGGTCGTCGGCTTCACGGCCTCGCGGACCGGTACGAACCCCAGTCCGACGGCGTTCGCGCTCAACGGCGCGGCGTGCGCCGTGGCCTGACGGGCCGCTGCCCGGAAGGTTCCTCCCCCTTCCGGGCAGCGGGCGGGCCGTCCCGCTCAGACGAGGTGGGCGAAGACCACCAGGTTCTCGGTGTAGTCCCGGGCGGAGTGGTCGTAGTCCCCGGCGCAGGTGATGAGCCGCACCTGTGCGTCGGGGGTGTCGGCGTACACCCGGTCGTCGGGGAAGTCGTCCTTCGCGAAGGACTCCGTCTCGTCGACGACGAACGTCGCCTTGCTGCCGTCGGCGCGCAGCACCCGGAAGCGGTCCCCCTTGTCCAGTTCGCCGAGTCGGGCGAACACGGCCGGGGAGGTCTTGGTGTCCACGTGCCCGGCGATGATCGCCGTGCCGCGTTCGCCCGGGGAGACGCCCTTGGCGTACCAGCCGACCAGATTGGTGTCGTCGGCGGGGGGCGGCTCGAGCCGGCCCTTGTCCCCGATGGCGAGGTCGGTGAAGGGGGCGTCGACGCCGATCTCCGGGACGAGCAGCCGGGTGGGCGCGGACCGGGACATCTGTTCGGCGGCCGGTTCGCCGGTCGCGGGTTCGCCCGTGGGGGAGCCGGACGGCGCGGCGGAGACCGCGGCGGGGGCCTGCGCCCCGTGGGCGTCGTCGGGAGGGTTCTCGCCGCCGCCCATCAGTGTCGTGGCCAGCAGGAGGCCGGCTCCGCTCCAGAAGACCGCCGTCATGACGGCGCGCAGTCTCCGCCTCGTCGGCGACGCAGGATCGGTTTCGAGGGGGGAAGGGGGACTGGCTGCCATCGGGGGGACCACCTCATTCGGACACGGCAGCGGGCACGGGACGCGGACGAGCGGGCGGGGCCGTCATGACGCGCGCGGCGCGTACGACGGCCCCTGCCGCCAGGGGGTGTCGTTCGGACAGGGCCGGCTCCGGGGAACGGCGCCCAGCGGCCGTACCGTGCCCCACGCTCCCGGCGGGATCCGAATGTCACCCCCTGGATCGCCGGGCATGGTCAGGCCAGGTTTCCGGAGACCTTCTTGCGGCGCAGCGCGTAGGCGCCGGTGCCGAGGACCGCCAGCGCGGCCAGGCCGCCCGCGGTGACAGCGGGCTCGGCGAGCGCGCCGCCACCGGTGTGCATCCCGCCGCGCGGCTTCTCGTGGCCGTACCCCTTCTCCTCCTTGCCGCTGTCCTCCTTGCCGCTGTCGTGCTTGCCGCTCCAGGAGTCCTCGCTCTGCGAGTCGCCCTTCTCCTTGTAGGTCTCGGGGTCGTACTTCGGGTCCTTGGCGGTACCCCAGTCCTCGTCGCTCACGGCGGTCAGGGCGCCGCCGCCCGTGTGCACTCCGCCGTGCGGCTTGTCGTGCTTGCTCTCCTTGTCGTACTCCTTGCTGTAAGAAGACTTGTCGTGGTCCCCGTCGCCCGAGTGGTCGGCGTAGGCTGCGGGCGCGGCGAGGGCGAGGGCCGCCGTGGCCGTCGCGGTGGCGAGCACCATGCGGGCAGAGCGCATCTGAGAGTCCTTCCACGGGAGGCCGGGCAGCTGACTCCTCGCCAGCACGGATGTCCCGGTCTCCGGCGTGATCCACGCTCAGCCATGCCGACCCGCCCCACCATCCGGGACGATCACTCGGGTTAACGGGCCCACTCCTCCGGCGGCACACGCACCGCGCCCGCCGCCTCTTCCGGGCGCCCCTTGCTCCCCGCCGCGCCGCCACCTAGCCTGACTTTGTGCCGCTGATAAACAAAACCCGATCGCACAGTGTGGTGCCGGGTACCGACCTCGTCCGACTCCGTCTCGCCCTGACCGCCTTCTTCGCCCTCGACGGCTTCGTCTTCGCCGGCTGGGTGGTGCGCATCCCCGCCATCAAGGAGCAGACCGGCGCCTCCGCCGGCTCCCTGGGCCTCGCCCTGCTCGGCGTCTCCGCCGGGGCCGTGATCACGATGACGCTCACCGGGCGCCTGTGCCGCCGGTACGGCAGTCATCTCGTCACCGTCGTCTGCGCGGTCGTGCTCTGCCTGAGCGTCGGGCTGCCTCCGCTGACCCACTCCCCCCTCGCGCTCGGCCTCGTGCTGCTGCTCTTCGGCGCGGCGTACGGCGGGATCAACGTCGCCTTCAACAGCGCCGCCGTCGATCTGGTGGCCGCGCTGCGGCGGCCCATCATGCCCAGCTTCCACGCCGCGTTCAGCCTCGGCGGCATGATCGGGGCGGGGCTGGGCGCCCTGGTCGCCGGTTCGCTGTCGCCCACCCGGCATCTGTGGGGGCTCGCCGCGGTGGGGCTGCTGGTGACGGCCGTCGCGGGGCGGGCGCTGATGCGCTGCGCGCCGCTGACCCCGGCGGGCGCGGGGCGGACCGGGACCGAGCGGGCCGCGCCGCGCCGGCCGGACCGGCGCACCCGCGCACTGGTGATCGTCTTCGGGCTCATCGCGCTGTGCACGGCGTACGGCGAGGGCGCGCTGGCCGACTGGGGCGCGCTCCACCTGGAGGAGGACCTCGGCGCCTCACCGGGCGCCGCGGCCGTCGGGTACTCGTGTTTCGCGCTCGCCATGACGGTCGGGCGGCTGACCGGTACGGCGCAGCTGGAACGGCTGGGCCGGACCCGCACGCTGCTCGCGGGCGGCTCCACCGCCGTGGCGGGCATGCTGCTCGGCGCGCTCGCGCCGTCCCTCTGGGCGGCGCTGCTCGGGTACGCGGTGACCGGCCTCGGTCTCGCCAACCTCTTCCCCGTGGCCGTCGAGCGGGCGGGGGCGCTCGCCGGGCCCGGCGGAGTCGCCACCGCCTCCACCCTGGGTTACGGCGGGATGCTCCTCGGCCCGCCCGCGATCGGCTTCATGGCGGACTGGTTCAGCCTCCCGGCCGCGCTGACCAGCGTGGCGGTGCTGGCCGCGGTGGCCACCGTCATCGGCTTCGCGGCACGCCGGGCCGACGCGGGCTGACCCCACGCCTGCTTCGCCCCCGCCGTGAGCGGATCAAGAGGCCGCCGGACGCGGGCCGACCGTGGAGACCGGGTGCGGGCGGCCGCGGTGCGCTCGCGGCCGTGACGGAACCGGCACGGCCGCCGGCCGGCTGCGAGACGGTGCTGCGCCTCGTCGGGCCGCCGCTCGCGCCGGTCCTGTCCGCCGTCCGCGGGGCCGCCGTGCCGGTCCGCTCCCGGCGGCGCGCCGGTCAGTCAGCCCAGCCAGCCCGGCCGTACCAGGCCCGTCTCGTAGGCCAGCACGACCAGTTGGGCCCGGTCGCGGGCGCCCAGCTTCACCATGGTGCGGCTGACGTGGGTCTTGGCGGTGAGCGGGCTGACCACCAGGCGGCGGGCGATCTCCTCGTTGGACAGGCCGATGCCGACCAGGGCCATGACCTCCCGCTCCCGCTCGGTGAGCGCCGCGAGGCCGCCGGCGGCGGCCGGTTCCTTCGAACGGGCCGCGAACTCGGCGATCAGCCGGCGGGTCACGCCGGGCGAGAGCAGCGCGTCCCCCTCGACCACCGCCCGCACCGCGCGCAGCAGTTCCTCCGGCTCGGTGTCCTTGACCAGGAAGCCGGAGGCTCCCGAGCGGATCGCCTCGAAGACGTACTCGTCCAGCTCGAAGGTGGTGAGCATGACCACCTTCACCTCCCCCAGGTCCGCGTCCCCGGTGACCCGGCGGGTCGCGGCGAGACCGTCGAGCACGGGCATCCGGATGTCCATCAGGACGACGTCGGGACGCAGCGCGCGGACCAGCCGTACCGCCTCCTCGCCGTCGGACGCCTCCCCCGCCACCTCGATGTCCGGCTGTGCGTCCAGCAGCGCGCGGAACCCCGCCCGGACCAGTGACTGGTCGTCGGCGAGCAGTACCCGGATCACCGGTCCTCCCCTGACGCGAGCGGCAGTTCGGCGAGCACCCGGAACCCTCCGTCCGGGCGCGGGCCCGCCTCGATGGTGCCATCCAGCGCGGCGGCCCGCTCCCGCATCCCGGCGAGCCCGTTGCCGCCGCCGCCCGCGTCGTCACCCGTGGCGGGTCCGTCGTCGTCGACGCGCAGCCGCAGACGGCCGCCGTCCTGTTCGATGCGCACCCGGGCCTCGCGCGAGCCCGAGTGCCGTACGACGTTGGTGAGGGCCTCCTGGACGATGCGGAAGGCGGCCAGGTCCGCGCCGGGCGGCAAGGCCGGCGGCTCGCCCTCCACGGTAACGGTGAGGCCGGCGCCCGCGGCCTGTTCCACCAGTTCGGGCAGCCGGTCCAGACCGGGCGCCGGAGCGCGCGGGGCGGCGCCGGGCGCGCGCAGCGTGTCCAGCACCTGACGCACCTCCCCGAGCGCCTCCTTGCTCTGCGCCTTGATGGTGGTCAGCGCGGTGCGCGCCTGCTCCGGGTCGCTGTCCAGCAGGGCGAGCCCCACTCCCGCCTGCACATGGATGACGGAGATGCTGTGCGCGAGCACGTCGTGCAGCTCGCGGGCGATCCGCAGCCGTTCCTCGTCCGCGCGGCGCCGCGCCGCCCGGGCGCGCTCGGCCCGCTCCCGCGCCCACTGCTCGCGCCGGGTCCTGACCAGCTCCGAGACCGCGACGAGCGCCACCACCCAGGTGGCGACCACGATCTCCTCGTTCCAGGAGACGGCCCCGTCGCCGGACGGCGGCAGCCACCGGTACAGCAGCTGCGCGATCAGCACGTGCCCCGCCCAGAACGCCCCCATCGCCGCCCACGCGGCGTGCCGGTGCCCGGAGACCACGGCGCTGAAACAGGCCACGGCGACCGTGAGGAACACCGGCCCGTACGGGTATCCGGCGGCGTTGTAGAGCAGGACGGCGGCGACCGTCGCGCACAGCACGGGCACGGGACGACGCCACCGCCACAGCAGCAGCGCCCCGGCCACGAACAGGAGCACCCGGGCGGCGGGGTCGAGGGCGACCCGCTCGCCCTCCTGGGAGTGCGCGGCGAACTGGGAGCCGGCCAGGACGAACGCCGTGAACAGCAGGGTGGAACGCCAGGGCCACCGGGGGCGGCCGTGCCCGCCGTCCCCGTCGGCCGCCTCGCCGGCGCCGTGGCCCTCTCCGGGCCGGCCGGTCCGTCCGGGCGGGCCGTGCCACCACTGCCGGGGCCACCGCCCCGGGGGCCCGCCGCCGGGTCCGCGCTGTGCGTCCATGCCGGCCACGCTAGACGCCGGGCGCCGCGGCCGGCGTCAGCCCGGCGTGGTGATCACACGTACTCCCGGCGAAGTACGTCCGCCGCAGCGGCGGCGGACCGGTCGCACGGTCCGCCGCGGCACTCTCAGGAACCGGACTCCTCGCCCGCGGGACGCCGGTCCAGCGCGAGCAGGGCGCGGTGGGCCATCGGGTGGGTGCGGACCAGCTCGCCGAGCGTCGTCGAACCCCGCGTGATGTCCCTGAACGCGTTCCAGGCCGGGCGGAATCCGGTGAGGACCGCGTGGAACACCCCCGGACGCCGTTCGAACGCCGCCAGCATCCGCTTGCCGACGCTCATCTCCACGCCCAGGCCCGCCTTGACGGCGAAGGCGTAGTTCAGCGCCTGGCGGCGGGTGTCCACGGCGTCGTGGGCCTCGGCGATCCGCACCGCCCACTCCCCCGCCAGCCGGCCCGAGCGCAGCGCGAAGGAGATGCCCTCGCGGGTCCACGGCTCCAGCATGCCGGCCGCGTCCCCGCACACCAGCACCCGCCCCCGCGACAGCGGCGAGTCGTCGGCGCGGCAACGGGTCAAGTGGCCTGAGGAGATGCTCGGTTCGAAGCCGGCGAGACCGAGCCGCCCGATGAAGTCCTCCAAGTACCGCTTGGTCGCGGCGCCTTCACCGCGCCGGGAGATCACACCGACGGTGAGCGTGTCGCCCTTGGGGAAGACCCAGCCGTAACTGCCGGGCATGGGGCCCCAGTCGATGAGCACCCGCCCCTTCCAGTCGTCGGCGACCGTCTCCGGCACCGGGATCTCGGCCTCCAGGCCGAGGTCGACCTGGTCCAGCTTCACGCCGACGTGCGCCCCTATGCGGCCGGCGCTGCCGTCCGCGCCGACCACGGCCCGCGCGAGCACCGTCTCGCCGCCCTGCAGGACGACGGCGACCGTGCGCCGGTCGGGCACGGCCGAGCCGTGCTGCTCCACCCGCTGCACGGCGACGCCGGTGCGCAGCTCGGCGCCCGCCTTCTGCGCGTGCTCCACGAGTTGCTGGTCGAACTCGGGCCGGTTGATCAGCCCGAACAGCATCTGCCGGGACCTGCGGGTGCGGCTGAAGCGGCCGTTGCTGGAGAACGTCACCGCGTGCACCCGGTCCTTCAGCGGAAGCTCGAAGCCGGGTGGCAACGCGTCGCGGGAGGGGCCGATGATGCCGCCGCCGCAGGTTTTGTAGCGCGGCAGCTCCGCCTTCTCGAGCAACAGCACGCGCCGTCCCGCGACCGCCGCCGCGTAGGCGGCCGATGCCCCCGCGGGTCCCGCGCCCACCACGACGACGTCCCACACCTGCCGCACGTCGTCCGCCGAAGAGTTCTCGCTGCTCACGATGGTTTACTGCTCCCGATCCAGCCGCCTGCCGCTCCTGTCCCCCCGCATCCTACGGCGGCGTTGATCTCGGGCCACTGTGGGAGGATCGGCGACGTAAGTGCCCGATACACGGGTCGCTCACGCACACCGCACGATCATCTCGTACAAAGAAGTACGCAGAAGTACAACGTCGCACCCACAAGGAGCGTGCCCATGTCGTCGAATCCGGTCGCCGTGACCGTCGCCTCGCTGATGCCCAGGGCGAAGGAGGAGCTCACCGAACTGGTGGCCTTCAAGTCGGTGGCGGACTTCGGCCAGTTCCCGCGCGAGGAGAGCGAGAGCGCCGCGCGCTGGATCGCGGACGCGCTCACCGCCGAGGGCTTCCAGGACGTGGCGCTGCTCGACACCCCGGACGGCACGCAGTCCGTGTACGGCTTCCTGCCGGGCCCGGAGGGCGCGAAGACGGTGCTGCTGTACGCCCACTACGACGTGCAGCCGCCGCTGGACGAGGCCGGCTGGACCACCCCGCCCTTCGAGCTGACCGAGCGCGGCGGCCGCTGGTACGGGCGTGGCACCGCCGACTGCAAGGGCGGCGTGATCCTGCACCTGCTGGCGCTGCGCGCGCTGAAGGCGAACGGCGGCGTGCCCGTGCACGTCAAGGTGATCGTCGAGGGCTCCGAGGAGCAGGGCACCGGCGGCCTGGAGCGGTACGCCGAGAGCCACCCGGACCTCCTGACGGCCGACACCGTCGTGATCGGCGACGCGGGCAACTTCCGCGCCGGTCTGCCGACGGTCACCTCCACCCTGCGCGGTATGACGCTGGTCCGGGTGCGGGTCGACACCCTCGAGGGCAACCTGCACTCGGGGCAGTTCGGCGGCGCCGCGCCGGACGCGCTGGCCGCGCTGGTGCGCGTGCTGGACTCGCTGCGCGCCGAGGACGGCAGCACGACCGTCGACGGGCTGGCCGGTGACAGCGCCTGGGACGGACTGCAGTACGACGACGGGCAGTTCCGCAAGGACGCCAAGGTGCTCGACGGTGTGGAGCTCATCGGCTCCGGCACGGTCGCCGACCGCATCTGGGCCCGCCCGGCGGTCACCGTGCTCGGCATCGACTGCCCGCCGGTGGTCGGCGCCACGCCGTCCGTGCAGGCGAGCGCCCGCGCGCTGGTCAGCCTGCGGGTGCCGCCGGGCGTCGACGCGGTCGAGGCGACCGGGCTGCTCCGGGCGCACCTGGAGGCGCGCACGCCGTGGGGCGCGCGGGTGAGCACCGAGCAGATCGGTCAGGGGCAGGCGTTCCGCGCGGACACGACCAGCCCGGCCTACCAGGCCATGTCCGACGCGATGGCGGTGGCGTACCCGGGCCAGGAGATGCAGTACGCGGGCCAGGGCGGTTCGATCCCCCTGTGCAACACCCTCGCCGCCCTCTACCCGAAGGCGGAGATCCTGCTCATCGGCCTGAGCGAGCCGGAGGCCCGGATCCACGCGGTGAACGAGAGCGTGTCCCCCGACGAGCTGGAGCGGCTGTCGGTCGCGGAGGCCCTGTTCCTGCGCAACTACGCCTCCGGCACCCGCTGACCCGGAGCCGGCGGGAGTGGACGCCACCGTCCGCGCCCACTCCCCCGGCACGTCCCGCCCCCGCCGCCCGGTCCCTGGCCGGTCTCGGCGCCGGGGGCGCCAGGGAGCCGCGTTCCACCGCCCCGGCCGGGGACACGGCGGGCGGGAGCGGTGCTCCGCTGACGTCAGCCGTGCCGAGTCGGGCTGCGGGCGCGGCGCCGCACCGGCCGTCGCCGGCGTCCGGTGTCATCCGACCGGCACTCCCGCCTCCAGGTACATCGGCTTGCCCCGTTCGCGTGCCCGGAGGGCCCGGCGCAGCCGTTCGTAGCGGACCGGAGGGAGCAGGTCGGCGGCCTCCGCCTCGGAGGCGAAGCGCCAGCCGCGCAGTTCCGGGCCGGGCAGCAGCAGACGTCCGGCCTCGTCGGAGTCGAGGCGTCCGCCGTCGAAGAGCAGCCGCAGGCCGCCGAATCCGGGCGGCGCGGGCGGCTCCCAGTCGACGACGAGGAGCGCGGGCACGTCGTCCAGGCGGATCCCGGTCTCCTCGGCGACCTCGCGCATGCCCGCGCGGGCGGGTGCCTCACCGCGTTCCACGACGCCCCCCGGGAACTCCCAGCCCGGCTTGTAGGTCGGGTCGACGAGCAGCACCCGGTCCTGCTCGTCGAAGAGCAGCACCCCCGCGGCGACCGTCTCCGCGGTGGGTTCGGGCGTCTGCACGATGTCGCAGGCCGGCACCGCCCCGCTGCCGACCGCTTCGGCTATCCGCCGGGCGGTGTCGTACGGGGTGAGGGCGCCGTTGTCGATCGGGTAGGCGTCGGTGGTGAGCCAGGAGGCGAGGGCGGCTTTGTACGGCTCGATCTGGTCGAACGACCACTGCCGGACACGCATCTCGCCGTCGGGAAGGTCCGCCGGGACCTCGCGGGTCGCTATGCGTGTACGCAGTATCGTTTCGGCCGGAGCGAGGAGAACATGCCTGACCGGTATCCGGCGGGCGGCGAGCCCGCCGAAGATCTCGTCGCGGTACTCCTGGCGCAGCAGCGTCATGGGGACCACGAGGGTCCCGCCCAGCTCGGCGAGCATCGCGGCCGCCGTGTCGATCACCAGTCGTCGCCAGATCGGGAGTTCCTGGAAGTCGCCGACCTCGGCGAGGCGCTTGGGCGGAAGCAGCCGGTCCAGTGCTCCGCCGATGACCTCGGGGTCGAAGAGCGTGCTGTTCGGGATCAGCTCGATCAGTTCGCGCGCGGTGGTGGTCTTTCCCGCACCGAACGCGCCGTTGACCCAGACGATCACGTTTCCCCCTCTTCTGTTGGCCCCCTGTGGCTTGCCCGCTCCACCCTGCCACGGAAACCAGATCGAGTTGAGAACACGTGACAACGGCGCCGGAGCCCCCGTCCCCGGGGGCTCCGGCGCCGTGTGTCGGGCCGTGGGGTCCGTCAGCGCCGGTCCCCCCGGTCGATGTCCAGGTCCAGGGTGTTGTTCTCCCCGACGGTCCGGTCGAGGGTGCTCAGCGTGTCGTCGACGCCGAGCGGGACGGCTCCCTCGGTGAGCGCGTGCGACGGGGTGACGGCCGCGACGACGAAACCGGTGGCGAGGGAGGCGATGGCCAGCATGCTGCGCTTCTTCATACCCGGCTCAACTCCCGAACGGCCCCGGGGGTCACGCACCGGGTTCGGGCCGCCGCCGCGCGGGCGCTGCGTCCGGCCGTCTCAGACGCCCGCGACCGCCGTGTCCGTCCTGCCCGCCAGGGCGGCCGCCGCCGCGCCCACCAGTCCCGCGTCCGTGCCCATCTGGGCCGGGGTCACCACGAGGCGCTGGACGAAGGACAGGGTGGCGTACTCGGTGAGGGCCTTGCGGAGGGGGGCGAAGAGGACCTCGCCGGCCTTGCCCACGCCGCCGCCGATCACGGCGATGTCGATCTCGACGAGCGTCGCGGTGGCAGCGATCCCGGCGGCCAGCGCCCGGGCCGCCCGCGCGAACGAGGCCAGGGCCACCGGGTCCCCGGCCCGGGCGGCGGCGGCCACCGCGGCGGCCGAGGCGTCCCCGTCGGGGCCGGGCTCCCAGCCGTTCTCCAGGGCGCGGCGGGCGATGTTGGGGCCGCTGGCGATGCGCTCCACGCAGCCGCGCGCACCGCACGGGCAGGGGTCGCCGTCGAGGTCCACGCTGATGTGACCGATGTGGCCGGCGTTGCCGGTGGGTCCGGGGTGCAGCCGGCCGCCGAGGACCAGTCCGCCGCCCACCCCGGTCGAGACGACCATGCACAGCGCGTTGTCGTGGCCGCGGGCGGCGCCCTGCCAGTGTTCGGCGGCCGTGATCGCCACGCCGTCGCCGATCAATTCGACGGGCAGACCCCCGGCCGCGTCCCGGACCCGGGCGACAAGGGGGTAGTCGCGCCAGCCGGGCACGTTGACCGGGCTCACCGTGCCGGCGGAGGCGTCCACGGGGCCGGCGCTGCCGATGCCCACCGCGCCCGTCCGGTGCCACAGCGGGGACGCGGTGAGTTCGCCGAGCACCGCCTCGACCGCACCCATCACTGTCTCGCCGTTCTCGCGGGCGGGCGTCGGCCGCTGGGCGCGGACCAGGAGCCGGCCCCGGCGGTCCACCAGAGCGCCGGCGATCTTGGTGCCGCCGATGTCGAGCGCGGCCACGAGGTCGGTGTGCATCAGTGTCGGATCTCCCCGTCGAACATCGGAACACATCGAAGAACCCTGCGAACGACCATGCGCGACCAGAAGGCAACACGCGGCGCACGGACAACGGCCCCGCCGTTCCGTGAGGTGCGGTCCGGAGTGGTCGGGGGACAGTGTCCCCCGACCCTGACAACGTTGTCCAGGCTCTATGCTCGACGCCACATCCTCATACAAACCCATGGACCTACGCATCCCCCGTGGCCGACAGGACAGGACACCGCACCGTGCCGGAGACGACCCGCCGCACCGACCGCATCCCAGGGACCCGTTACGGCAACCGTCCGACGATGAAGGACGTGGCCGCCCGGGCCGGCGTCGGGCTCAAGACGGTGTCCCGGGTGGTCAACGGCGAACCGGGGGTCACGCCGGAGACGGAGCGCCGCGTCCAGGAGGCGATCGACGCCCTCGGCTTCCGCCGCAACGACAGCGCCCGGGTCCTGCGCAAGGGCCGCACCGCCAGCATCGGCCTGGTCCTGGAGGACCTCGCCGACCCGTTCTACGGGCCGCTGAGCCGTGCGGTCGAGGAGGTGGCCCGGGCGCACGGCGCCCTGCTGATCAACGGTTCCAGCGCGGAGGACGCCGACCGCGAGCAGGAGCTGGTGCTGGCGCTGTGCGCCCGCCGGGTGGACGGGCTGCTGGTGATCCCGGCGGGCGGCGACCACCGCTACCTGGAGCCGGAGATCAAGGCGGGCGTGGCCACCGTCTTCGTGGACCGTCCGGCCGGGCACATCGACGCGGACGTCGTCGTGTCGGACAACTACGGCGGCGCCCGCGACGGCGTGCGCCACCTGATCGCGCACGGACACCGCAGGATCGGCTTCATCGGTGACATGCCCCGCATCCACACCGCCGCCGAGCGGCTGCGCGGCTACCGGACGGCGATGGAGGACGCGGGGACGGTGGTCGAGGACTCCTGGGTCTCGCTGGGCGTCACCGACCCGGAGCGGGTGCGCCGCGCGGCCGAGGAGATGCTGACCGGCCCGTCCCCGGTCACCGCGATCTTCACGGGCAACAACCGGGTGACGGTCACCGTGATCCGGGTGCTCTCCGAGCACCCCCGCCCGGTCGCCCTGGTCGGCTTCGACGACATCGAGCTCGCCGATCTGCTCCAGCCCGGCGTCACGGTGGTCGCCCAGGACGCCGCCGCCCTCGGCCGGACCGCCGCCGAGCGCCTGTTCCGCCAGCTGGACGGCACGCTGCTCTCCCCCGAGCGCATCGAGCTGCCCACCCGGCTGATCACCCGCGGCTCCGGCGAGCTGCCCCCGGCCGACTGAGCGGGCGGTGCCCGTGGAGGAGGACCGCACGCTGCGGGCGCTGGGGCTGGAGCGGGCGCCGCGCGAGCATCCGCTGCTGTATCCGGGGGCGTGGCCGCGGGACTCGGGACTGCTGGACGGGGGGCGGCTGCTGCCGCTGGACCGCCTGGTGTTCGAGGACCGGGTGCCCGTGCTCGCGGTCGGTTCCAACGCCTGTCCCGGTCAGCTGAGGCACAAGATGGCCGAGTCCGGGGTCGTCACGCCGGTCCCGATGGTGCGGACCCGGGTGACCGGCGTCGGCGTGGGCGTCTCGGCGCACGTCAGCCGGATGGGCTACGTCTCCAACTCGCCGGTTCTCGCCCCGGGCACCGAACGGGAGCTGTTCGTGCTCTGGCTCGACGCCCGGCAGCTCGAGGTGATCGACGCGAGCGAGGGCGTGCCGCGGCCGGACGGCAACTTCCGGCGCGCCTGGCTGCCTGCGCCCGACGTGCGGATCGCCCTCGCCGACGGCTCAGCCCTGCCCGGCGCGTACGCCTACGTGAACCGTCACGGCGTGCTGCACGACGGCGCCGGCGTCCCGCGCGCCCATCCGGGCCAGCGGGCGCTGCTCACCGAGCTGCTCGCCACCGTGCCGGGGCTGCGGGAGCTGTTCGGCGGTTCCCCGGCGGAGTTCTGCGAGCGGGCCCGCGCCGACGCCGGGCTGTGCGCGCGGGGCACCCGGCTGTTCGCGCGGGAGAAGCTGGTGACGGCCTGCGGCCTGGAGCGGTACGTGGGGGCTACGCGGACCCCGTGAGGTCCCCGTGGCGGGGCGACGCGAACTGCTCCAGGACGGCGCGGGACAGACCGGACGGGCCTGCCAGCTCGGCGATGTCCAGGGCGCCGCAGTCGAGGCCGCGCAGCAGGTACCCGGCGAGGGCCTTGGCGGTGGCGGGCTCGTCCATGACGTCGCCGCCGGCCCGGCCGGCGTACCGGGCGAGGCGGTCGGCGGCCCGGGCGAAGCCCTCCCGGTAGAAGGCGAAGACGGCCGCGTACCGGGTGGGCAGGTGGCCGGGGTGCATGTCCCAGCCCTGGTAGTAGGCGCGGGCGAGGGCGCGGCGGGTGAGGCCGTAGTGCAGCCGCCAGGCGTCGTGCACCTGCTCGGTGGGGCCGACGGGCAGCACGTTGGTGGAGCCGTCCGAGACGCGTACGCCGGTGCCCGCGGCGGCGACCTGCATGACGGCCTTGGCGTGGTCGGCCGCCGGGTGGTCGCTCGCCTGGTGGGCGGCGGAGACGCCGAGGCAGGCGCTGTAGTCGAAGGTGCCGTAGTGCAGCCCGGTGGCGCGTCCTCCGGCGGCCTGGATCATGCGGGCGACGGTGGCGGTGCCGTCGGCGGCGAGGACGGCCTGACTGGTCTCGATCTGGATCTCGAAGCCGATCCGGCCGGGTTCCAGACCGCGCGCCTTCTCGAAGGCGTCGAGGAGCCGGGCCATGGCGGTGACCTGCTCGGCGTAGGTGACCTTGGGCAGGGTGAGGACCAGTCCGTCCGGCAGGCCGCCGGTGTCCATCAGGCCGGTGAGGAAGATGTCGAGGGTGCGGATGCCGCGGTCGCGCACGGCGGCCTCCATGCACTTCACCCGGACGCCCATGTACGGGGCCGCGGTGCCGGCCGCGTGGGCCGCGGCGATCAGCCGGGCCGCGCGGGCGGCGGTCTCGTCCTCCTCGGCGTCGGGGCGGTTGCCGTAGCCGTCCTCGAAGTCGACGCGCAGGTCCTCCACCGGCTCGCGCTCGAGCTTGGCGCGGACGCGGCCGTACACGTCCTCGGCCAGTGCCCCGTCCAGCCCGAGGACGGCGGCGAAGGAGGCGGCGTCGGGGGCGTGTTCGTCGAGGGCGGCGAGGGCACGGTCCCCCCAGACACGGAGGGTGTCCGCGGCGAAGTCGTCGCCGGGCACGTAGACGGTGTGGACGGGCTGACGGGTGCCGGGGTCTCCGGGGTAGCGGCGCTCCAGCTCGGCGTCGACCGGCGCCAGGAAGCCGCCGATCTCCTCGCCGACGGTACCCGTGAGACTCGTCGCCACCCGCTCCCGCTGCCCCTGCCCCTGCCCCTGCCCCATCCACAGCCTCCCGGATTTCCGCGATACGGAATCAACAATTCGTAGAACGAAGCTATCCGTCGGCCTTCGCACCGGTCAACAGTGTCCTGTGGAGTGTTCCGCGGCCGGATCGGCGCACCCGTCTCGGCACGGTCCCGTTCATCTGGCACTGTCTTCCCCGGAGCGGAAGGAGTTCCCGTGCCGCATCTCAGCCGACCCACACGCCGCCTGGGACTGAAGAGCGCGCTCGCCGCCTCTGTCGTCCTGCCGCTCTCCAGTACAGCACTGTCCCCCGTCCCGGCTCCGGTGGACCGGCGCCCGGCGGGCCCCCTGGAGGTCATGTCGTTCAACCTGCGCTTCGCGAGCACGGACGAGCCGCACAGCTGGGCCGCCCGCCGACCCGTGATGCGGGAGCTTCTGCGGCGTGAGCGGCCGCACGTCCTCGGCACCCAGGAGGGCCTGTACCAGCAGCTGCGCGACATCGAGGCCGATCTGGGGCCGTCGTACGACTGGATCGGCACCGGGCGGGAGGGCGGCAGCCGGGACGAGTTCATGGCGGTCTTCTACGACACCCGGCGGCTCGCCCCGCTGGAGTACGACCACTTCTGGCTCTCCGACACCCCGGACGTGATCGCCTCCAACACCTGGGGCAACGCCTTCGTCCGCATGGTCACCCGGGTCCGCTTCCGCGACCTGCGCGCCGGCGGCCGGGAGTTCCACGTCCTCGACACCCACCTGGACCACGCGAGCCGGTACGCGCGCGAGCGGTCCGCGGCCCTCGTCGCGGAGCGGGTCGCCGCGCTGGCGGGCTCCCTGCCGGTGATCGTGACGGGCGACTTCAACGCGGCGGCACACGCTGACCCGGTGTACGGCACGCTGCTGGGCGCCGGGCTCGTCGACACCTGGGACGCGGCGGCCGAACGCGGGGAGGCGTACGGGACGTTCCACGGGTACCGGCCGCCGGTGCCGGGCGGCGACCGCATCGACTGGATCCTGGCCACGCCCGGCGTCACGGTGCACCGGGCGTCGGTCAGCACCTTCGCGCCGGACGGGCGGTTCCCGAGCGACCATCTGCCGGTGCGGGCCGCCCTCACCCCGTGACGCCACGGGGCCCCCGCGACCGGAGTGGTCGCGGGGGCCCCGTGCGGCTCGGCGTGATCAGCCCTTGCGGGTCTTGATCTCCTCCGTCAGCTGCGGCACGACGTCGAACAGGTCGCCGACGATGCCGTAGTCGACCAGGTCGAAGATCGGGGCCTCGGCGTCCTTGTTGACGGCCACGATGGTCTTCGAGGTCTGCATGCCCGCGCGGTGCTGGATCGCGCCGGAGATGCCGGACGCGATGTACAGCTGCGGCGAGACCGACTTGCCGGTCTGGCCGACCTGGTTGGTATGCGGGTACCAGCCGGCGTCGACGGCGGCGCGCGAGGCGCCGACGGCCGCGCCGAGCGAGTCGGCGAGCGCCTCGATGACCGCGAAGTTCTCCGCGCCGTTGACACCACGGCCGCCGGAGACCACGATCGCGGCCTCGGTCAGCTCCGGGCGGCCCGTCGACTCACGCGGCGTACGGCCGGTGACCTTGGTGCCGGTCGCGTGGGCGGAGAAGGTCACCGACAGGGCCTCGACGGCACCCGCGGCCGGAGCGGCCTCCACGGCGGCCGAGTTCGGCTTGACCGTGATGACCGGGGTGCCCTTGGAGACACGGGACTTGGTGGTGAAGGACGCGGCGAACACGGACTGTGTGGCCACCGGGCCCTCGTCGCCGGCCTCGATGTCGACGGCGTCCGTGATGATGCCGGAGCCGAGACGCAGCGCCAGGCGGGCGGCGATCTCCTTGCCCTCGGCGGAGGAGGACACCAGGACGGCGGCCGGGGAGACGGCCTCGTGGGCGGCCTGCAGGGCGTCCACCTTCGGCACGACCAGGTACTCGGCGTACTCGGCGGCCTCGTCGGTGAGGACCTTCACCGCGCCGTGCTCGGCGAGCGTGGCGGCGGTGTCACCGGCGCCGTTGCCCAGCGCTACGGCGACCGGCTCGCCGATGCGACGGGCCAGCGTCAGCAGCTCCAGGGTGGGCTTGCGGACGGCACCGTCCACGTGGTCGACGTAGACGAGAACTTCAGCCATGGGACTTCTTCTCTCCTGCTTGCGAAGTGTGCGGGGCGGTCGGCGGAACCAGTGGCTCAGATGAACTTCTGGCTCGCGAGGAACTCGGCGAGCTGCTTGCCGCCCTCGCCCTCGTCCTTGACGATCGTGCCGGCGGTGCGGGCCGGACGCTCGGCCGCGGAGTCGACCGCGGTCCAGGCGTTCTCCAGGCCGACCTCGTCCTCGTCGATGTCGAGGTCGGAGAGGTCCCAGGACTGAACCGGCTTCTTCTTGGCCGCCATGATGCCCTTGAAGGACGGGTACCGGGCCTCGCCCGACTGGTCGGTGACCGACACGACCGCCGGGAGGGAGGCCTCGAGCTGCTCGGAGGCGGCGTCGCCGTCACGTCGGCCCTTGACGGTGCCGCCCTCGACGGACACCTCGGACAGCAGGGTCACCTGCGGCACGCCCAGACGCTCCGCGAGCAGCGCCGGTACGACGCCCATGGTGCCGTCGGTGGAGGCCATGCCCGAGATCACCAGGTCGTAGCCCGCCTTCTCGACGGCCTTGGCCAGGACCAGGGAGGTGCCGATGGCGTCGGTGCCGTGCAGATCGTCGTCCTCGACGTGAATGGCCTTGTCGGCACCCATGGACAGCGCCTTGCGCAGGGCGTCCTTGGCGTCCTCCGGGCCCACCGTCAGCACGGTGATCTCCACGTCGTCGTCGGAATTCTCCGAGATCTGCAGCGCCTGCTCGACCGCGTACTCGTCCAGTTCGGAGAGCAGACCGTCCACGTCGTCACGGTCGACGGTCAGGTCATCGGCGAAGTGCCGGTCGCCAGTGGCGTCGGGCACGTACTTCACGGTGACAACGATCCTCAAGCTCACGCCGGCTCTCCTACTGCATCGTCATTTCTGGCTGCCTGCCTGCAGGCAGCATAGGCGCCTGAAGCGGGCCGTCCCGGCCGGGGCGCCCCGCGCTCCGGCCGAAATATTACTCGTCAGTACACCCAGTCTCTTCCCGCTAAGCAAGCGCTTTGAACTGTGACCTTCGCAACGCAGCGTAACCGGAACTCGACGGGGCCGCGACCAGGGAACCCACTCAGTCGGACAGCCGGTTGAAGCGTCCCTGGTGGTAGAGGAGGGGGCGGCCATGGCCTGTCGGGTCGCCCAGCAGGACCTCGGCGACGACGAGCCGGTGGTCGCCGGCGGGCACCCGGGCCACCACCTTGCACACCATCCAGGCCGGCACGTCGTCCAGCACGGGGACCCCCGCGGGGCCGTCCCGCCAGGCGGTGTCCTCGCCGAAGCGGTCGGCGCCGCTGCGCGCGAAGGTCGCCGCCAGCTCCTGCTGGTGCTCCCCGAGGACGTGGACGCCGACGTGTTCGCCCGTCGCGATCGCCTGCCAGCTGGAGCTCCCCGTGCCGACGGCGAAGGACAGCATCGGCGGCTCGGCGGAGACGGAGGCGAGGGAGGTCGCGGTGAAGCCGACCGGACCGCGGCGGCCGCGCGCGGTGATCACGGCGACGCCCGCCGCGTGCCTGCGGAAGACGGAGCGCAGCAGGTCGGGCGAGGCGGGGCGGGCGGTACCGGTGCCGGGCGCGACCGTCATGAGGCTCTCCTTCTCCGTGAGGTGACGCACGGGCTCGCGGCTGCTCACCGCCCCGCCCGGCGCACACGCGCGGGGCGGCCGGGCGCCCGCCGGGGGCGAAGGACTTCCGTACACATGGGGTCAGGCTGACGATCGGTGGCATGCACAGTCAAGTCGGTCCCGTGATGTGGGAGATGCCTCACCAGAACCCTCGCCGCCGTCACACCGCCTCCCCGAGCGCGGCGATCACATCGGCCTTGCGGGGCTGTCCCGCCGCGCGCCGTACGACCCGGCCGCGCGCGTCGAGGACCAGCACCGTCGGCGTCCGCTCGATCTCCAGGCGCCGCACGAGGTCGAGACGGGCCTCGGCGTCGATCTCCACGTGGGTCACCCCCGGGACCAGTGCCGCCACCTCGGCGAGCACCCGCCGGGTCGCCCGGCAGGGCGCGCAGAAGGCGGTGGAGAACTGCACCAGGGTGGCGCGCTCCCCCAGCGCGACTCCCAGCCCCGGCCCGTCCGGCCCTTCCCCCGCCCCGAGCCCCTCCCGCCCGTCCCGGTCCCGCACGCGCTCTCTCCCCTCCATAGTTCTGCCGTCAACGGTCTCCAGCACCGCCGGGACGGCGGGAATTCCCGGCCGGGACACAAAGCCCGAGGTGGATCAAGGGGTGGACGTGACAAGAATCTCGCCGCCGACGGGCACCAGGGCTGGTTCGGCGGCCGTTCTTCGGGCACCATCTGCGACAAGCCGTAAAACCTACGGCTGCGTAACTTCGGCTGGGAGCTTCCTTCCCAGGCAGAAAAGGAAGGGTTCCGACCCGCCCATGGCAGAACTCGTCTACCGGCCCGTCGTCGGTTTCGCCCGCACCCTGTTCAAGGCGTGGGACCTCAAGATCGACTGCCAGGGTTCGCAGAACATACCGCGCTCGGGCGGCGCCGTGCTGGTGAGCAATCACATCAGCTATCTGGACTTCGTATTCAACGGCCTGGCGGCGCTCCCCCAGAAGCGGCTGGTCCGCTTCATGGCGAAGGAGTCGGTCTTCCGGCACCGGATCTCCGGTCCGCTGATGCGCGGCATGAAGCACATCCCGGTGGACCGCACCCAGGGCGAGGCGGCGTACGAGCACGCGCTGCGGTCGCTGCGGGCCGGGGAGATCGTGGGCGTCTTCCCGGAGGCGACGATCTCGCAGTCGTTCACGCTGAAGAGCTTCAAGTCCGGCGCCGCGCGCCTGGCGCAGGAGGCCGGCGTGCCGCTGATCCCGATGGCGGTGTGGGGCACCCAGCGGCTGTGGACCAAGGGTCATCCGCGCAACTTCAAGCGCAGTCACACCCCGATCACGATCCGGGTCGGCGAGGCGATCGAGGCGTCCAAGGACAAGTACGCGGGCGCGATCACCCGGCAGCTGCGCGAGCGGGTGCAGGAGCTGCTGGAGGCGGCGCAGCGCGCCTATCCGGTGCGCCCCAAGGGTCCCGACGACACCTGGTGGATGCCGGCCCACCTCGGGGGCACGGCGCCGACGCCGGAGCAGGTCCGGGAGACCGAGGCCCGCTGACGCCGCCGCGGGCGGCCCCCACGGGGCCGCTCACGCGGCGGGGTGGACCGTGACAGTTGAACCCGGGCTGAACTTCTCCAGCAGACCGGCCAGTTCGGCCGCCGCGTCCTCCACGTCCGGCACGGGCATCGGCGCCAGGCTCTCCAGCAGGAAGATGCCCGAGACCGTCTCCTCGGTGAGACGGGTGCGCGGACCCTGGCGCCAGTTCCAGCGGCGGCAGGTCACTCCGGTGTCGTCGCGCCACACCACCTCGCCGGCGTCGGGGTGCTCCACGGTCTCCGCGCCGCCCGTGACCGTCACGAAGTCCTCCTCGCCGGTCGCCCGCACCAGCCGCATTCCGCCCCGGATCCGGTCGGCGTCCTCACCGCCGACGGGGATCAGCCGGGCGACGCTGACGGCGTTGTAGAGGTCGACGAGGAGGTTGATCCGGGGCAGGCCGGCCGCCGTGAGGGCCCGCCTGGCCAGCGCCTCCGCCGAGTTGCGGGTGCGCGACGGCTTGGAGCCGAACGCCGTGTAGACCTCGCGCCAGGCCGCCATGTGCGGGTCCTCGTGCGGGGCGCGGCCCCCGAGGCGTGCGGCGAGCCGGCCGGCCGCGTCGTCGAGCAGGGCGGAGCTCTCCCCGTCGCTCGGCCGGTTGACGAGGCCGTGTGCCTCGACCACGACATGGGTGAAGCCGGGTGCGAGGGCGCGCACCTCGTCGGACACGGCCGGGGTGGGAGTCATGGTTCCGCCTTGGTCTCAGAGCGCGGTGGGGAGCGTCCGCCACAGGTGCGGCCGGTCGGAAGCGGCCCGGAGGGCGTTCAGGACGACCGGATGCGGTGCAGCATACAGGACTGGATAGTCCATCTCATTGGACGCCGGGTCGGGGGTGAAGGCCAGCCGCTCACCGTCGAGGGAGAACCGCGCGTCCACTCCGGGCTTGTTGCCCCGGGGGTCCTGCCGGTGCCAGGCGCCGTTGAACCGCACGGCGACCAGGCCGTGCAGGACGCCGAGGTTCTGGTAGCAGAGGGCGGTCGGGATGTCCTCGGCCCGCAGCAGCGCGGCCAGCGCGTGGGCCTTGGCGTAGCAGATCCCGGTGCGCCGCTCCAGGACGTCGGAGGCGCGCCAGGTGACCCGGAGGTCACCGGAGTCCTGCGAGTGCGGGATGCCGTCGCGGACGAAGTCGAACGCCGCTCGCGCATACTCATACGAGTCGGCCACCCCAGCAGCGAGACGCGCCGCCGTGTCACGGACCAGCGGATGGTGATGGTCGATCGCCTCGTCGGCGGCCAGATAGGCGGAGAGGTCCGGGGTTTCCTGGATCAGCTGCATGCGGCCAGAGCATAGGTACGCGGCCGACCGGGAGTCAATGTATTTCCGGTCGACCGCATATCTATGCACTCACTGGCGTGCCATCTCCTCCTTGAGCGCCGCCACGAACGTGTCGACGTCGTCCTCGGTGGTGTCGAACGCGCACATCCAGCGGACGTCACCCGCGGTCTCGTCCCAGAAGTAGAAGCGGAACCGCTTCTGCAGGCGCTCGCTCACCTCGTGGGGCAGCCGCGCGAAGACCGCGTTGGCCTGCACGGGGTGGAGGATCTCCACGCCGTGCACGGCGCGCACGCCCTCGGCCAGGCGCTGGGCCATCTCATTGGCGTGCCGGGCGTTGCGCAGCCACAGGTCCCGGGCGAGCAGGGCCTCCAGCTGCACCGACACGAAGCGCATCTTGGACGCGAGCTGCATGGACAGCTTGCGCAGGTGCTTCATGTGCCGGACGCCGTCCGGGTCCAGGACGACGACGGCCTCGCCGAACAAGGCGCCGTTCTTGGTGCCGCCCAGCGACAGGAGGTCGACGCCGGCCGCGTTGGTGAAGGCGCGCAGCGGCACGTTCAGCGTGGCGGCGGCGTTGGCCAGCCGGGAGCCGTCGACGTGCACCTTCATCCCGTGCGCGTGGGCGTGCTCGCAGATGGCGCGGATCTCGTCGGGCGTGTAGACCGTGCCCAGCTCGGTGGCCTGGGCTATGGACACCACCTGCGGCATCGCGCGGTGCTCGTCGTCCCAGCCGTACGCCTGCCGGTCGATCAGCTCGGGGGTGAGCTTGCCGTCGGGGGTGGGCACGGTGAGCAGCTTGATGCCGCCGACCCGCTCCGGCGCCCCGCCCTCGTCCACGTTGATGTGGGCGCTCTCGGCGCAGATCACCGCGCCCCAGCGGTCGGTGACCGCCTGGAGCGCGACGACGTTGGCGCCGGTGCCGTTGAAGACCGGGAACGCCTCGGCGGTGGGACCGAAGTGGCTGCGGACCACCTGCTGGAGGTTCTCGGTGTAGGCGTCCTCGCCGTAGGCGACCTGGTGCCCGCCGTTGGCCAGGGCCAGGGCGGCGAGCACCTCCGGGTGTGCCCCGGCGTAGTTGTCGCTGGCGAAACCGCGGACGTCCGGGTCGTGATGACGACGCGCGTCGGTCCTCGGTGGGTTCACGGCTTCTCGGTCAGCCACAGACGGTTTCCGTTCACTTCCGCGGCGGGCTTGTCCCAGACGCCGACGACTGCTTCGGCCAGGTCCTTGACGTCCGTGAAGCCCGCGAACTTCGCGTTGGGGCGGTCGGCGCGCATCGCGTCGTGCACCAGCGCCTTCACCACCAGGATCGCAGCCGCCGACGTCGGCCCCTGCTCGCCCCCGGCCTTGCGGAAGTAGTCGGCCATGGCGAGCGTCCACGCCTCGGCGGCGGCCTTGCCCGCCGCGTACGCGGCGTTCCCCGCGGACGGCTTGGTCGCGCCGGCCGCGCTGATCAGGACATAGCGTCCCCGGTCACTGCGCTGCAGCGCCTCGTGGAAGGCGAGGGAGGTGTGCTGCACGGTGCGCACCAGCAGCAGCTCCAGGAAGTCCCAGTCGTCCAGACTGGTCTTGGTGAAGGTCTCACTGCCGCGCCAGCCGCCGACGAGGTGGACCAGGCCGTCGACCCGGCCGAACTCCTTCTCGGTGCGGGCGGCCCAGTCACGGGTGGAGTCCAGGTCGAGCAGGTCGACCGTGTCACCGGTGACGGTGGCGCCGCCGTGCGCGTAGCGCGCCGCGTCGACGGCCGCCGCCAGCCGCTCCGGATCGTTGTCGGAGCCGACGACGACCGCTCCCGCCTCGGCCAGCCTGAGCAGTGCCGCACGCCCCGCGGGTCCCCCCGCTCCGGCCACCGCGATCACCGCACCGTCGAGCGCCCCGTTCCCCATGATCCTCGCCTCCTGAGCAGTTGTGATACCGCGATCGCTCACGCGGCGACCCGCTCGGCACCGTCCGCCGTGATGCCCTTGGTGGAGGCGATCACGTTCTTCAGCTTCTTCGACAGTGCCTCATAGAACATGCTCAGCGGAAACTCGTCCGGAAGCACGTCATCCACGAGTTTCCGGGGCGGCAGCGTCAGGTCGAGGGCGTCGGGACCCTTGGCCCACCTGGAGCCCGGGTGCGGGGAGAGATAGGTGGAGACCAGCTCGTACCCGGCGAACCAGTGGACGAGCTTGGGACGGTCGATGCCGTCGCGGTACAGCGTCTCGATCTCGGCGCACAGCTGGTTGGTGACCTGCGGGGCGCGCTCCCAGTCGATGGAGAGCTTGTTGTCGGTCCAGCGGACGACGTCGTGCTTGTGCAGGTAGGCGAAGAGCAGCTGACCGCCGAGGCCGTCGTAGTTGCGCATCCGCTCACCGGTGACCGGGAAGCGGAACATCCGGTCGAAGAGCACCGCGACCTGCACGTCACGGGCCTGCGGGACGCCGTCGCCGGCCAGCTTCACGGCCTCCCTGAAGGCGGTGAGGTCGCAGCGCAGCTCCTCCAGTCCGTACATCCAGAACGGCTGGCGCTGCTTGATCATGAACGGGTCGAAGGGCAGGTCGCCGTGGCTGTGGGTGCGGTCGTGGACCATGTCCCAGAGCACGAACGCCTCTTCGCAGCGCTTCTGGTCGTGCACCATCGCGGCGACGTCCTCGGGCAGCTCCAGGCCCAGGATGTCGACGGCGGCCTCGGTGACGCGGCGGAAGCGCGCGGCCTCGCGGTCGCAGAAGATGCCGCCCCAGGTGAACCGCTCGGGGGCCTCGCGCACCGCGATGGTCTCGGGGAAGAGGACCGCGGAGTTGGTGTCGTAGCCGGAGGTGAAGTCCTCGAAGGTGATGCCGCAGAACAGCGGGTTGTCGTAGCGGGTGCGCTCCAGTTCGGCCAGCCAGTCGGGCCAGACCATGCGCAGCACGACCGCCTCGAGGTTGCGGTCCGGGTTGCCGTTCTGGGTGTACATCGGGAAGACGACCAGGTGCTGCAGGCCGTCCTCGCGGTGCGCGGCCGGCTGGAAGGCCAGCAGCGAGTCGAGGAAGTCGGGCACCTCGAAGCCGCCCTCGGCCCAGCGGACCAGGTCCTTCACCAGAGCCTCGTGGTAGGCGCGGTCGTGGGGCAGCAGCGCGGACAGCTCCCCGACGGCCTCGGCGGCCTCGCGCACCGCGCGCTCGGCGGCCTCGCGGGCCGGGGCGCCCTCGGCGTCGAAGTCGATCGACCCGTCCTTGGACTGCCAGGGCCGGATCCGCTCCACGGCATCCTTGAGCACGGGCCATGCCGGGTGCTCCACCACCCTGCTCACCGAAGGAATCTTCCCTTCCACGCCCACCTGCACAAGAATTTCCGTCATGTCTCATCCTCCACGGGACAACCTCGCGTAAGAAGACCGTATACACAGCGGGTTTCTCCCAGCAAGGGGCACCTCAGGAAATTATCCTGCCTCACCCCCGCCTTCACCGCATTTTTTCCGGTGGGACACCTGGTTGGGTGACGGTGACTGCGATCGACGTTCAGCCTCTGGACGCGGGGGGCACAGGCGATACGGTCCAGGAGGGCCGTAGGGACGCGGCCCCCCGCCGCCGTCGACGGAAGCGAGTCGGATCTTGAACTTCCTCACCATCGGTCACCGCGGAGTCATGGGCGTCGAACCCGAGAACACCCTCCGGTCGTTCGCCGCCGCCCAGGAGGCGGGTCTGGACGCCATCGAACTCGATCTGCATCTGAGCAAGGACGGCGCGCTCGTCGTCATGCACGACACCGAGGTGGACCGCACCACCGACGGCACGGGCGCGATCGCCGACAAGACGCTCGCCGAACTGCGCGCCCTGGACGCCGGGCGGGGCGAGCGGATCCCGGTCTTCGAGGAGGTGCTCGACGCCGTCCGTGCGCCGCTCCAGGCCGAGATCAAGGACGTGCAGGCCGCCCGGGCGCTGGCCGAGGTGATGAACGCACGGGGTCTCGCGGACCGGGTCGAGGTGTCCTCGTTCTTCGACGAGGCGATCGCCGAGACCGCCCGCCTGGTGCCCGGGGTGCGCACGGCGCTCGTCGCGAGCCGGTACGGCCCCGACATCGTCGAGCGGGCGGTGGAGGCGGGCGCCTCCACCGTCTGTCTGAACATCCGCCGGCTCAGTCTGGAGATCGTGGAGCGGGCGCGGAAGGCCGACCTGAGGATCATCGGCTGGGTGGTCAACACCCAGGACCAGCTGAGACTGGTGCGCGCCCTTGGTCTGGACGGCGCCACCACGGATTACCCGGAGATCAAACGCACCGGCCGCTTCACGGCGTGAGCCGTCAGACCAGCTCCTTCACCAGCAGCTCGAAACACAGGTCGGCGCGCTGCGGAATGCCGAAGCGCTCGTCGCCGTACGGGAAGGGCGTCGTCCGTCCCGTACGGCGGTAGCCGCGCCGCTCGTACCAGGCGATCAGGTCCTCCCGCACGGAGATCACCGTCATGTGCATCTCGCTGACGCCCCAGGTCTCGCGGGCCCGGCGCTCCGCCTCCGCGATGATCGTCCTGCCCAGTCCCGCTCCCTGGAGGGCGGGGCTGACCGCGAACAACCCGAAGTAGGCGTAGGCGCCCCGGTGTTCCAGCTGGCAGCAGGCGATCACCCGGCCGCCGCGCTCCACCGTCAGCAGCCGGCTGTCCGGCGACCCGATGACCTCGCGCACGCCCTCGGGGTCGGTCCGCTGTCCCTGGAGAATGTCCGCCTCGGTGGTCCAGCCGGCCCGGCTGGACTCCCCCCGGTAGGCCGACTCGATCAGCGCCACCAGGGCGTCCACATCGGCGTCGGTGGCGTCGCGGAAGGTCAGCGCGGTGTCGGTGGCGGATTCCATGGGCACGTCTCCGGTTTCGTCTCAGGGCGCCTCCCGGCGTGGCCGGGGCGGCAACGAGACTAACCCGGCCACTACGCTCGGCCGCATGGTGCACGTACTGAGCAGCCGCGTCCTGCTCCGCCCCACCGATCCCGACCGCTCCCGCGCCTTCTACGGGGAGCGGCTGGGCCTCGCCGTCCACCGCGAGTTCGGCACCGGCCCGGAGCGCGGCACCGTCTACTTCCTCGGCGGGGGGTTCCTGGAGCTCTCGGGCCGTTCGGACTCCGCCTCCGGAGCCTCCCCGGACGTGCGGCTGTGGCTCCAGGTCGAGGACGTCGCCGCGGCGCACGGGGAACTGGCGGCCGGGGGCGTCGAGATCGTCCGTCCTCCGGTGCGGGAGCCCTGGGGGCTGATCGAGATGTGGATCGCGGACCCGGACGGCACGCCGATCGTGCTGGTCGAGATCCCGGCCGACCATCCGCTCCGGTACCGGCCCGGCATCTAGGGCCTGCCGCGAAAGAGCCGCCCGCGGGGCGGCAGGCGAGGCCGGGTGCGGCGCCGGGGGCGGTCATGCCCGCAGCGCGCCCAGGCGTCCTTCCAGCTGTCCGAGGAGTTCGCCCAGCAGGGCGGCGAGCTCGCCGAGTTCCGGGCCGTCCAGACCGGACAGCACAGCGTTCTCGTAGGCGAGCTGCGCCGGCATGATGCCGTCGACCAGGGCGCTTCCGGAGTCGGTGAGACGGACATGGGCGACCCTGCGGTCGCGGGTGTCGCCGCGGCGCTCCACCAGCCCGCGTTCGCCGAGCTGCTTGAGGCGTTTGGTGACGGCGGCGCCCGAGGAGAAGGTCTCGCGGGCCAGCTCGCTCGGGGTCAGTTCGTGGCCGGTGCGGCGCAGCGCGCCGAGCAGGTCGAACTCCGGGCGGGTCAGTCCCGCGCGGCGCAGCGGGGCGTCCTCCGCCTGCTGCAGGAGGGCGGCGCAGCGGTTGATGCGGCCGATGACCTCCATCGGACCGGTGTCGAGAGCGGGGTTGACGGCCCGCCACTGCCGCACGACCGCGGCCACGGTGTCGTCCCGCGAACGGCCCTGCAGGCCCCCGCCGCCCGTCGCCGGTCCCGCGTCGTCCGCCGCCGGTCCTTCGGTCGCCGTCATGGCCGTACGTCCTCCGTGTCCGTGCCCGTGCCGGGGTCCGGGAGCAGCCCCTGGCGTCGTACCGTCGCCGCGAGCGTACGGTGTCCGGACTGCTCGGCGAGCACGACCCGCTCCTGGGGCAGCGCGCGCCGCCACCACTCGCCGGACGCGGCGTCGACGGTGGCCCGCAGGTCGACCAGTGCGGCGGCCAGGTCGCGGTGGGCCGCGGCCAGGGCCGCGGGCGCGGCCCCCGGGGCCGCCAGCAGGCGGGCGGCGCCCTCACGTGCCCGGTCGACGGCGGTGAGCGCCCCCTCCACGCGGTTGCCCGCCCTGCGGTTGGTGACCACCAGGGCCGCGGCGAAACCGACCAGCGCGCCCACGAGGGTGTCCACGACCCGGTCGGCGACCAGCTCGCCGACCGGCTGGTAGCCGGGGAACTCGGTGACCAGCAGGGCGAGGGGGGTCACGCAGACGCTGCCGAGCCAGTAGTTCCGGCTGATGAACGCCTCGGCCCCGAAGTTGAACGCGAGGCAGCACAGGACGAGCGCGAGGGGGCCCAGGTGGGCGACCGGGGCGACGGCGGCGAAGATCAGGACGCCGACGAGGTTGCCGACGACGCGCTGGACCGTCCGGCTCCAGGTGAGGGTGATGTTGGCCTGGTAGAGCGAGGCGGCGGTGACCAGGGCCCAGTAGGGACGGCCGACGCCCAGGGCGAGGGAGGCGTAGCCGGCGAGCGCGCAGCCGAGCGCGGTGCGGACGGCGATCGGGGTGAGCGGTCCGAGCCTGCTCCACAGGGGGCGGGGAGCGACGGCGCGTTCCGCGGCCACCCCCAGCAGTTCGTCGGCGCCCGCGCGGGGGTCGTCGGGACGCGGGACCGGGCCGGTGCCGCGCAGGTCGCGGGCCCAGGCGCGCAGACGTGCGGGGTCGGCGTCGGCCGGCGCGGCGAGCGCGACCTCGGCGCGGATCACCAGTCGTTCGAGGGCGCGGCGGGTGGCCGAGGGCCGGTTCCCCGCGGCAAGCAGCGATTGCCACGCGGTCTGGACGGCGGCGTAGGCGTCGCCACGGGCGCGCGGGTGGCCCTCCCCGGCGCCCGGCGTCTGCGCGACCGCCGTCTCCGCGTACGCCGCGGCGGACTTCAGTGCCTGGGCGGTGGCCCGGCGCTCCGGGCCGTGCGGCCGGACCAGCACGGGCGCCATGCCGACCAGCCAGGCCCACACGCCCGCCGCGGCGGCGAGCGCGAGGTGGCCGGGGACCTGCCCGAGGGTCTGCGGGACGAACAGCGAGGCCGAGCTGACGAAGATCAGGATCACATGGGCGGGCGGGCCGATGCGGGTGGCGTCGCACAGCACCTTCTGCACGGCGGCGAGCACGGCGCCCACGGCGACGAGGATCACGGCGTTCCGGGTGAGGGAGGCCGCGACGAGCGCCACGGCGAGGCCACCGAGCATGCCCAGTACCACCCACACCAGCGTCTTGGCCCGGGCGGCGTACGGGCGGTTGTGCGCGTACAGGGCGCACAGGGACCCGGCCATGGTGTACATCGCCAGGTCCAGCCGACCGAGCCCCACCAGCAGCAGGTTGGGCGGCGCCACCGCGGCGACCACGCTGAGGGCCGGTTTGAACCAGATGTCGGAGGGCCGCCCGAGGCGCAGCGGGGCGGCGAGGGGGAGGCGCCTGGCCTTCGGGGTGGAGGGGGTGGGGGTGGCACTGCTCATGAGAAACAACCTTAGCAGGTATTTTACTCGTGAATCATACCTCCCGACCTGCGCTGCTCCCCCGAACGCTCCCCCTGTACTTCCGTGCGCTCGGGTGCCCGCCACCGGGACCGGGCATGCCATGACCGGCCCTCGAGCGGGTCGAGGGGGGAGGTTCGGGTGCACGGACCGGTGTCGTCGGGCTGGCTGCTGGTCGCGCTCTGCGCGGCCACCGGCGCGTACTGTCTGCTGCGCATGCGCAGCCGTGTGGTGGAGCAGCGCCGTGCCGCGGGCGGCGAGGCGCTCATGGGCTTCGGCATGGCCGTGATGGCCGTGCCCGCGGCGGTGTTCACGCCGCCGGGCTGGGTGTGGACGGCCCTCGCGGTGGTGTTCGGCGGGGCGGGGCTGCACGCGCTGTGGGCCGCCCGTACCGGCGCGGGTCATCTGCACCATCTGATCGGCGCGGGCGCGATGGTGTACATGGCGGTGGCCATGGCCGCCCCCGCCGGTCACGGACACGGGCACGGGGGCTCGGGCACACCCCTGCTGACCGGGACGCTGCTGCTCTACTTCGTGGCGTACGTGCTCGTCACGGGCGTACGGCTGGTGCCGGTGGCCACGGTGCCGGGGGTCGCGGAGGGTGCCGGATGGGGTGACCGGCCGGAACTGGCGCGGGCCTGCCGGCTCTCCATGGGGATCGCGATGGTGGCGATGCTGTTGGCGGTGTGAGGGGCGAGGGCGGGCCGTCCAGGACCGTTGGCTGCGTCACTTCGGTCCGTTGGGCCGTATACCGCGGCGGCCCGCGCTCATAGGCTGCACACATGATCCTCCCCGCGGCACTGCTGCTGCTCGGCGTTCTGACCGCCGTCACGGGTCCCCGGCTGCTCGCCCGGGCCGACTGGCCGGACCGGGAACCGGTGGTGGCGCTGTGGGCGTGGCAGTGCGTGATCGCGGCGGTGCTGCTGTGCTGCGCGCTTTCGATGACGTTCAGCGCGGCGGCGGCCTGGCGGGCGGTGGGCGGCCATGTGTTCGCCACGGCGCCCCGTGCGGTCGTCGAGGCGTACGCGCTCGGCACGGCGGGGCTCTGGGCGGCTACCACCGCGGTGGCACTGGCGTGCGGCGGACTGTGGAGCGCGGCGATGCTCGTCCGGGAGGTCGTACGGGCCCGCGCCCGGCGCCGGACGCGCCGGGCCGAACTGCAGGTGCGGGCGCCGCTGCTGCCCGGGGAGGAACCGGGCGCCGACCGGCTCGTGGTCCTGGAGGGTGAGCGGCCCGAGGCCTGGTGGCTCCCGGGCACCCCGCCCCAGCTGGTCGTCACCACGGCCGCGCTGCGCCGGCTGAAGGGGCGGCAGCTGGACGCCGTCCTCGCCCATGAGCGGGGCCACGCCCGGGCCCGCCACGACTGGCTGCTGCACTGCTCGTCCGCGCTGGCGGGCGGCTTCCCGCAGGTGCCGGTGTTCGCGGCGTTCCGCGACGAGATGCACCGCCTGGTCGAACTCGCCGCGGACGACATGGCGTCCCGCCGCTTCGGCCGGCTCACCACGGCCCTCGCACTGGTGGAACTCAACGAACACCGCGGGGTGTTCGGGCCCTGCCCGGCCCCGGAGGCCCATGTCCCGGCCCGTGTCCGCCGGCTGCTCACACCCCCGGACCGCCTGACCGCGGGCCGCCGCCTCCGCCTGACGGCCGTGGCATCGCTGGTCCCGGTCGTGCCGATCCTGGTGGCCTTCGTGCCGGGACTGCGGGCACTCGGCTAGACCCCGGACCCCGGACTTCACCACCCGGAGCCCCTGCCCCTGAGGGCCCACCTCGCACCATCGGCCCGACCGGGCACGTACCGGGGAGGCGTGCGCGAGCCGAGGCGTGCCCCCGTCCCACCCACGGAAATCGCCCCGCGTGGGCCCGGACGGCACCCCAACGCAGCAGAACCAGCGCCCGACCGGCCGGCCCGAACCGGAAAGCGGGCGCGCACCAAAACGCGTCGCCCCGCCCCCACCAGCGGACGCGGCCCTCAGGGGGCGCGCCCGCGCGGATCCGGAAGGCGGACGCGGACGAGGCGTCGTCCCCGACCCGCCGAAGTGTGCACCCCCCCGGAGGGCGTGCCCACGCGGCACCGCACGCATCAGAAGCAGTGCTCGACCGGCCGGCGCGACAGAGGCAGGCCGGCCGGTACCGCCGCGACGGTAATTGTCCCCGCCCAGGCGTCATGGCGTCGACGCGGGGAGGCCATGCGGTACGCGACGGTGTGTCAGCACCGGAGGGGCGGTAGGTGGCCGGAGAGGTTCCGGAAAGCGGTGGGCTCGCGTACGCGACGGGGCGGGGGTGCTGGCCGCGGGTGACGGTGGTCGGCGAGGATCGGCCCATGCGCACCTCACACGCCGAATCCCCGCCCAGTCCCCCGGAGTCCCGTCCCGCCACCCTGGCCACCGGAGTGCTCGCGCTGTGCTCGGCGCTGCTGCTGGCGCTGGTGGCCGCCAAGTGGCGTCCGCTGCTCGACGTGGACGAGGGCATCGCCCGCACCACCCACCGCTGGGCGGTCGCGGACCCGGGGCTCACCCAGACCGCCCGCATCCTCACGGACTGGGTCTGGGACCCGTGGACGATGCGGGTGCTGTGCGCGGCGGCCGCGGTGCTGCTCGTCCGGCGGTACGCCGCCCTGTGGACGGCGCTCTGGCTGGTGCTGACGGTCGCCGCCGGGACGGCCGTGCAGCAGGGCCTCAAGGCCGCGGTCGACCGCCCCCGCCCCGTCTGGCCCGACCCGGTGGACTCCGCGCACTACGCGGCCTTCCCCTCCGGGCACGCCATGACCGCGACCGTCGTCTGCGGCCTGCTGCTGTGGCTCCTGCACCGTCACGGGGTGGGCCGCGCGCTGTGGCGCACGGCGCTGGCCGTGGCGGTGGTGTCGGTGGCCGGCGTCGGTCTCACCCGCGTCTGGCTCGGCGTGCACTGGCCCACGGACGTCCTCGGGGGCTGGCTGCTCGGCGCCCTGGTGGTGGCGGCGGCGATCGGGATCCACCGGCGGCTGCACCCGTCGCCCGACGGGACGCTGAGCGTCTGAGAGCCGTTCACCTCGGACGATCCCCCGCGTCGCCCGAGGTGAACGGCAAGCCGGACAGGGCCCACCAAGGGGCCTCGCCGGACGCGTTGAGTATAGTTGGCTGGCAGCCAGTCAACGCAGGAGTCCAGCATGTCCCCGCGCAGCGCCCTGGTCAATGAAGAGTTGCGGAGGCGTTCGAAAGAGCGGCTTCTGCACGCCGCAGTGGAGTTGGTCGGCGAGCACGGATACGAGGCGACGACGCTCGGCGACATCGCCGACCGGGCGGGTTCCGCGCGGGGCCTGGTCTCGTACTACTTCCCGGGGAAGCGCCAGCTGGTGCAGTCCGCCGTGCACCGGCTGATGCACCGCACGCTGGAGGAGGCGCTGGAGCGCGAGCCGCGCACCGAGGACGGCCGGGAGCGGATGGCGCGGGCCATCGACGCGATCCTGGGCCTGGCGCGGGACCGGCCGGTGCTCATGCGCCAGCACATGGCGGGACTGCTGCAGGCCGAGGGTTTCGTGCCGTGCCCGGAGCAGCGGCGGCTCGCCGAACTGCTCGGTGACACCGTGGCCCGGCACGGCTCCCGCGATGTCGAGGCGGACTACCCGATGCTGCGCTCCCTGCTGATGGGCGCGGTGTACGCGGCCCTGATGCCGGGCGCCCCGATGCCGGTTCCGGTGCTGCGCGCGGAGCTGTTCAAGCGCTACCGGCTCGACTGGGAGATGGGTGTCCCGCCGGACACCGACGCGTCCGGCGGGACCGGTGGAGCGGATCTGGCCCGGTTCTTCTCGACCGAGCCGGAGGCGGACGCCTAGTCGAAGTAGTCCGGCTGCGTCTGCACGTTGAGCTCACGCATGTGGACACCGCGGGCCGCGTCCGTGCGCCGGTCGTCGATCTTCAGGACGTCGAAGCCCTTGGCGATGTCGTTCGAGTAGATGTAGCCGTTGTAGTAGTACGCCGACCAGGAGCCGCCGGTGACCAGCTGCTCGGTGGAGAGCGGTCCCCGCTCGAAGTAGGCGATCTCCTTCGGCTTCGAGGAGTTTGTGAAGTCCCAGACCGAGACGCCGCCCTGGTACCAGGCCTGGACCATCAGGTCCTTGCCCTTGACCGGGATCAGCGAGCCGTTGTGGGCGACGCAGTTCTCGGAGTCCGCCTGGTGGCGGGGGATCTTGAAGTAGCTGCGGAAGACCAGCTTGCGCTTGTCGCCCTTGCCGACGATGTCGTAGATGCCGTCCGCGCCGCGGTCAGGGCCGACGGCCGCGTTGCAGGTGGCGGCGCCGCCGCCGCCCAGTTCGTCGGTGAAGACGACCTTGTTGGCCTTCTGGTTGAAGGTCGCCGAGTGCCAGAACGCGAAGTTGACGTTGTCCTGGACCTGGTCGATCACCTTGGGCCGCTCGGGGTCCTTGATGGAGAACAGGATGCCGTCGCCCATGCAGGCGCCGGCGGCCAGGTCCTGCGAGGGCAGCACGGTGATGTCGTGGCAGCCGGTGGTCTTGGAGACACCCGGGTTGGTGGGAGCGCCGGGGTTGCCGCCGCCGTCCGGGCCCTCACCCGGGAACAGCACCGGGAAGCCGACCAGCGCCGCCTTCTGCGGGGCGTTGCGCGGGACCTTGATCACCGAGATGCCGTCGTGCGGAGGCTGGCAGTCGGGGTAGGCCGCGTTGGGCGAGTAAGAGGAGACGTAGACGTAGACGTTCTTGCGCTCGGGCACCAGCGTGTGGGTGTGCGAGCCGCAGGCGGTCTCGACCGCGGCGACGTAGCGGGGGTTCCGCTTGTCGCTGATGTCGAAGACCTTCATGCCCTCCCACGAGGACTTCTCGGTCGCGGGCTGCGTGGTGCTGTTGCAACTGCTGTCGCTGCGCGAGGAGTCGGTGGAGAGGAACAGCAGGTCACCGGAGACGGAGATGTCGTTCTGCGAGCCGGGGCACAGGACCTGCGCCACGGTCTTCGGTGCCTTCGGATCGCTGATGTCGAAGATGCGGAAGCCGTCGTAGTTGCCGGCGAACGCGTACCGGCCCTGGAAGGCAAGGTCCGAGTTGGTGCCGGGCAGCGCGTCCTTGGGGATGTTGGCCACATGCCGGATGTTGGCGGAGTGGACGATCTCGTCCTGGCCGGGTATCTCGCCGCTCCGGATGGCCTCGCGGGCCTCGGCCTGGTCGCTGCGGGAGACTTCCTTCCGGTCGGGCGGTGAGTCCCCGGGGTCGGGTATCGCCGCGGCCGGCGCGGCGGTGAGCAGCGCGGCCAGCAGGCCACCGGCCGCCGCGACGACTCCCAGTCGTCTGCGCCGGGTGCGGGAAACGCTCAACAGGATCACTGTTTTCCTCCCTGGTTCCGTTCACTTCGGAACGGTTTTCGCACCGGCAGTATCGTCTTCGACATGCACATACCAACAGAGGGCAACACACTTGCAATGAAGTTTTTTGATCAATGTCGCGCGGAAGCGTGCTAGGACGGTCGTCGGCACTCACGAGGTGTCCCGCAACGCCCCTGCCACAGGAGGTTCTTGTGCACTACCGTCGCGCGTCACGCGTGTCCGTCGCCGCCGCCGGGCTGACCGCTCTGGCCGTACTCACGCTCGTGGGCTGCGACTCGGGGGCGGACGACGCCGGGCCGGCCGCCGGGAGCGGACCCTCGGTGATCGCGCCGGGCGGCCCCGGGGAGGCCAACAGGACCCTGTCGGCCGACGAGGCCCAGCGGCAGCGCGCCGAGGACGACTCCCCCAACTCCGCGGACGTGTCCTACGCGCGGATGATGATCGCGCACCACACGCAGGCCCTGGAGATGACCGAACTGGTGCCGGACCGCGCCGAGTCGTCGAAGATCGTCAGGCTGGCCGAGCGCATCACCGCCGCGCAGCGGCCCGAGATCAAGGCGATGCAGGCCTGGCTGAAGAACCACGGCAAGGCGGAGCGGGACGGCGCCCACGGGCACGACCACGCGACGATGCCCGGGATGGCCACGCAGTCCCAGCTGAAGCAGTTGCGCGCGGCCGACGACAAGGCGTTCGACCAGCTCTTCCTCACCCTGATGATCACTCACCACCAGGGGGCGATCACCATGGCCACCGATGTGAAGGGGCAGGGGAACAACATCCAGGTGGAGGAGATGGCGGACGACGTGGTCGCCCAGCAGACCAGCGAGATCAGCCGGATGCGCGATCTGCTGTGACGGTTCGGCGGACGGGCCGGGGACGCCCCGGCCCCCGCTCAGCGCCGGGCGTGCCGTGAGGGCAGCAGACCCTCGTCGCGCGTCCGGCCGATGAGCCTGAGCGCCCCGCGCCTGCTGTACCCGGTCTGGTTCATCACGGCCAGCACCGGATCGGCGCCCCGTTCCTGCGCCGCGCGGTACGCCTGCGCGACGAGCCCCCGCTCCTCCGGTCCGCGCCGCGGGGCGGGCCGCTCCCGGTGCGCGCCCTCGCCGGCCCCGTCCCCTGTTCCGGACCCGGAACCGTCGCCGCAGGCCCGCGCCAGCGGCCCCTCGATCCAGTCCGCGAACAGGGCCAGGTCCTCCAGGGCCAGCGCCGGCCGGGCCCGTACGTCCTCGACGCAGACCCACCCCTCGCACACCGTCGCGAGCGCGTCGATCCGGGCCCCGTCGCCGAAGGCCAGCCGCACATGGAGCCACCGCGTCGCCCGTTCCCCCTCCCGCACCTCCCACGCGGGCCGCACGGACACCGCACCGTCCGCCGGAGAACGGTCGGAAAGATGAAGAAAGGATGCCTCGAGCACACACGCAACGTAACCGTGTGATCAGTTTCCCTCTGGAGAACACGCACCCCGGGTGGCGCACGGCACCCTGTCGGCGGAGCGCGGACGGTGCCATGCTGAAGGCATCAGCGATCTCCTGTCGATCCCGCGGGGTGAGGAGTTCCGCCGTGCTGCGTGTCGCCGTCATCGGTTCCGGGCCGAGCGGGTGCTACACCGCCCAGAGTCTCGTCCAGCTCGACGCCCGGGTGCGCGTCGACGTCCTGGACCGGCTGCCGTGCCCGTACGGCCTGGTCCGCTACGGCGTGGCACCGGACCACGAGAAGATCAAGTCCCTGCAGCACACCCTCCGCGGGGTTCTGGAGCACGAGCGCGTGCGCTTCCTCGGCGGTGTGCAGGTCGGGCCGGGCGGGGTGCCGGTCGCGCGGCTGCGGGAGCTGTACCACGCGGTGGTGTACTGCGTGGGCGCCGCCACGGACCGGCGGCTGGGCATCCCGGGCGAGGACCTGCCGGGCAGCTGGTCGGCGACGGAGTTCGTGTCCTGGTACAGCGCGCATCCGGACGCCGTGGACGACGGGTTCCTGCGCGGGGTGCGGTCCGCGGTGGTGATCGGGGTGGGGAACGTCGCCGTGGACGTGACGCGCATGCTGGCCCGGGGGGCGGCGGAGCTGAGCCCGACCGACATGCCGCACGCGGCCCTGACCGCGCTCGGGGCGAGCGAGGTGACGACCATCCACATGGTGGGCCGGCGCGGCCCGTCCCAGGCCCGTTTCACCACCAAGGAGCTGCGCGAGCTGGGGACCCTGCCGGACACCGGCCTGGTCGTCGACCCGGCCGAGGCAGCCTCGGACCCCGCCTACACGGATCCCGCCGCGCTGCCCGCCCCGCAGCGCCGCAACGTGGAGGTGCTGCGCGGCTGGGCCGGGGCGCCGGCGCCGGACGCCCGGCGGCTGATCCGGCTGCGCTTCTTCCTCCGCCCGGTCGAACTGACCGCCCGGGAGGGCAGGGTGGGCGCGGTGCGCTTCGAGCGGACGGTGCCGGACGGGCGGGGCGGCGTGACGGGCACGGGGACGTACGAGGAGGTCGAGGCGCAGCTGGTGCTGCGCTCGGTGGGCTATCGCGGGGTGCCGCTGGAGGGGCTGCCCTTCGACGCGGCGGGCGGCACGGTGCCGCATCTCGCCGGGCGGGTGCTGCGCGGGGGCGCCGTCGCTCCCGGCGAGTACGTGGCCGGCTGGATCAAGCGGGGCCCGACGGGCGTCATCGGCACCAACCGGCCCTGCGCGAAGGAGACGGTGACGTCCCTGCTGCGGGACGCGCCCCTCTTCGCGGAACGCGACCTGCCCGGCGACCCGCTGGCGGCGCTGCGGGCCGACGGCGTGGAACCCGTGGGGTGGACGGGCTGGCAGGCGATCGAACACGCCGAGGCCCGGCTGGGCGCCTCCCTCGGCCGGACCACCGTCAAACTCCCCGACTGGGAAAGCCTCCTGGCCGCGGCCCGCACGACCGGCCCGTGACACCACCGGGGGGGCCGCGCCGGGGTCAGCGGCTGTGGCCGCGGGTGGACTGGTGGGAGGCGGCAGTGAGGAGGCAGTCGAGGAGGCCCGGGAAGAGGTCGTCGAGGTCGTCCCGGCGCAGGCCGTTCATCTTGGCGGTGCCCTCGTAGTTCTGCCGGATCACGCCGCTCTCGCGCAGCACCCGGAAGTGGTGCGTGGTGGTGGACTTGCTGACCGGCAGCTCGAAGAACGAGCACGACAGCTCGACGCCCTCCGCGGCGAGCTCGCGGACGATCCGCAGCCGCACCGGGTCGGACAGCGCGTGCAGCACGCCCTCCAGCCGGATCTCCTCGCGCGCCGGGTGGGGCAGGTCGCGGCTGCTGGGGGCGGGGGCGGTCGTCACGGCGGCTCCTGGTGCGGTCAGGGAAACCTCATTGTACGAGAACCATCGTAGTTTGACATCTCCCGTACTACGATGCCTATCGTACTTACCCGCAACCCCTGGCCCCGCCGAATGGAGTCCACCGTGAGCACGCTGTTCGAGCCCTGCACCCTGCGCGGAGTGACCGTCCCCAACCGGGTGTGGATGCCTCCGATGTGCCAGTACTCGGCCGCGCCGGAGGGGCCCGCGACCGGCGCGCCCGGCGACTGGCACTTCGCGCACTACGCGGCCCGCGCGGCCGGCGGCACGGGCCTGATCGTCGTCGAGGCCACCGCCGTGTCGCCGGAGGGCCGTATCTCGCCGTACGACCTCGGCATCTGGAACGACACCCAGGTCGAGGCGTTCCGCCGGATCACCCGCTTCCTCACCTCGCAGGGCACCGTCCCCGCCATCCAGCTCGCCCACGCCGGCCGCAAGGCGTCGACCGACCGGACCTGGAAGGGCGGCGCGCCGGTCGGACCGGACGGCCACGGCTGGCAGCCGGTGGCCCCGAGCCCGCTCGCCTTCGACGAGCGCCACCCGGTGCCGGACGAGCTGACCGTCGAACAGATCCATGACATCGTCGAACAGTTCCGCGCCGCCGCGCGCCGCGCGCTCGCCGCCGGGTTCGAGGTCGCCGAGATCCACGGGGCCCACGGCTATCTGATCAACGAGTTCCTCTCCCCGCACTCCAACCACCGCACCGACGCCTACGGCGGCTCGTACGAGAACCGCACGCGCTTCGCGCTGGAGGTGGTCGACGCCGTGCGCGAGGAGTGGCCGGACGACAAGCCGCTGTTCTTCCGCGTTTCGGCCACCGACTGGCTCGAGGAAGCGGGCTGGACCCCGGACGACACCGTCCGCTTCGCCTCCGAACTGCACGCCCACGGCATCGACCTGCTCGACGTCTCCACCGGCGGCAACGCCCCCGGCGTCCGCATCCCCACCGGCCCCGGCTACCAGGTCCCCTTCGCCGCGCGGGTGCGGAACGAGACCCCGATGCCGGTCGCCGCGGTGGGGCTGATCACCGACGCCGGGCAGGCGGCGAAGATCCTCGCGAACGGCGAGGCGGACGCGGTGTTCCTGGGGCGCGAACTGCTCCGCAACCCCTCCTGGGCCCTTCACGCGGCCCGCGAACTGGGCGGCGAGGTCCACGTCCCCGACCAGTACCACCGCTCGGTCTGACCGTTCCCGTCACCGCGCCGGTGACCCCGGGGTGCGTCCTGCGCCCGGGGTCACCGGCGCACGCTTTTCCTGGCCGAATGTGGCCCTCGCGAAGCGTTGACCAGAAAGCGCTTACCCCATACCTTCCGTTCAGCGGCCTGACCCGCACGGCATGCGATTGGGTCCGCTGAGCACCATCACGAACGTCGTTCACGTACATGGCTGGCACCCCCACATCACCACAGAAGGAACGACATGACTTCCTCGAAACGACCACGCGCCCGCGCGCTGACGGGAGCACTCGCCACCCTGGGGCTCTCGGTTGGCATGATCATGACCACCGGAGCGAGCCCGGCGAACGCCGTCACCTGGCCCACCGCGAACGGCAGCCAGGCCGTCTCCTCCACCATCGCCGTGTCCGGTACCAAGGACTACGGGATGAAGCGCCTGTACGGCACAGGGGACCTCGGCTCCGGCAGCCAGGACGAGGACCAGGGCCCGATCCTGGAGCTGGCGGACGGCGCGGTCCTGAAGAACGTCATCCTGGGCGCTCCCGCGGCCGACGGCGTCCACTGCAAGGGCTCCTGCACGCTGCAGAACGTCTGGTGGGAGGACGTCGGCGAGGACGCCGCCACGTTCAAGGGCAAGTCGTCGGGGTCGGTGTACACCGTCAGCGGCGGCGGCGCCAAGGAAGCCAGCGACAAGGTGTTCCAGTTCAACGGCGCCGGGACGCTGAACGTGTCGAACTTCTCGGTCAAGAACTTCGGCACGTTCGTCCGCTCCTGCGGCAACTGCTCCACGCAGTACAAGCGGACGATCAACCTCAACACCATCGAGGTGAACTGGAAGGGCAGCAAGCTCGCCGGCATCAACACCAACTACGGCGACAGCGCGACCCTGCGGAACATCACGATCATCGGGGACAGCAGCAAGAAGATCGTCCCCTGCCAGAAGTACATCGGCAACAACACCGGCAAGGAGCCGAGCACCAACGGCTCGGGCCCGGACGGCACGTACTGCAAGTACGCGTCGTCCGACGTCACCTACAAGTAGGTCCCCCGGCCCCCCACGGGCAGCGGCCGTACGAGGCGTCCCGCGCGGCGCCTCGTACGGCCGCTCGCGCGGTCCGCCCCGCCCGCCCTCACACGCCGCCGACGCGCGAGCGGATCTCTCCCGTCAGCTCCCGCCGGTATCCCGCGTAGGCGGCCCGCAGCGCGTCACCGGGCCAGCCGGCCGGCAGCAGGCCGGGCGGCAGCACGGGGTCGGTGAGCAGATGCCGCACGACGGCGGCGAACGCGGCGAGCCGGTCGGCGGGACGGCCGGCGCCGTCGATGCGGCCGAGGAGCGTGCGGGCGGTGCCCACCCAGGCGTCCAGCGGCCACAGGCCCGCGGCGAGCTCCCGCGCGGGCCGGCCGGGGCGGGCGGTGCAGCGCTCGGCCACCTCGTCGAGCCCGGCGGGCAGGCCGCGCTCCAGGTTGGCGGGCCGCAGCCACACCCCCTCGCGGAGCTCTGCGAGCCGGAGGGCGGTCAGCCGCGCACGGAGGTCCGCGCGTTCGGCGGGACCCCGGCCCGTCGCGGTGATCACCACCAGCTCCCAGTCGCCGTCCCACGCGCGCGTGCGCGGCTCCACGGAATCGTCCTGGCGGCGCCGGCGTTCCAGCAGCCGGTCACTGAGGCGGTAGCCGGTGTCCGTGCGCCGCAGGTCACCGGCGGCGACCATGCGGCTGAGCGCGGCGCGGAGCGTGGACCCTCCGACGCCGAAGCCTTCCAGGAGCCGCCCGAGGTCCTTCGCCGCAAGCTCCGGCGGATCCGCGCCCAGCAGCAGGCTCAGGACGACCGACCGCGCGGAGAGGGGACGCGGCAGCGCCTCGTCCGGGGCCGGCGCCGGTTCGTTGCTCCGCATGGGGCCGTACTCTACGGCCGCCGACCGTGTTGCACTATTGCTGCGACTGTAGGGATGATGCAACACTCGTGTCATGGCCCTCACCCTGGCGGACGAGCAGCAGGGCGCCGGCACGCACGGCGCCACCCACGACGTCACCAACCAGCCCCCTCCCCTCTCCCCGTACGACGCCTCCGACGACACCGCCCTGCTGGAGGGGCTGCGACGGGAGGGCGCCGGCTGGGCGGAGGAGGAACTGCGCCGGCTCGGCAGGCTGGCCGGCAGCGCGCAGGTGCAGGAGTGGAGCGACCGGGCCAACCGCCATGAGCCCGAACTGCGCACCCACGACCGGTACGGGCACCGGATCGACGAGGTGGAGTTCCACCCGAGCTGGCACCATCTGATGCGCACGGCCGTCGCCGAGGGGCTGGCCGCCGCACCCTGGGCGGACGAGCGGCCCGGCGCGCACGTCGTCCGCACCGCGGGCGGTCTGGTGTGGGGGCACACCGACGCGGGACACGGCTGCCCTACGTCCATGACGTACGCGGCGGTGCCCGCGCTACGCCGACAGCCGGAGCTGGCGAAGGTGTACGAGCCGCTGCTGACCAGCCGGGAGTACGAGCCGGGCCTGCGGGCGCCGGCCGGGAAGCGCGGGCTGCTGGCCGGCATGGGGATGACGGAGAAGCAGGGCGGTTCCGACGTCCGCACCAACACCACGACGGCGGCCCCGACCGCCGAACCCGGTGTCTACACCCTGCACGGGCACAAGTGGTTCACCTCGGCGCCGATGTGCGACGTGTTCCTGGTGCTGGCGCAGGCCCCGGACGGGCTGTCGTGCTTCCTCGTGCCGCGCGTGCTGCCGGACGGCACCCGCAACACCTTCCGCATCCAGCGGCTGAAGGAGAAGCTCGGCAACCGGTCCAACGCCTCCTCCGAACCCGAGTTCGACGGGACGGTCGCCTGGCTGGTCGGCCCGGAGGGACAGGGCGTGAAGACCATCATCGAGATGGTCAACTGCACCCGCCTCGACTGCGTGATGATGTCGGCGGCGCTGATGCGCAAGACGCTCGTCGAGGCGGGGCACCACGCGCGGCACCGCAGCGCGTTCGGGGCCCGGCTCGTGGACCAGCCGCTGATGCGCAACGTGCTGGCCGATCTGGCGCTGGAGTCCGAGGCCGCCACCACGCTCACCCTGCGCCTGGCCGGCGCGGCCGACCGCGCGGTGCGCGGGGACGCCGGGGAGGCCGCGTTCCGCCGGATCGCGACCGCGGTCGGCAAGTACTGGGTCACCAAGCGGGGACCGGCCTTCACCGCCGAGGCCCTGGAGTGCCTCGGCGGCAACGGCTACGTCGAGGACTCCGGCATGCCCCGGCACTACCGGGAGGCCCCGCTGCTGTCGATCTGGGAGGGTTCGGGCAACGTCAACGCCCTCGACGTGCTGCGGGCGCTCGGCCGGGACACGGCGACCACGCAGGCGCTCTTCGACGAACTCGCCCTGACGCGCGGGGCCGACGCACGCCTGGACGCGGCCGTGGCCGGGCTGAAGGACCAGCTGGCCGAGGGATCGCAGGCCGGCGCCAGGCGGCTGGTGGAGCGGATGGCCCTGACGCTCCAGGGCTCCCTCCTCGTCCGGCACGCCCCGCCCGCCGTCTCCGACGCGTTCTGCGCGACGCGGCTGGGCGGGGACTGGGGGTACTCCTTCGGCACGCTGCCGGTGGACGCCGGAGTGGACGCGATCCTCGGGCGGGCGCTCCCGGACGCCGGCTGACGACCGGTCGCCGCACCGGCCCGACCTGCGGCGCAGCCGATCCGGAGGTCACTGTCAGTGGTGGGGTGCAGACTGACCGGTGTCCAGAACGAAGACGTCGAAGGGGACGTCGCGGAGGTGATCGGCATGACCGAGGTACTGCTCGCCGTGGGCACCCGCAAGGGCCTGTTCATCGGGCGCCGGAGAGGTGGCGCCTGGGAGTTCGACGAAAGCCCCTACTTCAACGCGCAGGCCGTGTACTCGGTCGCCATCGACACCCGTGGCCGCAGCCCGCGGCTGCTGGCCGGAGGGGACAGCGCGCACTGGGGCCCCTCGGTGTTCCACTCCGACGACCTGGGGCGCAGCTGGACGGAACCGGCCCAGCCGGCGGTCAGGTTCCCCAAGGACACGGGCGCTTCGCTGGAGCGGGTCTGGCAGCTGCACCCGGCCGCCGCCGAACCCGACGTGGTGTACGCGGGGACGGAGCCGGCCGCGCTGTACCGCTCGGAGGACCGCGGGGAGACCTTCGAGCTGGTCCGGCCGCTGTGGGAGCACCCCACCCGCGACAAGTGGGTGCCGGGCGGCGGCGGTGAGGGCCTGCACACCGTGCTGACCGACGCACGCGACCCGCGGGCCGTGACGGTGGCCGTGTCGACGGCAGGCGTGTTCCGCACCCTGGACGGCGGCGCGAGCTGGAGCCCCTCCAACTCCGGGGTGGCGGCGGTGTTCCTGCCGGACCCGAACCCGGAGTTCGGGCAGTGCGTGCACAAGGTCGCCCGGGACGCTGCCGACCCGGACCGCCTGTACCTGCAGAACCACTGGGGGGTGTACCGGAGCGACGACGCGGGCGGCAGCTGGACGGACATCGGCGAGGGCCTGCCCTCCACGTTCGGTTTCACGGTGGTGGCCCATCCCCACCGCGGTGACACGGCGTACGTGTTCCCGATCAACGCCGACTCCGACCGGGTGCCGGCCGACCGCCGCTGCCGCGTCTTCCGGACGTCGGACGCGGGCAGGAGCTGGGAGCCGCTCACGGCGGGACTGCCGCAGGAGGACCACTACGGCACGGTGCTGCGCGACGCGATGTGGCACGACGGCGCGGACCCGTCGGGCCTCTACTTCGGCAACCGCAACGGCGAGGTGTACGCCTCGGCCGACGACGGCGACAGCTGGCGGCAGTTGGCGTCGCACCTGCCGGACGTGCTGTGCGTGCGCGCCGCGGTCCTCGCATGAGCCGGACGCGCCGGACGGGGATCCCGTCGGGTCCCGGCCACGGGTTGATCTCCGCCGCCGTCACGGCAGTAGGGTGACGCCCGTGGCACCACGACCCTTGAATGAAATCGTCGAAGCGGGCTGGGCGAAGGCCCTCGAACCGGTGGCCGAACGAGTCGCCGGAATGGGGGACTTCCTGCGCGCGGAGATCGCCGCGGGACGCACCTACCTGCCGGCCGGGGCGAACGTCCTGCGGGCCTTCCAGCAGCCCTTCGACGAGGTACGCGTCCTGATCGTCGGGCAGGACCCGTACCCGACCCCGGGGCACGCGGTGGGACTGTCGTTCTCGGTCGCGCCCGACGTGCGGCCGCTGCCGGGCAGCCTCATCAACATATTCCGGGAGCTGAACACCGACCTGGGCCTGCCCCAGCCGTCGAACGGCGATCTCACGCCGTGGACCCAGCAGGGTGTGCTGCTGCTGAACAGGGCGCTGACGACGGCCCCGCGCAAGCCGGGCGCGCACCGCGGCAAGGGCTGGGAGGAGGTCACCGAGCAGGCGATACGGGCGCTGGCCGGGCGGGGCAAGCCCCTGGTGTCCATCCTGTGGGGGCGGGACGCCCGCAACTGCCGTCCGCTGCTGGGCGATCTGCCGGCGGTGGAGTCGGCCCATCCGTCCCCGATGTCCGCCGACCGCGGGTTCTTCGGGTCCCGTCCGTTCAGCCGGGCCAACGACCTGCTGATCCGTCAGGGCGGCCAGCCCGTGGACTGGCGTCTGCCGTGACCGGGAGCGGTTTCCTCGCCGTGGACTCCGGGGGCTCCGGTCTCCGGGTCGTCGTCGGGTCCCGCGGGCGCGGCCCGCTGGCCCGGGGCGCCACCGGGGAACCGGTCCGGACGGGGCCGCGGGGCATCGACCCCGGGCATCTCCTGGAGCAACTGGTCCCGATGGCACGGGGCCTGTGCGCGGAGGCCGGGATCGGGCGGCCGGACGCGGCCGTCGTCGGCGCGGCCGGGCTGGCCAGTCTGGGGGACGCGCTGCGGGAGGAGCTGCCGGGCGCGCTGAGCCGGGAACTGGGCGTGCGGCGGACCGTGCTGGCCGCCGACGCGGTGACCGCGTACGTGGGCGCCGTCGGACCGCGGCCGGGGGCCGTGATCGCCGCCGGCACGGGTCTGATCGCGATCGGCACCGATCTGACCGGCTGGCGCCGGGCCGACGGCTGGGGGCATCTGCTGGGCGACTGCGGCGGCGGCGCCTGGATCGGCCGGGCGGGGCTGGAGGCGGCGATGCGCGCCCACGACGGGCGGGACGGGGGCTCCGCGCGGCTGCTGGCGGGCGCGGAGGACATGTTCGGTCCGGTGGCCGGGCTGCCCGGCCGGCTGTATCCGCGGACCGACCGGCCCGCGGTGCTCGCCTCGTTCGCGCCCCGGGTGGGCGAGTGCGCGGCCGGGGGCGACCCCGTCGCCGTGGGGATCCTGCGGGCCGCGGCCCGGCACATGGCCGACTCCGCCGCGGCCGTGTGCCCGGCGGCGGGCGAGCCCGTGGTGTCCCTCACCGGAGGCCTGTCGGGGATGGGCGCGGTGCTGCTCGGTCCCCTGGACGAGGAGCTGGCGGAGCGGCTGCCGCGGGCACTCCGGGTCGAGGCCGAAGGTGACCCCCTGTGGGGGGCGGTGCGCATCGCGGACGACCTCACCGCCGGCACTTTCACCCTCCCCGGTGACGAGAAGATGCTGTGCGTGAGCGGTCCGGCAGGTGAGGACGTCACCCGCGACTCCGGGGCCCGTACGTAACTCATCAGACAAAACCGGACGGATACCGCTCACCTGCACCCTCCCCGAACAGGGGAGCCCGGGAAACCACTAACATGCGGCTACATGAGCACCCCCACTGGGCCCGCGTCCGGCCTGCCCGTACGAATGCCGCGCCCCCGCCAGCCCGGACGGCACCGCCGTCCCGAACCCCTGGTGGCTCCCGAGGGCGCGCCCGCGCTCGTCCTCGCCGTGCCGGGTACGCCCAGTGTTGCCACCCGCTCGCTCGCCGAAGAGGTCGTGAGCATCGCCCGTTCCGAGCTGCCCGGCCTCGACGCGCGGATCGGTTACCTCGACGGTGACGGCGAGGAGTTCCCCACGCTGCAGTCCGTCCTCGCGCACGCGGCCGAGGAGCGTACCGCCCGCTTCGAGCAGGCCCGCGCCGCCGGTATGGACGTGAAGGAGCCCGACGGCCCCGTCGCCGTCGTCGTGCCGCTGCTCGCCGGGCCGGACAGCGCGCTGCTGCGCCAGGTCCGGCAGGCCGTGATGGAGAGCCGCGTCGCGGCCGAGCTGACCGATGTGCTGGGTCCGCACCCGCTGCTCGCCGAGGCGCTGCACGTGCGGCTCTCCGAGGCCGGTCTGGCCCGCGCCGACCGCGCCCGCCTGTTCACCGTGGCGACCGCGGCGGACGGCATCATCCTGGCCTCCGTGGGCGGGGACGAGGCCGTGCAGGCGGCCGGGATCACCGGCATGCTGCTCGCCGCGCGCCTCGCCGTGCCGGTGATGGCTGCGGCCCTGGACCAGGAGGGCTCCATCGCCTCCGTGGCGGAGCAGCTGCGGGGCTCCGGTTCGCAGCAGCTGGCGCTCGCTCCGTACCTGATCGGCCCGGAGATCGACGCGAGCCTGCTCGCGGAGGCCGCGAAGGAGGCGGACTGCTCGGCCGCCGAGGCGCTCGGTCCGTACCCGGCGATCGGCAAGCTGGCCCTGGCCAAGTACACGACCGCGCTGGGCATCGCCCCGCAGCAGGCACAGAGCACCCCGGCCCACTGACACCGGGCACACGACGCCGAAAGGGCCCGCCCCGCATTCCGGGGCGGGCCCTTCGCCATGTCCGGTGCCCCCTCGTCCGACCGATGACCACCCGGGACGGCAGCACCGGCCGGACAGGCATTCACCGCCCGCGGCACCGCGCAGCCGCGGGTCCTGGCACGCCGCCGCACCCGGCGGCAGAACCACCCCGGCCGCCCGGTGGCGGTCGACCCCCACGCTCCGCCCCGCGCATGCGCGACAGTCCGCACAGCGGCCAACGGGCGGGACTGCAGCACCGGACGGCCAGGACCCTCGACGCGCCGTCGGACACGACGGGCAGAACGCCCCCGGCCGGCCGGCGGCGGGCGGCCCCGCCGCCGTGCGTTGGGTCGGGCGCGTCCGCACGGAGGAGCGGAAGTCGGCCGGGGTGTCGGGCCGTCCACGCGGCTCTCTTCGGCGAGCCGTCGGCACGGCTCCGGCCGGTGACGGCGGTGGGAAGCCCGCGAAGGCCGTCCCGCGTGTGGCCGGGCGCGACCACGCGGGACGCGGTCCGCCCGGGGACCGGGCGGGTCGGTGTGCTGCCTGCCGGCCGGCCGGTGGGGGCGGGGGTTCGGTCTGTGGGGGTCAGGCACCGACCAGTGGGGAGCCGGACGGGGCCCGGAGGGGCGCGGCCAGTTCGGCGAGGGCGCGTTCCAGGCCGTGCAGATGGGCCAGGGCGGGCCCGGTTCCCGCCGGGGCGGTCCGTGCGGCGAGGTCCCGGCCGCCGGTGAGCGCCTCGACGGCGGCCTCCACCCGCCGGCAGGCGGCGGCCAGACGGGCGTCGTGCGAGGCCTCCGGGTCGGCGGCGACGGCGACGAGGCCGCGGATCTCCCGGGCGCAGTCGTCGAGCAGGCCGAGCACCCGGCGGGCCCGGCGCTTGCGGCCCAGCATGGGGTTGAGCGGATGCACCAGCGGAGCGACCGAGAGCCGCACCCGGGCGAGCAACTGCTCCAGCTCCGCCACCGTCGGCGCCGGGTCGGCGCCCGCCGTCCCGACCAGCCGCGCCGCGGTCTGCGCGGTGCACGCGTGGACGCAGCGCAGCGCCCGCTGGATCCAGGCGTCGGTGACGCTGTGCGTGGTCACGGGCAGGACGAGGGCCACCGCGAGGGCGGCGCCCAGCGCGCCGACGCCGGTCTCCACCAGCCGCAGCGCCAGCAGACCGGGGGTGAGCACGCCCAGCAGGCCGTAGAGCATGGCCGCGAGCACCGTCACCCAGAGCATCATCCAGGTGTAGGACACGGCCGCCGTGTAGAAGATGCCGAAGACGGAGACGGCGACGACCAGGGCGGTGAGGGGCCCGTCGCCGTGCGCGGGAACGGCGACGAACAGCGCGAGCCCGATGCCGATGACGGTGCCGAGCACCCGCCGGAAGCCGCGCACCAGGGTCTCGCCGCGCGAGGTGGTGTTGACGAAGACCCACCAGGTGGCGCCGACGGCCCAGTACCAGCGCTGACCGGACACCAGCTGGCCCATCACCAGGGCGAAGCCCGCGCCGGTGGTCGCCTGGATCGCCTGCCGGGTGGTGACGCGGGCCAGCCCGGTACCGGCGGGCGGCGGCGGGACGACGGCCGGGGGCAGCCGGCGCTCGTAGCACCACAGTCCGAAGCGCACCGCGGCCGCGGTGAGCACGGACAGCAGGACCGAGGCGGACACCTCGGCAAGCTGCTCCGTCCTCGCCTGCAGGAACTGCGCCGCGAAGTACATCATGAACGCGAAGACCCCGAGGCTGTGCCCGCGCGGACCCCAGCGCCGGGCGTAGACGCCGAGTCCGACGACGGCGAGGAAGGCGAGGTCCCGCGCCACCGGGTGGTCGTGCAGCAGGGCCGCGGCGGCGAGCACCGGCAGTCCGGCGGCGGGCAGCAGGGCCGTGGTCAGGGCCTGCCCCCGGACGGTGGGGTCGGTGACGGTGAACAGGGCGAGCAGCGCGGCGAGGCCGCCGGTGACGGCACCGGTGAGCGAGTGTCCGGCCAGGGCGCAGACGACGACGGCAAGGCCGATGCCGAGCACGGCCCGCGCCGCGAAGCGCAGCCGGATCCGGCCCGGGTCCGGAGCCAGGAACACCCTCTTCAGCACGTACCGCCCCCTGGGATTCGTTGGTGTGCGCCGTGGCACGAAAAAGGCGCCGCGGGGTCCGCAGCGCCATCGACTCGTCCATATCAGCATCTCACCCACCAGTGGCTCAACCGGCTCTCGTGCGAGTGAGCCATTGGTACAGTGATCACGGCACATCTACGGCCATCGAAGTGCCAATGGCCGACACCGGGACCGTGAGCCTCATGGCCGTGGACGAGCTCGACACCCGCGTTCTGCGGCTGCTGCTGGAACAGCCGCGCACCAGCGTGCGGGAGTACGCCCGGATCCTCGGAGTCGCCCGGGGCACACTCCAGGCCCGGCTGGACCGCATGGAGCGGGAGGGCGTGATCACCGGCACCGCCCCCGCCCTCTCCCCCGCCGCGCTGGGCCACCCCGTGCTGGCCTTCGTGCACATCGAGGTCACCCAGGGGCACCTGGACGAGGTGGGCGACGCGCTGGCCGGCGTGCCGGAGATCGTGGAGGCGTTCTCCATCACGGGCGGCGGGGACCTGCTGACCCGGGTCGTGGCACGCGACAACGCCCATCTGGAGGACGTGATCCAGAAGCTGATCAGCCTGCCGGGCGTGGTCCGCACCCGCAGCGAGGTGGCGCTGCGCGAACGCGTCCCGCACCGGCTGCTGCCGCTGGTGGAGTCGATCGGCCGGACGGCTCGGAAGTGAGCCCTGTCATCCTGGACCCCATGAGCACGCTCGGCGCCCTCTCGGTCATCTTCGATCTCGACGGAACGCTCGTGGACAGCGAGCCGAACTACTACGAGGCGGGCCGCCGGACGCTCGCCGAGTACGGCGTCCCGGACTTCTCCTCCGCCGAGCACGAGCGCTACGTCGGGATCAGCACCCGGGAGACGATCGCCGACTGGCGGACGCGGTACGCCCTGTCCGCGTCCGTCGAGGAACTGCTCGCGGTCAAGAACCGCCACTATCTGGAGCTCGCCCGCACCGGGACGGAGGCGTACCCGCAGATGCGGGCGTTCGTCGAGCTGCTGGCGGCGGACGGGGTGCCGATGGCCGTGGCCTCCGGCTCCTCCCCCGAGGCCATCGCGGCGATCCTGGCCGGCACCGGCCTGGACGCGTATCTGCGCACCGTCGTCCCGTCCGACGAGGTCGCGCACGGGAAGCCGGCCCCCGACGTCTTCCTGGAGGCGGCGCGCAGGCTGGGCGCGGAGCCGGCCGACTGCGTGGTGGTCGAGGACGCGGCCCCGGGCGCCGCCGCCGCGCACGCGGCGGGGATGCGCTGCATCGCGCTCCCCTACGTCGCCGGGCAGGCGGACGCACCGGAGTTCGCCACCGCCGGCCTGCTGCTGCGCGGCGGCCAGCGGGAGTTCACGGCGCGCGGGGCGCTCGCCTGGCTGGCGGAGACCGCCCGGCGCCCCTGACCGGCGCCCGCTCCCCGCCCGTCTCCGCCGACGTCCGGAACCGATCGCTCCCGGACCGTTGACGCTCCGCCGCGCCCTCCCTATCGTCTGGTCGATTGTTCGTACAGCGTTCGTAATATCGAACAGAGGAGCGTTCATGGCACGGCCCCTCTCCAGACGAACCCTCTTGCAGACCGCCGCACTGACGGCGGCGGCCACGGCGGTCCCCGCCGCTGCCGCCGGACCCGCCCACTCCGCACCGAACGCTCCGGCCACCCCCTCCGGCGTGCCGGCGGCGTGGACCGTACGGCCGTTCGGACTGGAGGACGTGACACTCGGGCCGGGCGTCTTCGACGCGAAACGGCGGCTGATGCTCGACCACGCCCGTGGCTACGACGTGAACCGGCTGCTCCAGGTCTTCCGCGCCAACGCGGGCCTGTCCTCCCGGGGCGCGGTCGCCCCCGGCGGCTGGGAAGGGCTGGACGGGGAGGCCAACGGCAACCTGCGCGGGCACTACACCGGCCATTTCCTGACCATGCTGGCGCAGGCCCACCGGAGCACCGGCGAGCAGGTCTTCGCGGACCGGATCGGCACCGTGGTGGGCGCCCTGGCCGAGGTGCGGGAGGCGCTGCGGAGCGAGCCGGCCGTGCTGAGCACCGGGGGCCGTTTCGGGCGCGCGGCGGAGAACGTGCGCGGCTCGTACCAGTACGTGGACCTTCCGGCCGCCGTCCTCGACGGGACCCCGGCGCTCACCCTGTCCGCGTGGGTGCGGCCGGCGCACGGTGCCGCCTGGGCGAGGATCCTCGACTTCGGCGACGACACCACCCGCTACCTGTACCTGGCCGCGCGCAACGCCGCCGGTGTGCCGCGGTTCGCCGTCACCGCCTCGGGGCCGGGCGGCGAGCAGGGCCTCGACGGCACCGCCCCGCTGCCGCTCGACGAGTGGAGCCACCTGGCCGTGACCGTCGCCGACGGCACCGGCACCCTCTACGTCGACGGCGCCGCCGTGGCCCGCAACACGGCCATGACACTGACCCCGGCCGCGCTCGGCACCCTCGCGCACCACTGGCTGGGCCGCTCCCACTTCCCCGCCGACCCCGTCTTCGCGGGCGCGTTCGAGGACGTCAACGTCTACGCGCGGGCGCTGACCGCCGACGAGGTCGCCGAGCTGCACGCCGGCCGTGCCGCCGACACCTCGGCCGGCCGGGGCGACCTCGCTTCCTACGCCTTCGACGAGACGGCCGGAGGGACCTTCGCGGACGCCTCCGGCCGGGGCCTGGACGCCGGGCTGCGCCGCACCTGGGGCGCGCCCAGCCACCCCGGCTTCCTCGCCGCGTACCCGGAGACCCAGTTCATCGCGCTGGAGTCGATGACCGGCAGCGACTACACGCGGGTGTGGGCGCCGTACTACACCGCGCACAAGATCCTCCGGGGGCTGCTGGATGCGTACCTCGCCACGGACGACGAGCGGGCTCTCGATCTGGCGTCCGGCATGTGCGACTGGATGCACGCACGGCTGTCCGTGTTGCCGGCGGCCACCCTCCAGCGGATGTGGGGGCTGTTCTCCAGCGGGGAGTTCGGCGGCATCGTCGAGGCGGTCTGCGACCTGCACGCGCTCACCGGCCGACCCGAACACCTCGCCCTCGCCCGGCTGTTCGACCTGGACCGGCTCATCGACGCCTGCGCGGCCGACACCGACGTCCTGGAAGGGCTGCACGCCAACCAGCACATCCCAATCTTCACGGGCCTGGTGCGGCTGCACGACGAGACGGGCGAGCAGCGCTACCTCACCGCCGCGAAGAACTTCTGGGGCATGGTCGTACCCCACCGCACGTACGCGATCGGCGGCACCAGCAGCGGCGAGTTCTGGAAGGCGCGCGGCGTGATCGCGGGCACCATCGGCGACACCACCGCGGAGTCCTGCTGCGCGTACAACATGCTCAAGCTGAGCCGGGCGCTGTTCTTCCACGAGCAGGACCCGGCGTACATGGACTACTACGAGCGGGCCCTCTACAACCAGGTGCTCGGCTCCAAGCAGGACCGGCCGGACGCGGAGAAGCCGCTCGTCACCTACTTCGTCGGCCTGACGCCCGGTCATGTGCGGGACTACACGCCCAAGCAGGGGACGACCTGCTGCGAGGGCACCGGCATGGAGAGCGCCACGAAGTACCAGGACTCGGTGTACTTCGCGAAGGCCGACGGCTCCGCCCTGTACGTCAACCTCTACAGCGACTCCCGGCTGGCCTGGGCCGAGAAGGGCGTGACGGTCACACAGAGCACGCGCTACCCGGAGGAGCAGGGCAGCACGCTCACCATCGGCGGCGGCCGGGCCTCCTTCACGCTGCTGCTGCGGGTGCCGTCCTGGGCGGCCGCCGGCTTCCGGGTGACCGTCAACGGGCGCGCGGTGCCGGGCGCTCCGGTCCCCGGCCGGTACTTCGGGGTCTCCCGGTCCTGGCGCGACGGCGACACCGTACGGATCTCCGTGCCCTTCCGGCTGCGGGTGGAGAAGGCCCCCGACGACCCCGGTCTGCAGGCCCTGTTCCTCGGCCCGGTCGGCCTGGTCGCCCGCAGGCCCGGTCCGGAACCGGTGCGCTTCGGGCTGTACGGCAACGCGGGCCTGTCCGGTGATCTGCTGCCCTCCCTCACCCCGGTCCCGGGCAGGCCCCTGCACTACACGCTGGACGGGGTCGGGCTGGCGCCCTTCGCGGAGGGGACCGAGGACCCGACGCACGCCTACTTCCGGCGCTCGGAACCGCGTGTGATCTTCGGCACGTCGGACTCCACGGTCGCCAATCCCGCCCGGGAGGACGGCACGACGCTGCTCGACGAGATCTGGGCCGGGGCGCCCTTCAGCGGCAAGGGAGCGCTGGTGGCACGGGTGCGGGCGACCGTGGACGCCTGGGTCCTGGCCGGTCTGCTCGGCCGCGCCGACGGAGACAAGGTGGTGAGCACGGCGCGGCGGGCCGAGTACGCCCGCTGACCGGTCCGAAAATTCTCTCCCGAACGGTGATTGTCTCCCGCCTCGCGTCCGTACTTCCTGCTGTTGGGCCGTTCACATCCCAGGAGGCACGATGCGCATCTCGCGCAGCACGGCAGGAACCGCGTTCGTGGGCGGAGCCATGATCCTCACCCTCACCGCGCTCGCCTACCCCACCATGCTGGGCGTACAGAACACCTCGACCAAGCAGGACCGGGTGGTCGCCAACACGAACTACGGCCCGCTCACCGAGTCGGACCGCGACTTCGTGGTGAAGGTGCGCGCGGCGGGGCTGTGGGAGCACCCGCTGGGGCTGCTGGCGATGGAGCGCGGTACGACGCCCGAGATGAAGGAGGCGGGCGAGCACCTGGTGGTCGGGCACGGCCGGCTCGACGCCAGCTGCCGCAAGATCTCCCTGGAGCTCGGCATCACGCTGCCGAACCAGGCGTCACCGCAGCAGCAGGGTTTCGTGGAGACGGTGAAGTCCGCCGGCGGCAAGGAGTTCGACTCCACGGCGGTGAACATCATGCGGGTGACCCACGGGCAGATCTTCCCGGCCATCGCCAACATCCGCGCCAACACCAGGAACACCCTGGTCCGGCAGCTGGCCGACCAGGCCAACGACACGGTGCTGGACCACATCACGGTGCTGGAGAAGACGGGGCTGGTCAATCACGAGCAGGTCAACTTCCAGCAGACCAGCCCGCCCAAGATGCCTAACGAGCAGGTGACCCCGCCGGCCCCGCAGGCGGGTGCGCCGGTCCTCGTGCTGGAGATCCCCAAGGGGCTGGAGGACCTCAACACGGTCTCTCCGGCACCGTCGCCGTCCTCCACCGTCCGGTAGCGGGGTGTCACCGCCCGCGGCGGGGCCTGCCCCGCCGCGGGTTCTTCGCCGCGCCCCCGCCGGCTCCCCGGCGGCCCTGCGCGGCGGTCCCGCCGGACTGCTGCCGGCCGGCGGCGGGGCGCCTGGGTTTCTGCGCGGCGGGCTTCTGCGCGGCCTGTTCCGGCCGGCGGCCCCGGGAGCTGTTGACGGTGCGGCCGCGGACGATGCCGATGAAGTCCTCGACCAGGTCCGTCGTCGCCGCCTCCGGCCAGGCCAGCGCCACGGCCGACCCGGGAGCCGGTTCCAGGGGCCGGTGGGTGAGGTCCTTGCGGTGGTGCAGCCGGGCGAGCGACAGCGGTACGACGAGCACCCCGATCCCGGCCGCGACGAGCTCGATCGCGTCGGCGGTGGTGGCGGGACGCTCCAGGGCGGGCCGCCCGGGCGGGCTCTCCCAGTCGAGCACGTCGTCGAGGGGGTGCAGCACGATCTCGTCGGCCAGGTCCTCCGGGGACACCGCGTCGGCCGCGGTGACGAGGTGGTCCTTCGGGACCACGACGACCGTCTGCTCGGTGTAGAGGGGGATGGCGCTGAGGACCGTACGGTCGACGGGCAGCCGGACCAGGCCCGCGTCCGCGTCCCCGGCCAGCAGCAGGCCCTGCGCCGCCCCGGCGGACACCTGGGTGAGGGTCAGCGGGACGTCGGGCAGCCGCTCGTTCCAGATGCGCACCCATTTGCCGGGCATCACGCCGGGTACGTACACGAGCCGGAACGAGGGGGACACTTCCGAGCCTGTCACCTGGCCAGGTTACCGGCCGTGGTCGGCGGTCGTGCACATGGTCGATACCCTGGACGGCATGACGCAGCACCAGAGCACCCAGACGATGAAGCCCGCGACCGCGGCGAAGAAGCTGGGTGTGTACCTCGAGGCCACCCCCGCCGACTTCCGGGAGGGTGTGGTCTCCCGCGCCGAGCTGAACGCGCTCCAGACGGACCCGCCGCAGTGGCTGCGGGACCTGCGGCGCGACGGCCCGCACCCCCGTCCGGTGGTCGCGGCGAAGCTGGGCGTGTCCATCGCCGGTCTCGCGCGCGGCGGGGTCACCGAGGCGCTCACCACGGAGCAGATCGAGACGCTGAAGGAACAGCGCCCCGAGTGGCTGGAGCGGGAGCGCACCACCCAGGCCGAGGTCCGCAAGGAGGCGGCGCGGATCAAGCAGCGGAACGCGGAGCGCGCGGCGAGCGGCGACTGACCGGAACGCCAGGGCACGCCACCCTTCCGGTGGACGGAGATGTCCACCAGCATGGCGGTACCGCACGCGCCCACAGCGGCGCGGCCGACCGCGCCCGGGGTGGGGACATTGCACAGCTCCATGGGGAAGCAAGCCGTCGAGTGGCTCGCCGCGGCGGCCACGGACCCGCAGGCGTGCAAGCGCGAGTGGGACCACGGCAGGGGCACGGCGCTGCTCGCGGCGGGCCGGTACTGGGACGTGCTGAGCGTGCCCGACCGCCTCGGGCTGCTCGCCCTGGACATCCTGTGGCGCGAACCCCTGAAGGTGCCCGGGCCCACGCTGGTGGACGTCACGGCCGGCCGGGTGGGCTTCTTCCTGCCGCCCGATCCGGTCAGCGAGTGGGTGGGATGCGGGGTGCGGCACGTCGGCCGGGGTTCGTGGGTCGCCGTGCCCCCGCCGTACCGGCCCGCCGGCCGGCTGGAGTGGCTCGTCCCGCCGGACGGCACCGGCGCCCTGCACGCCCCCGGCCCGCTCGAGAGGGCGCTGCGCCGGGCGACCGGCACCCTCGCGGTGCTGGCGCCGGTCAGCGCGGAGCCGGCGGACTGGTGAGCCTCTCGCGGGAGTCCCCGACCGGGGACCCGCGGTTTCTCGCGCGCCTTCGGGGCCGGTGTTGACCCTCGACCTTGTCGAGGGACCAGGGTTCCGGGTGTGGAGAGCGAGATGCGCAGCATTGGTGAGACGGCCCGGGACAGCGGGCTGGGCGTGAGCGCCCTGCGGTTCTACGATCGCGCCGGCGTCCTGGTGCCCGCCCGGGTGGACCCGGTCAGCGGCTACCGCTGGTACGCCCCCGAGCAGCTGGAGGAGGCGCGGCTGCTGGCGCGGCTGCGCCGGGCGGGGATGCCGCTGGCGGACATCCGGCTGGTGCTGGCCGGCTGGGCGGGCGCCGACACCGATCTCGTACGGCGGCTGCTCGAGGCGCATCTGCGCCGGCTGGAACGGGGGCTGTCCGATGCCCGTACCGAGTTCTCCGCGCTCCGAGCACTACTCGACGACCGGGAGAACCCCATGACCTCGCTCAGCGAAGACACCGCCGTCCGGCTGTCCCTCTCCGGCTCCGCACTGGCTGCCGCACTGGACGCCGTCCGGTTCGCGGCGGGTACCGACCCCGGGCTGCCGATGCTCGGCGGGATCCTGTTCGACGTGGAGGACGGCGCGCTGTGCCTGGTGGCCACCGACCGGTACCGGATGGCGGTGGCACGGGCCGCCGCGGAGGGCCCCGCCGGGTCCCGGGTGCGGGTCACGGTGCCTCTTCCGCTCGCCGACGCGATGCGGGCCCTGCTGGACGGTGACGATCCGGTCCGGCTCTCCGTGGACGGTGACCGGGTGACCCTGGAGACCGGGGACCGGCAGACGGCCGGCCAGTGCCTCGGCCACGACTTCCCCGACTACCGGCGCCTGGTCCGTCTCCCGGCCGGCCGGCGCGCCCCGGTGGACGTGCCGGCCTTCCGGGAGGCGGTGCGCACCGGCCCGGTACGCACCGGCGAGGTGCGCGAGCAGGACGGGGTGCCCTGCGACCTCACCGTCCTCGAGGTGGCGGCCGACGGCTCGGTCGCACCGGCCGGGGACGGTGCCGAGGGCCGGGACCTCGTCGCGGTCAACCGGGACTTCCTGCTGGAGGCCCTCGCCGCGGGGGCGGGCGACCGGCTGGTCCTCGAGATCGGCGACCCCACGGCCCCCCTCGCGATCCGCAGGCCGGACGACGCGGACACGTTCTCGATCCTGATGCCGGTGCGCCTGGAGGACTAGGGTCTTTCGTTTGGATCAGGCCGGATCAGGGAGCGGGGTCCGGTGCCGTGCGTCGCAAGGCGGAGGAGGGCGCCATGGCGGAGCCACGGCAACCGACGACAACGCGGCGAGGCGCGGTGCCGGGGCCCGCGAGCCCGGCGTGATCCAAACGAAAGGCCCCAGCGGTTCCACCCGGCTCCCGCCGGGTGGCGGGGTCCGGCACGTCCGCCGGACCCCGCTCGGCCTCAGCGTTCGGGCCGGCTGTCGTCCACCGGTTCCAGGGACTCCGCGGCCGGCGCCGTACGGCTCGGGGGTACCGCGTCGGCGGACGCGGCGCGCCGTGCGGTCAGGCGGAGCGCGATGGGCTCGGTGTAGCGGGCCGTGAGCGGGCCCAGCACGACCAGGACCAGGACGTACGCCGTGGCCAGCGGGCCGAGGTCGGGTTCGATGCCGGCGGTGACCGCGAGGCCGGCGATGACGATGGAGAACTCCCCGCGGGCGACCAGGGTGCCGCCCGCGCGCCAGCGGCCCTTGGGGGAGATCCCGGCCCGGCGGGCGGCCCAGTACCCGGTGGCGATCTTCGTCAGCGCGGTGACGACGGCCAGCGCGAGGGCGGGAAGGATCACCGGCGGGATGGACTGCGGGTCGGTGTGGAGCCCGAAGAAGACGAAGAACACCGCGGCGAACAGGTCCCGCAGCGGAGCGAGCAGATTGTGCGCGCCCTCGGCGACCTCCCCGGACAGGGCGATGCCGACCAGGAACGCGCCGACGGCCGCGGAGACCTGGAGCTGCTGGGCGAGTCCGGCGACGAGCAGCGTCAGACCGAGCACCACCAGCAGCAGCTTCTCCGGGTCGTCGCTCGATACGAAGCGGGAGATCACCCGTCCGTAGCGGACGGCCACGAACAGCACCAGCCCGGCGACGCCCAGCGCGATGGCGAGGGTGACGCTGCCCGCGGCGAGGCTGACGCCCGCCAGGAGGGCGGTGATGATCGGCAGGTAGACCGCCATGGCGAGGTCCTCGAGCACCAGGATGCTGAGGATGACCGGGGTCTCGCGGTTGCCGAGCCGTCCGAGGTCGCCGAGGACCTTCGCGATGACGCCGGAGGACGAGATCCAGGTGACGCCCGCCAGGACGACCGCGGCGACCGGGCCCCAGCCGAGCAGCAGGGCGAGTGCCGCGCCGGGCAGGGCGTTCAGCGCCATGTCGACGAGACCGGCCGGGTACTGGGTCTTGAGGTTGGAGACCAGGTCGCTGGCCGTGTATTCGAGGCCGAGCATGAGCAGGAGGAGGATCACGCCGATCTCGGCGCCGATCGCGACGAACTCCTCGCTCGCGCCGAGCGGCAGCAGCCCGCCCTCGCCGAACGCGAGGCCGGCCAGCAGGTAGAGCGGGATCGGGGAGAACTGGAGGCGTCCGGCGAGTCGTCCGAGCAGGCCGAGCCCGAGGATGATCGCACCGAATTCGATCAGGAAGACTGCGGAAGAGTGCACGCGCTCACTCCCGCCCGAGGATCTCGGCGGCGGACTCGATGCCCTCGCGGGTGCCGATGACAATCAGCGTGTCACCACCCGCCAGCCGGAAGTCGGGCGCGGGGGACGGGATCGCCTCGGCCCGCCGCAGCACGGCCACGATCGAGGCGCCGGTGTCGGTGCGCATACGGGTGTCGCCCAGCAGCCGGCCGTTCCAGTGGGAGGCGGCCGACAGTTCGATGCGCTCGGCGACCAGCCCCAGGTCGGTGGTGTGCAGCAGGTTGGGGCTGTGGTGGGCCGGCATCAGCGCGTCTATCAGCGCGGCCGACTCGGCGACGGTCAGGCGCAGCGACCGGGCGCAGGCGTCCGGGTCGTCGGAACGGTAGAGGTTCACCGTGCGGGCGCCGTCCCGGTGCGCGATCACGGACAGGTGCTCGTGCTCACGCGTGGTGAGGTCGTATTTCACGCCGATGCCCGGCAGCGGCGTGGCGCTCATCCGTGGAGCAGGCACAGCCCGTCCCCTTCCCTGTTCACTTCAGATGTCGTCCGGTGCGAGGCGGGACGAGCCGTCGTACGGCACTGGTGATCCACCCCCACCTGGGCAATGGTGCCATCCCCCCATTCCGCCGGAACATGGGTGTTGTCACGGATGGACACGGGACGCGAGAGAACCGCAGGATGACCGCGGAGAGCGTATCGCCACAGGTCGGCGAGGGGTTGCCGTAGACCGGAGCACCTTGGTACGCGCCCTCCGCCGTGGGGTACCCGGTTTTCACCGGACGTGAGGAACGGGAGCGAGTGGTGAAGGACACGGTGATCGTGGGAGTGGACGGTTCGCCGTCCAGTCTGGCCGCGGTCGACGCGGCGGCCAGGGAGGCCGCGCTGCGCGGCGCACGGCTTCGGATCGTGCACGCGTACAGCCGCCCCGCCGATCTGGATCCGATGGTCCACGGTGTGCTGGCGCAGGCCGAGCAGCGCGCCCGGGAGGACGCTCCCGGGCTGGAGGTGGACCGGACGGTGGCGTCCGGCGAGACGCTGACGGTGCTGCGGAGCGAGTCGCGCCAGGCGGTGCTGACGGTGGTCGGCGGGCGGGGCCGCAGCGGGGTCGGCGATCTGTTGCTGGGCTCGACGGCCGTACAGCTCGCCGCGCACGGGCACGGCCCGCTGCTGGTGGTCCGGGGCCGCGCCGAACCCGAGGGGCCGGTGCTGCTGGCCGTGGACGGCTCGCCGACCGGGAACGCGGCGGCGGAGTTCGCCTTCGCCGAGGCCGGGCTGCGCGGGGTCCCGCTGGTCGCGCTGCACGTGTGGAACACCTGGAGCGAGCCGACGCCCTACGAGGGGCACGCCGATCCGATGAGCGTGGTCGTGGACCTCGACCGGCTCGCCGAGAGGCACCAGCGGCTGCTGGCGGAGGCGGTGGCCCCGTGGCGCGACGCCTTCCCCGGGGTCGCCGTGGAGCTGCGGGCGGAGCGGGGGCGGGTACGCCACACGCTGCTCGAGGCGAGCCGCACGGCGCAGCTGGTGGTGGCCGGGGCGCGGGGGCGCGGCGGCTTCACCGGGATGCTGCTCGGTTCGGTCAGCCAGGCGCTGCTGTACCACGCCGACTGCCCCGTCACGGTCGTCCGCGGCGAGGAGTGACCGCGCGTCCGGCCCTGTGACGGCGCCCGTGCGGCCCGGTCACGGTCGGCCGGGTCCCGCGGGCGTCACAGGGCGATCACGGCACGTACCTGGGTCCCGTCCGCGGAGCGCAGGACCGAGGTGTCGACGGAGTACGCGTCGACCAGGGCGAGGCCGCGGCCGAACGGGGCGTCCATGTCGTCGGGCTCGCAGCGGGGCGCGGGGCGCTGCCGCCAGCGCCCGCAGTCGCGCACCCGCACGGTCAGCGAGGTGTCGTCGATCTCGAACACCACCTCCAGTTCGGGGCTGCCGCTGTGCAGGACGACGTTGGTGCCGAGCTCGCTGACGATCACCGTGAGCGCCTCCTCCGCCGCTTCGGGCAGGCAATGGCTGCGGACCACCGCGCGGGCCAGCCGGCGCAGCCGGGGCACGGCCCGCGCGGAGGCCGGGAGGACGGCCACCACCAGGAACCCCTTCCCACGTGGCGCCGCCTGCCCGCACGGCCCCTCGTGTCCCGCCGGCCGGGGCACTCCGAGGACCGCCCCGGCCGGGCTCGCACCAATCACGTTTCTCACGCCGGACTCCTGACTGCGCCGGCCGACGTCGTCGGCAGCGGGGCCCACCGATCCACCGGGACCGCGGGGTCTTACGGGTTCCACGCTGCCGACTGTCCTCCGTGCCGGGCAATCAGGGCAGACTGAGTACGGATACGCAAACAACCGGGGACACGCGTGGAACGGGGTGACGAACCATGCCGGACAGCGCTGGGTCGGCGGAGGACGCCGAGGCGATACTGCGCGGGCGGCTCGCCCCCGCCCTCGACCCTCGGGGGGACGGCCGCCCGGTGCTGCTGCTGGTGGAGGGCGCCGCCGGCACCGGCAAGACCCGGCTGGTGGAACGGCTCGTCGAGGCGGTGGCGGGGACCGTCCACCGCACCGCGCCCGGCGGGTCGCCGGCCGGCGACGGGCCGGAGCTGCTGGTCGCCGAGGACGTGCACCGGGCGCCGGCCGAGGACGTCGCCCGGCTGCGCGCCCTGCTCGCCGACCCGCCCCCGCACCTCGCCTGCATTCTGAGCTACCGGCCCGAGGAGCTCGCCGTTCCGGGGCTGCCGCTCGGACCGGACACCGACTTCCCGGCCCGCCTCGCGGTCGTCCGGCACGTACTGGGGCCGCTGGGCGTCGCCGAGGTGCGGCGGGCGGCCCTCGCCGCGCTGGGCGCCGACCGCTGCACGCCGGACCTCGCGGCCGGTCTGCACCGCCTCTCGGGCGGTGTCGCCCAGACCGTCGCGGACCTGCTCGACCTGCTGGCCGGTCAGCCGTCCGCCGTCGGCCTCGACCGGCTCGGGACGCCTCCCCGGCTCGACGTCCTGACGCTGCGGCGCACGGCCGCCGTGCCCGAGGAGCACCGGCGGATCGTGCACGCCGCCGCCGTCCTCGACGAGCCCGCCACCTCGCACGACCTGGGCATGGTGGCGGGCCTGCCCGGCCGAAGCGGCGCCGACGCCCTCGCCGCCGCGCTGCGGGCCGCCGCGCTGGAGGAACGCGGCGACGGCCGGTACGGCTTCGGCTCACCGCTCGCCGCGGCGGCCGTGCGCCGCGCGACGGCGGGTCCCGTGCGCGAGGCGCTGCACCGGCGGGCCGCGAAGTTGCTCGCCAGGCGCCAGCCCGTCCCGTGGGAGCGCGTGGCCGTCCACCGCCGCGCCTGCGGTGACGAGCGGGGCTGGCTGGTGGCCGTCGAGCGCGCGGCCGGGCGGTTCGAGGAGGCCGGCGGACAGCAGCACGCGGTGGAGCTGCTCGAGTCGGCGCTCGCCACCGGCCCGGTGCCCGAGCAGGCCCGGTCCCGGCTCGCCAGGCTGCTGGCCCGCTGCGCCGTGGTGGGGCTGCGTTCCGACGAGACGCTGAAGGTGCTCCGGCACATCGTGGCCGACCCGGGACTTCCTCCCGCGGTGCGCGGGGAGATCCGCCTGGATCTGGGGCTGCTGCTGTGCAACCAGATGGGCGAGGTCATGGAGGGGCGGGACGAGCTGGCCCGCGCGGTGGACGACCTGGCGGGCGAGCCGGTGCCGCTGGCCCGGGCGATGTCGGCGCTGGCGATGCCGTACGGACCGGACGCGTCGTTCGCCGAGAACGTCGCCTGGATCGAGCGGGCCGTGGCGGTCGCGGAGGAGTCGGGTGATCCCGTGGTGCGGGCCGCCGTGGCCGCGAACCGGGTGAGCGTGCTGCTCAACGGCGGCGACCCGGCGGCGTGGCCGCTCATCGAGCGGCTGCCCCGCGACAGCGATCTCATCGGCTGCCGGCAGCAGACCTCCCGGGGCCTGTGCAACGCGGCGGACGCGGTGGTGTGGCTCGGCCACTACGAGAAGTCCCGCGACCTGCTCGCCGAGGGCGTCACCCTGGCCGCGCGCAGCGGGGCGGTCTACGCCGAGCAGACCGGCCGGGGCTGCGCGCTGGTCGTGGACTGGGCGACGGGCCGCTGGGCCGGGCTGGCGGAGCGGTGCCGGGCCTTCGTCGACGAGTCCGGCGACATGCCGTACCTCGCCTCGGACGCCCGGATGGTCCTCGGTCTGCTGGCCCTCGCCCGTGGCGACTGGGCCGACGCCCTCGACCGTCTGACCGGGCCCGAAGCGGCCGACCTGGACACCGGCCCGGTGCCGATCTCGGCGACCGTGTCCGGCGCCCTGATCCGGCTCGCGCTCGCCCACGACGACGTCGCCGGCGCCGCCGCCGAAGCCGCCGTCGCCTGGCAGCGGCTGCGTGCCAAGGGGATCTGGGCGTGGGCCGCCGAACTCGCCCCCTGGGCGGTGGAGGCGACCCTGCGGGCCGGAGACACGGCCGCCGCGAGCGCGATGACGGCGGAGTTCGCCGCCGGTCTGGACGGCCGCGACGCGCCGTCGGCGGACGCCGCCCTGGAGTGGACCCGCGGGGTCCTCGCCGAGCACACGGGGCGGACGACGGAAGCCGCCGCCCGCTACGAGAGCAGCGCCGCCGCCTACCGCTCGCTGCCGCGTCCCTACCACGCGGCTCTCACCGCCGCGGGCGCCGCCCGCTGTGCCCTCGGCGGTGCGCAGGACAGTGGTCCCGCCGTCGCCCTGCTCACCGACAGCGCCGCGGTCTTCGACGCCCTCGGAGCGACCTGGGACGCCGCCCGTACCCGCGCCGAGCTGCGCCATCACCAGCCGGCGGCGGAACGCCGGCCGCCCGGCCGCCCCGCCTACGGCGACGCGCTGTCGCCGCGCGAGGAGGAGGTCGCGGAGCTCGCCGCGGCAGGCATGTCCAACCGGGAGATCGCCGCCACGCTGCACCTGTCCCCGCGCACCGTCGAGCAGCATGTCGCCCGTGCGCTGCAGAAGACCGGCGTGCACTCCCGCCAGCAGCTCGGGAGGGTGCTGGGGCCGGCGTCGCACTGATCGCGTATCCGGGGGGCCGCCCGCGGGGCGGCACGATGAGCGGCCGGCCGGTCCGGTGGTGTACGCAGCGTCATCGCGGTTCACCTCGGTCGGCGGATTGGGCACCGCAGTCCTGCAGCGGCCCTCTGCGGCTGTGGTCTCCAGGCGTACAGGAAGACCCGCTCCGCCGCGCGGCGGAGCTCCCGTAGGAGCGCATCGGCACCAGCGCGACCGCGTTTCGGCGAGTTGATCGCCGGGCGGCGCGCGTGGCGCGCCGCCACCCGACCGGGTTGTTACTCTCCGTGCGCATGCCGGGAGACACGGACAGCCAACGGAGAGGGCACGGGGCCGGAGCATCGCCATGAACGAACCCCCTTCCAGCAGCCCCGCCGTCGCGCACCGGTGGGTCTCCCTGTTTGCGATCTGCACGGCCGCAGGGATGGTCTGGCTTGCGTTCGGCGACCTCAGTGTGGCGATTCCGCAGATCGCCGACGAGTTCAACGGCAACCTGTCGAGCTTGCAGTGGGCGAACAACGCCTTCAGCCTCGTCACCGGTGCCCTCGTGATCACCGCCGGCAAGTTCGGCGATCTCTTCGGCCGCCGCCGGATGCTTCAGGTGGGCACGGTGCTGCTTGCTGTCTTCTCCGTACCTGCCGCGCTCGCGCCCGACATCGGATGGCTGGTCCTCAGCCGTGGTCTCATGGGCATCGGCGCTGCGCTGATTCTGCCGGCCTCGCTCGCGCTCATCCCGCCCGAGTTCTCCGGAAAGGCGGAAACCACCGCGTTCAGTGTCTGGCAGGCGGTGGCCTGGGGAGGGCTGTCCGTCGGGCCCGCGCTCAGCGGGGTCATCACGGACGGCCTCGGCTGGCGCTGGCTGTTCTGGATCAACCTGCCGCTCGCTGTGATCACTCTCGTGGTCGTCCGGGTCACGACTCCGGAGTCCCGCGACGAGACGGCCGGTCACACGATCGATTGGCTGGGGCTGGGGCTGGCATCCATCGTCCTTGCGGTCTTCGCACTGTTGTACGCGCTCACCGAAGGGCCGAGCCAGGGATGGGGAAGCCCGCTGATCGTGGCGCTGTTCGTGGCAACCGTGGTGCTGTCGGTCGTGTGGTGGTTCGTCGAACGCCATGTGAGCCAGCCGCTCGTGGACCTGAAGCTGTTCAAGATCCGGGCCTACAACGGCGCGCTCGCGGCCAACCTCACGATGAACTTCACCTTCGCCGGGATGAGCTTCCTCCTCGTGCTCTGGTTGGAGAACGCACGCGGCTACAGCGCGGTGGAGGCCGGGGTGCTGATGCTGCCCGCCACCGTCGGGGTCTTCCTCTTCATTCCGCTCGGCGGCAGGCTCGCGATCCGGTGGGGCGGACGGCTTCCCGCGGTGGTGGGGCTCGTCGTGGCCAGCGCCGGCCTGACTCTGCTCGGTTCTCTCGGTACGCGCAGTTCGACGGAGTACCTCGCTGTCGCACTCATCGTCATCGGGCTCGGTCTGGGGTTGGTGAGCACCCCGGTGGCCAATACGACCGTCGGAGAGGTCCCGATCGACCTTGCGGGCACCGCTGCCGGTGTGTTCAAGATGTCCAGCATGCTCGGTGGCGCCCTCGGGGTCGCCGTCCTCACCGCGGTCGCCAGAGAACTCACGACGAGAGACGCGGCCTCTGTCGTCGAGGCGTCGGGGCTGAGCCCGGCGGACATCTCCCAGTTCCGCAGGCATTGGTGAACTCCTCGTCCTTCCGGGAAGCGATCGCCTCACTGCCGCCCGACCTCGGGCGCACCGTGCAGCAGGCAGCCGTCTCGGCGTTCTCATCCGGTGTCGCCGACACGATGGCGGTCACGGCCGTCCTCACCTTCGTCGGGACGGCGGCCGTATTCCTCCTGTGGCCTCGCCGACGCAAAGCCGACGCCACCGTCGCCGGGCCCGGACCAGAAGACCGGCCAAACCCGTAGGGCGCCCCCCCCTGGATCCCGCCATGATCAGGAACCCCTAGCCAGAGCACCAACGGCCGCTGAAGCAGTCGGTGAGGGCGGCGGCGACGGCCTCGGGCTGCTCCTCGGGGATGTAGCGACCGGCGTCGGGCACGATGACGCCAGCCAGGTTCTCGGCCCACGGGCTGATGGAGGCCGCCGTATCCGGGATCGAGCCGTGGCTGCTGGAGATTCCGAGGACCCCTTGCAGTTGGTGCGGCCGGACGTACCCCCGTTCAGTCAGGCCTAGCCGACGCCGCCCAGGAACGACAACCGCACCTGCCGGTTGTGATTCGAGACGTTCGTGTCGACCAGGCACACCGACTGCCAGGTGCCCAGTGCGAGCCGGCCGTCCACCACCGGGAGGGTCGCGTGGGGCGGGACGAAGGCGGGGAGGACGTGGTCGCGTCCGTGCCCCGGACTGCCGTGGCGGTGCTGCCAGCGGTCGTCGGCGGGCAGCAGGGTGTGCAGGGTGGACAGGAGGTCGTCGTCGCTGCCGGCGCCCGTCTCGATGACGGCGATGCCGGCCGTGGCGTGCGGCACGAAGACGTTCAGCAGGCCGTCCCGGCCGGCCGCCGCCTCCCGCAGGAAGGACTCGCAGTCGCCGGTGATGTCGACGACCCGCTCGTCGGAGCCGGTGGCGATGTTCAGGACACGGGTGGTGAAGGCATCGGACATGCGCTCCATCCTGGCCCATGCGCCCGGCTTCCGGCGGCAGCGCGTGCGGGAAGATCCACGGTCTCCCGGCGGTTGGTGGAAACGTGAACAACACGCGCGAGGTCGAGGTGGTCGTCATAGGCGCCGGGCAGGCCGGGCTGTCGAGCGCCCATCACCTGCGGCGGTCCGGGTTCGAGCCGGACCGCGACTTCGTGGTGCTAGACCACTCCCCCGGTCCCGGCGGCGCCTGGCAGTTCCGGTGGCCCTCGCTGACGTACGGCAAGGTGCACGGGATGCACGCGCTGCCCGGCATGGAACTCACGGACGCCGATCCGGCGCGCGCCTCCTCCGAGGTGATCAGCGAGTACTTCGACCGTTACGAGCGGACGTTCGACCTGCGGGTACGGCGGCCGGTCGACGTACGGGCGGTGCGCGAGGGGTCCGGCGGACGGCTGCTGGTGGAGACCTCGGACGGCAGCTGGGCGACGCGGACGCTGATCAACGCCACCGGCACCTGGGACCGGCCGTTCTGGCCGCGCGTGGCCGGCCAGGAGACCTTCCGGGGACGGCAGTTGCACACCGCGCGGTATCCGGGGCCCGAGGCGTTCACCGGGCAGCGGGTGGTCGTGGTGGGCGGCGGGGCCTCCGGCACCCAGCATCTGCTGGAGATCGCCCCGTACGCGGCGGCCACGACGTGGGTGACCCGGCGGCCCCCGGTCTTCCGGGAGGGCCCCTTCGACGTGGAGGCGGGCCGGGCGGCCGTGGCACTCGTCGAGGAGCGGGTGCGGCAGGGGCTGCCTCCGCGCAGCGTCGTCTCGGTGACGGGGCTGCCGCTCAACGACGCGATCCGGCGGGGGCTCGCGGAGGGCGTGCTCGACCGGAAGCCGATGTTCGACCGGATCACACCCGAGGGAGTGGAGTGGGCGGACGGGCGGCGGGTGCCGGCCGACGTCATCCTGTGGGCGACCGGATTCCGGCCCGCCATCGAGCATCTCGCCCCGCTGCGGCTGCGGGAGCCGGGGGGCGGGATCCGGCTCGAGGGCACGCGGGCGATCGCGGACCCGCGGATCCATCTGGTCGGCTACGGCCCGTCGGCCAGCACCATCGGCGCCAACCGGGCGGGGCGCGCGGCGGTGCGGGACATCCGGCGGCTGCTGGCGGCGGAGTCGGTCCCGGGGTGACGGACGGCGGCGGAGCCGGTCCCGGCGTGACGGCCGACGGGGGCCCGCTCACTTCGCCGACGGTTCGGCCGCCTTCTTCCGCAGCTCGTCCGACTCGGCGACGTTGCGCTGGTGTTCGGCCAGCTCGGCCGTGAAGCGGGTGTCGCCGGGCTTGACGGTGACGAAGTACAGCCAGTCGCCCGGGGTGGGGCTGATCGCGGCGCGCACCGCGTCCTCGCCCGGGTTGTCGATCGGGGTCGGGGGCAGCCCCATGCGCCGGTAGGAGTTGTAGGGGCTGTCGACCTCGGGGTCGGCGGCCGTGGCGCTCGGCGCCGAGCGGCCCAGGGCGTAGTCGACGGTCGAGTCCATCTGGAGCGGCATTCCGCGCTCCAGCCGGTTGAAGATCACCCGGGCCACCTTGCCCATGTCGGCCTTGCCGGTCGCCTCCGCCTGGACGATGCTCGCGACGGTGACGGCCTGGTAGACGTTCATGGCGTTGCGCTGCGCACCGGCGGCGATCGGCGCTCCGTTGAACTTCTTGTTGGCGGTGTCGACCATGCGGGACAGCAGTTCCTGGGGCGTCGCCTTCTCCCGGAGCGGATAGGTCGCCGGGAAGAGATAGCCCTCCGGATTGCCCTGTGCCTCGTTCGGCAGCTTCAGGTCCGCCTTGGCGAGGGACTTCTTCGTGGTGCCCGCGGGCAGGTCCAGGGTCTTGTCGATGGCGTCGTACACCTGGCTCGCCCGCCACCCCTGCGGGACCACCAGCGCCGTGGGGCGCGGCTCGTCGTCGCCGCCCATGATCAGCAGCGGCACCGCCACGGCGGTGCCGGCCACGACGGCGCCGAGCGCCGCGAGGGCGAGACGGCCCCGGCGCGTCAGTCGGATCGAGCTCCGTGACGGAGTGTTCGTCTGCATGCGGGCACGGTAACCCGCATACCGTCATAAACCTGGCATATCTTCATCTTGTCGGCTCGAGTTGGGCGTCCCGGCGGACGAGGGCCGCATAGCGTCCGCCCCGCTCCAGCAGTTCCTCGTGGGTGCCGCGTTCGACCGCGCGGCCGGAGTCGAGCACCACGATCTGGTCCGCGCCCCGGACGGTGGACAGCCGGTGGGCGATGGTGATCGTGGTGCGGTTGGCGGACAGGGCGTCGATGGCCTTCTGGACGGCGGCCTCGGTACGGGTGTCCAGGGCGCTGGTGGCCTCGTCGAGCACCAGGACCGGCGGGTCACGCAGGATGGTGCGGGCGATCGCCAGGCGCTGCTTCTCGCCGCCGGAGAAGCGGTGTCCGCGCTCGCCGACCACCGTGTCGTACCCGTCCGGCAGGGCGGCGATGTGGTCGTGGATCTGGGCGGCCCGCGCCGCCGCGTGCAGTTCCTCGTCGGTGGCGTCGGGCTTGGCGAAGCGCAAATTGTCCGCGACCGAGGCGTGGAAGAGGTAGGTCTCCTGGGAGACGACGCCCACCGCGCGGGCCAGCGTGCCGAAGTCGAGGTCGCGGACGTCGGTCCCGTCGAGGGTGACCCGGCCGCCCGTGACGTCGTAGAGCCGCGGCACCAGGTGGCCTAGGGTGGACTTGCCGGCGCCGGTCGGCCCGACGACGGCGAGGCTGCCGCCCGGCGGGACGGTGATGTCGATGCCGTCGAGAACGGGGCCGCCCTTGCCGTCGTAGCCGAAGGTGACGTCCTCGAAGCGGACCTCGCCCTTCACGCGGCCGAGGCGCACCGGGTCCTCGCGCTCGGTGATGTCGATCGGGAGGTCGAGGTACTCGAAGATCCGCTGGAAGAGGGCGAGCGAGGTCTGGATCTGGACGCCCGTGGACAGCAGGCTGACGGCCGGGCGGAACAGGCCCTGCTGGAGCGAGACGAACGCGACGACGGTGCCGATGGAGACCGCAGAGCCGCCCGTCCCCAGGGCGATGCCGGCCGTCCAGTAGATGATCGCCGGCATGGCGGCCATCACGATCGTGATGACGGCCATGCGCCAGCGGCCGGCCATGTTCGACCGCACTTCGAGGTCGACCAGACGCTCGGACTCCTCTGAGAAGGCGCCGGTCAGGGAGTCGGAGCGGCCCATCGTGCGGCCCAGCAGGATGCCGCTGACCGAGAGCGACTCGGTGACCGTCGCGGCCATCGCGGCCATCTGCTTCTGGCGCTGGGTGGTGATCCTCTTGCGCTCGTTGCCGACCCGGCGGCTGATCCAGACGAACACCGGGAGCAGCACCAGCGACACGATCGTCAGCCGCCAGTCGAGGGCGAGCATCGCGACGACGGTGGCGACCACACTGGTGAGGTTGGAGACCAGGGAGGTCGCCGTGGAGGTCACGGTGGCCTGCATGCCGCCGATGTCGTTGGCGATGCGGGACTGGACCTCGCCGGTGCGGGTGCGGGTGAAGAAGGCGAGCGACATGCGCTGCAGGCGGCCGTAGACGGCGGTGCGCAGGTCGTGCATGACGCGCTGGCCGACGGTGGTCGAGATCAGGGTCTGCAGCACGCCGAACACGCTGGTGAGCACCGCGCTGAGGATCATGCCGAGCGCCAGCAGGCTGAGCAGCCCGGTGCGGCCCTCGGGGATCGCGACGTCGAGGATCGCCTTCAGCAGGAACGGGGTGGCGACGGAGACCAGCGACGCGGCGCCGACCAGCAGGCCGACGACCGCGAGACGCCCCCGGTAGGGACGGAAGAGCCTCAGGATGCGCCGCACCTGCCGGGGCTGCTCCTCGGCGCCGGCAGGCGGGGTCCAGTCGGGTACGTGGTCGGGATGCATGGTCTCCTCGGGGACGGCGGTCCGGACGCGGGGCGCGAGCGGAGCCCCGCTCATTGTTACCTATACTCACAATGAACAGCATCCTGATAATGTTCCCGCATGACCGCCCCCGATCCCGACGGCCTGCTCGCCGAACAGCTGCTTCGGCTGACCCGCCGGGTGCACCGCATCCAGAAGCGCCATCTGGAGCGGCGCGAGCTAGGTGTCACCCCCGCGCAGTCCCGGCTGCTGCGCACTCTCGCGCACTACGGCTCCCCGCCCCGGATGGCCGATCTGGCCGAGCGGCTGGAGGTGGTACCCCGGGCCGTCACCACCCTGGTCGACGGGCTGGAGGCGAACGGCAAGGTGCGGCGGGTGCCGGATCCGGCCAATCGGCGGGTCATCCGGATCGAGCTCACCGACGACGGCCGCGCGGCGCTGCGGGAACTGCGTGCCGCGCGGCGGGCCGCCGCGGAGGAGATCCTGGCCCCGCTGGGCGACGAACAGCGCGCGGTGCTGGGCGAACTGCTGGACACCCTCATCGACGGGACGGTCCCCTCGCGGTGCGGCGACGCGCCCGCCCGCCCCGTGTGACCTGACGGTCCGGCGGAGGCCGCCGCCGGGGCCGCCGGTTCCGTGCGGTGGCGAGGAAAACCGTTTGCCTCCGGGTGCGGGGCGGAGTCAACCTGTCACGGTTTGCTGCCTCCGTCCGCGGACGGAGCGCGGGCCTGCCCTCTCCGCCTCCCCCACCGCTTCCGCCGCCCCCTGACCCGAGCCACTGGGACGACATGCAGATCCAAGACCTTCCGTTTCCCGACCCCGGTGTGCCAGACGCGCGCTCGGGTCCCCGATTCCTGTGGTGGCTCTTCCGGAATCAGCTGTCCGGGCAGCTCAAGTCGCTGGCCTGGGGCCTGCTGCACTTCGCCTCCGTCGCCTCGCTGCCGTTCTGCGTCGGCGTCGCGGTCCAGGCCGCGGTCGACCGCTCCGGCGGCCGGCTCGCGCTGGCCGGCGGCCTGCTGGCACTGGCCTGCGCGGGCAACGCGATCGGTGAGACCTTCCTGCACCGTGCCGCCATCACCAACTGGATCACCGCCGCGGCCCGCGTCCAGCAGCTGCTGGCCCGCAAGGCCGCGACGCTGGGCTCGGCGCTGACCCGGCGCGTCGCCGCGGGGGAGGTCGTGGCGGTGTCCACCGGGGACGTCGAGAAGATCGGCTGGTTCGTGGAGGCGCTCTCGCGGTTCACCGCGGCGGCGGTCACCATCGTGCTGGTCTGCGTGGGCCTGGTCGTCTACGAGCCGGACCTCGGTGTCGTCGTCGCCGTGGGGCTGCCCGTCCTGGCGGTCGCGGTGCTGCCGCTGCTGCCCCGCGCCACCCGGCGGGCGGACACCCAGCGCGAGAAGGCAGGGCGGGCCACCGAGCTCGCCTCGGACACCGTCGCCGGGCTGCGGGTGCTGCGCGGCATCGGCGGCGAGGAACTGTTCCTCGACCGCTACCGCCGCGCATCCCAGGAGGTCCGCCACGCCGCCGTGCGCAGCGCGCGCATGTGGTCCCTGATCGCCGCCGTCCAGGTGCTCCTGCCGGGGCTCCTGCTGATCACGGTGGTCTGGTACGGCGTCCGTCTCGCCCGCGAGGGCCGGATCGGCGTCGGCGAACTGGTCACCGTGTACAGCTCGGTGATGGTGCTCACCTACCCGCTGCGGCACTTCGAGGAGATCGCGATGGCGTACTCCTTCTCCCGCCCCTCGGCCAAGCGGGCCGCGCGGGTGCTGTCGCTGGCCCGGGCCACGGACACCGGGGGGTCGCGCGCCGCGGAGACACCGGCCGGGGACCTGTACGACCCGGCGACCGGTCTGCTCGCCCCCGCCGGCCGGTTCACCGCCGTCGTGTGCGGCGACCCCGACGCGGCGGGACGGCTGGCCGAACGGCTCGGCGGGCACGCGGCGGACAAGGGCACCTCGGCGCTGCTCGGCGGGGTGCCGCTCGACGAACTGCCGCTGGACTCCGCCCGCCGGGCCGTCCTGGTGCAGGACAAGGATCCGGTGCTGCTCTCCGGCACCCTGCGGGAACTCCTCGACGTGCCCGCGTCCGGCGCGGTCGCTCCGCGCGACGCGCTGGAGGCCGCGCAGTGCGGGGACGTGCTGGCGGCACTGGTGCAGGGATCGCTCGGCGCCGACGACCCGATGGACGCCCGGATCACCGAACGCGGACGGTCCCTGTCCGGCGGACAGCGCCAGCGGCTCGCGCTGGCCCGGTCGCTGGTCACGGACCCGGAGGTGCTCGTCCTGGACGAGCCGACCTCGGCCGTCGACTCGCACACCGAGGCGCGGATCGCCCAGGGGGTGCGCGCCCTGCGGACGCGTCGCACCACCGTGGTGTTCACCTCGTCCCCGCTCCTGCTGGACCGCGCTGAACACGTGGTGTTCCTGCACGACGGCACCGTCGCGGCGGCCGGCGGCCATCGCGAACTGCTGCGCACCGAGCCCCGGTACCGGGCCGTGGTGACACGCGAGACCGAGGACGAGGCCGCGCTCGCCGGGGTTCCGGACACGGCGGGCGCCCCCCGCGAGGACGGCGTCCTGCACCGGCTGGACGGACTGGAAGAACTGCGAGAGATCGAGGAGACGGCATGATCGGCGTGGCGCCACCGGCCTACGACCCGGCGGCACCGACCGCGTCCGGCACGCTGCCCGTGGGAGCCCCCGCGACGGTCCGCGCCTACGTGGCGGAGCTGCTGCGCAGACACCGCCGGGCCTTCGTGCTGCTGATCACCGTGAACACGGTCGCCGTGCTCGCGTCGATGGTGGGCCCCGCTCTGCTGGGCGGACTGGTGGAACGGGTCCAGGACCCGGAGCGGGAGCTGCACATGGGGCTCACCGCCACGCTGTTCGTGGTCGCCCTGACCGTCCAGGCGGTGTTCGTCCGGCAGGTCCGGCTGCGCGGGGCGATGCTCGGCGAGCGGATGCTGGCCGATCTGCGCGAGGACTTCCTGGTGCGGTCGGTCGGGCTGCCGCCGGGCGTGCTGGAGCGTGCGGGCACGGGTGATCTGCTGTCGCGGATCACCACCGACATCGACCGGCTCGGCAACGCCATGCGCGAGGCCGTGCCGCAGCTGGCCATCGGCGTGGTGTGGGCGGTGCTGCTGCTGGGCGGACTCGTGGTGACGGCGCCCGAACTGGCTCCGGCGGTGCTGCTCGCCGTGCCGCTGCTGGTGGCGGGCTGCCGCTGGTACTTCCGGCGGGCGCCGTCCGCCTACCGCTCGGAGGCCGCCGGGTACGCCGCCGTCGCGGCCTCGCTCGCCGAGACCGTGGACGCGGGACGGACCGTGGAGGCGCACCGCCTGGGCGCGCGCCGGGTGGCCCTGTCGGACCAGCGGGTCAGGGAGTGGACGGCCTGGGAGCGCTACACGCTCTGGCTCCGGTCGGTGCTCTTCCCCGTCGTCAGCGTCACGCACGTCATCGTGCTCGCCTCGGTGCTGATGATCGGCGGGGTGTTCGTCCTGCGGGGCTGGATCGGTGTCGGCCAGCTGACCACCGGCGCGCTGATCGCGCAGATGCTCGTCGACCCGGTGGGGCTGATCCTGCGGTGGTACGACGAACTGCAGGTGGCGCAGGTGTCGCTGGCCCGGCTGGTCGGAGTCCGGGACATCGAGCCGGACGCCGGTGACGCCGCGCTGGCCCCCGAGGGCCGCCGGGTGCACGCGGACGAGGTGCACTTCGGCTACCTGGAGGGGGTGGACGTGCTGCGCAAGGTGTCCCTCGATGTCGCCCCGGGGACCAGGCTGGCGCTGGTCGGCCCCTCGGGCGCGGGCAAGTCGACCCTGGGCCGGCTGCTCGCCGGGATCTACGCGCCCCGGGACGGGCGGGTCACCCTGGGCGGCGCCGAACTGTCCCGGATGACCGCCGAGCGGGTGCGCACGCATGTGGCCCTGGTCAACCAGGAGCACCACGTCTTCGTGGGCTCCCTTCGCGACAATCTGCGGCTCGCCAGGACGGACGCCGGGGACGCCGAGCTGTGGGCGGCGCTCGGGGCGGTCGACGCCGACGACTGGGCGCGTGCGCTCGGCGAGGGGCTGGACACCGAGGTCGGTTCCGGCGGGTTCCCGCTCACCCCGGCCCAGGCGCAGCAGATCGCGCTGGCCCGGCTGGTGCTGGCCGACCCGCACACGCTGGTCCTGGACGAGGCGACCTCGCTGCTCGACCCGCGCGCGGCGCGTCACCTGGAACGCTCCCTGGCCCGGGTGCTGGACGGCCGGACGGTCGTCGCCATCGCGCACCGTCTGCACACCGCCCACGACGCGGACGTCATCGCCGTGGTGGAGGACGGCCGCATCAGCGAACTGGGCAGCCACGACGAGCTGGTCGCGGCGGACGGGGCGTACGCGGCGCTGTGGCGGTCCTGGCACGGGTGAGCCCGCGGCACCGCCGGGGCGGGGCCGGCCCTCCGCGGCGGCGCCCTCCGGGGCGGCCGGACGATCCCGGCCGAGCGGGCCCCCCGCTGCCGTGGCGGCGCACACCGCCGCGCTCCGACGGCCCGGAGCGGGCGACGCCCATCCTGCCGCCGTCTGCCGGCGGCAGGGTGGGCGTGGCCGTCCCGGCATCGTGAGGGCGAGGCGCCCGGGAGGGCCCGGCCTGCGGTGGCGAGGCGGGCCGGCACGCCCGGCGTGACGGGGCCGACGAGGGCAGCGCCTGACCACGGGCTCGGCGCCCGGCCCCGTCGCCAACCGCTGCGGGGGTGCCGGTCCGGGCGGGGGCCGGGACGTGTGCGGCTGGGGGGTGTGCCGTTGCGCGGTGAGGAGATCCGGTGGAAGGCTGGAGTCAGGCACCGGCCCGGGGAGCTCCCGGAGTCCCCGCGGACAGAGCGCGGGCGGCGCCGGTGCCCCGTACTGGTGGCCCGGCGCGGGCCGTGGCGGGAGAGGGCCCGTCCCCACTCTCTGGAGGTAGTCGTGAACAGCGCCGACGGTTGGGGAGACGATGTCTACCAGCCCGACGGGTCCGAGGTTCAGGACGACGCCGGACTGCTCGACGCCGAGGACACCCTGGAGAACGACGGCGTCGCCGACCCCCTGGACCGGGGCTATTCCCCTCCGGAGCGGCCCTGGGCCGTGGAGCACTACGGCGTGACGGCGGCGGAGCGCCACGAGGGCGAGACGCTGGACCAGCGGCTCGCCGAGGAGCTGCCCGATCCGGCCGCCTCCGACGGCGACGGCATCGGTGATTCCTCCGGCACCGACGGGGAACTCCTGGACAACGAGGTCGGCGCCGCCCGCTCCGGACGGCTGGTGGCCCCCGACGAAGGAGCGCACGAGGACGAGGAGGAGGCCCTGGTCGCCATGGACGTCGGCATCGACGGCGCGGCCGCCTCCGCCGAGGAGGCCGCCGTGCACGTCGTCGACGAGGACAACCTGCCCGGCTGACCGCGCCCGGCCCGAGTCGCCCGAGGAGCATGCATGCAGCAGGACAAGCACCCCGACTACCACCCGGTCGTCTTCCGTGACCGCGCCGCGGGTTACGCCTTCCTCACCCGGTCCACCGCGACCAGCGAGCAGACCATCGAGTGGGACGACGGCGAGACCTACCCGGTGGTGGAGGTGGAGATTTCGTCGGAGAGTCACCCCTTCTACACGGGCAAGGCCCGGACCGTGGACACCGAGGGCCGCGTCGCCCGCTTCGAGCGGCGGTACGGCGGTGACGCCGCCGGCTGAGCCCGGGGCCCGGGGCGCCCTCAGATCACGTTGAGCGCCGCCGCGCAGCCCACCCCGCCCAGCAGCATGAACACCGGCATCAGCACCTTCAGCTCCACCCAGCTGCCGGCCCGGAACCGCATGGCCTTCGGCGGCCCCACCGGGTACCAGCGCTTGCGGCCCACCGGTATCGGCCACAGGATCGGGCAGCCGGAGACGGTCAGCGCGTCCCCGATGTCGTGCACCAGCGCGCCCAGCACGATCGGCAGGCCCAGCCACAGGTACTCCTGGCCCGGCTCGGTGAACAGCCAGTCGGCGCCGCTGCCCGGCTGGTCCAGGATGCCCGCGAGGATCCAGGCGCTGGTCGCCGCCAGCAGCCACACCAGGACGTCGCTGCTGGAACCCCGCGTCGCCCGCCACAGCAGGCCCTCGATGGCCAGCACCATGTGCACGAAGAGGATCGCCAGCACCGCCCAGCGGCCGCCGGTTATCGCCAGGACCGCCGTGCCGGAGCCGATCAGCACCGCCCACAGCCAGGTGTGGGTGAGCGTGCGGTGCCCGCCGGAGCGACGGGGGTCGCCCGGCTTCCTGGTGGCCTTGTAGACGGCGTAGGACAGCTTGTCGACGATCTCGCACAGCCAGCGGGAGACCGGGCCGAAGGCCCTCGAGATGGTGGCCGCCTTGTGGTCCAGGTCCGGGGCGAGTGCGGCGCCTGCGCAGATCAGGGCGCCGGCCAGGAGCACCGGCCAGGGCATGGGGTGTCCGGCCGCGGCCGCCGCCGCACCGACCCCGAGCCAGGCCGCGGCGCCCGACAGTGAGTGCGCTGGTCCCATCATCGCCGTCGCCCGCCCCATTCCTCGTTCGCCGCTGTCCAGTTGACCGGCCGCGCTCACGCCCCGCCGGCGACACAGCGTAGCGTTCGCGATCTTCGACTCCGCAGCCGATTCCCCCATCGGGCGGCCGGACAGGCAAGATGGGGGCGTGACCCTCATCGATCAGCTGCCTCCGACCGCCGACCCCGACGCCCTGTACGAAGCCTTCGAGTCGTGGGCACAGGATCGCGGTCTCACGCTCTACCCCCACCAGGAGGAGGCGCTGATCGAGGTGGTCTCCGGGGCGAACGTGATCGTGTCGACGCCGACGGGCTCCGGCAAGAGCATGATCGCGGCGGCCGCGCACTTCGCCGCCCTGGCGCGCGACGAGGTCACCTTCTACACGGCGCCCATCAAGGCGCTGGTGTCGGAGAAGTTCTTCGAGCTGTGCAAGATCTTCGGCACGGAGAACGTCGGCATGCTCACCGGCGACGCGTCGGTCAACGCCGACGCCCCGGTGATCTGCTGCACCGCCGAAGTACTGGCGTCGATCGCGCTGCGCGACGGCAAGGACGCCGACGTGGGCCAGGTCGTGATGGACGAGTTCCACTTCTACGCGGAACCGGACCGCGGCTGGGCCTGGCAGATCCCCCTCCTCGAACTGCCCCAGGCCCAGTTCGTGCTGATGTCGGCGACGCTCGGCGACGTCTCCTTCTTCGAGAAGGACCTCACCCGCCGTACCGGCCGCCCCACCAGCGTGGTCCGCTCGGCGACCCGGCCCGTGCCGCTGTCCTACGAGTACCGGTACACGCCGCTCACCGAGACGCTCACGGATCTGCTCGGGTCCCGGCAGGCGCCGGTCTACATCGTGCACTTCACACAGGCGCAGGCGGTGGAGCGGGCGCAGGCGCTGATGAGCATCAACATGTGCACGCGCGAGGAGAAGGACAGGATCGCAGAGCTGATCGGCAACTTCCGCTTCACCACCAAGTTCGGCAGCAATCTGTCCCGCTACGTGCGGCACGGCATCGGGGTGCATCACGCCGGCATGCTGCCCAAGTACCGGCGGCTGGTGGAGAAGCTGGCGCAGGCCGGTCTGCTGAAGGTCATCTGCGGCACGGACACGCTGGGCGTGGGCGTCAACGTCCCCATCCGCACGGTGCTGTTCACGGCGCTGACCAAGTACGACGGCAGTCGGGTGCGCACGCTGCGGGCCCGTGAGTTCCACCAGATCGCGGGCCGCGCCGGCCGTGCCGGCTTCGACACCGAGGGCTTCGTGGTGGGGCAGGCGCCCGAGCACGTCATCGAGAACGAGAAGGCCCTGGCCAAGGCCGGGGACGACCCGAAGAAGCGCCGCAAGGTGGTGCGCAAGAAGGCGCCCGAGGGTTTCGTCGCCTGGAGCGAGCAGACCTTCGAGAAGCTCATCGGCTCTGAGCCGGAGCCGCTGAACTCCCGCTTCCGGGTCACCCACACCATGCTGCTGTCGGTGATCGCCCGGCCCGGCAACGCCTTCGAGGCGATGCGACGGCTGCTGGAGGACAACCACGAGCCGCGCAAGCAGCAGTTGCGGCACATCCGGCGGGCGATCGCCATCTACCGCTCGCTCCTCGACGGCGGCATCGTCGAGAAGCTCGACCGGCCCGACGCCGAGGGCCGGATCGTCCGCCTCACCGTGGACCTGCAGCAGGACTTCGCGCTCAACCAGCCGCTGTCCACGTTCGCCCTGGCCGCGTTCGAGCTGCTGGACCCGGAGTCGCCGTCGTACGCGCTGGACATGGTGTCCGTGGTGGAGTCCACGCTGGACGATCCCCGCCAGATCCTCGCCGCCCAGCAGAACAAGGCGCGGGGCGAGGCGGTCGCCGCGATGAAGGCCGACGGGGTGGAGTACGAGGAGCGCATGGAGCGGCTCCAGGACGTCACCTACCCGAAGCCGCTGGAGGAGCTGCTCTTCCACGCGTACGACACCTACCGCAGGAGCCACCCGTGGGTCGGTGACCATCCGCTGTCGCCGAAGTCGGTGATCCGGGACATGTACGAGCGGGCGCTGACCTTCACGGAGCTGGTGTCCCACTACGAGCTCGCCCGCACCGAGGGCATCGTGCTGCGCTACCTCGCGAGCGCGTACAAGGCGCTGGAGCACACCGTCCCGGACGACCTGAAGTCCGAGGACCTGGAGGATCTGATCGCCTGGCTGGGCGAGACGGTGCGCCAGGTCGACTCCAGCCTGCTGGACGAGTGGGAGCAGCTGGCCAACCCGGAGGAGATGACGGCGGAGGAGGCGCAGGAGAGGGCCGACCAGGTCAAGCCGGTCACCGCGAACGCGCGCGCCTTCCGCGTCCTGGTCCGCAACGCCATGTTCCGCCGGGTCGAGCTCGCCGCGCTCGACCAGCTGGACGAGCTGGGCGGACTGGACTCCGACGCGGGCTGGGACGCCGGCGCCTGGGGTGACGCGATGGACAAGTACTGGGACGAGTACGAGGAACTCGGGACCGGCCCCGACGCCCGCGGGCCGAAGCTCCTCCTGATCGAGGAGGAGCCGGAGAACGCGCTGTGGCGGGTCCGGCAGATCTTCGACGACCCGAGCGGCGACCACGACTGGGGCATCAGCGCCGAGGTCGACCTCACCGCCTCCGACGCGGAGGGCCGCGCGGTCGTCCGGGTCACCGATGTCGGCCAGTTGTGAACTCAGGAGAACCCCACCCATGACGAACCCGGCCGAGAGCCTCGTCGCCCTGCTCGACCTGGAGCGGATCGAGGTCGACATCTTCCGTGGCCGCAGTCCGCAGGAGTCCCTCCAGCGGGTCTTCGGCGGCCAGGTGGCCGGCCAGGCACTGGTCGCCGCCGGCCGCACCACGGACGGCGACCGTCCCGTGCACTCGCTGCACGCGTACTTCCTGCGTCCCGGCAGGCCCGGGGTGCCGATCGTGTACCAGGTGGAACGGGTGCGGGACGGCCGGTCGTTCACCACCCGACGGGTCACCGCGGTGCAGCAGGGCCGCACGATCTTCAATCTCACCGCCTCCTTCCACAAGCCCGAGCAGGGGAGTTTCGAGCACCAGCTGCCGCCTGCCCGCAAGGTCCCCGACCCCGGGTCGCTGCCGACGGTCACGGACGAGATCCGGGAGCATCTGGGCGCGCTGCCGGAGCAGTTGGAGCGGATGGCGCGCCGGCAGCCCTTCGACATCCGCTATGTGGACCGGCTGCGCTGGGACCCCGACGAGGTCGAGGGCGCCGAGCCGCGCAGCGCGGTGTGGATGCGCGCGGTCGGCCCGCTCGGCGACGATCCGCTGGTGCACACCTGCGCCCTGACCTACGCCAGTGACATGACCCTCCTGGACGCCGTGCGGATCCCGGTGGAGCCGCTGTGGGGGCCGCGCGGCTTCGACATGGCGTCGCTGGACCACGCGATGTGGTTCCACCGCCCGTTCCGCGCGGACGAGTGGTTCCTGTACGACCAGGAGTCGCCGATCGCCACGGGCGGGCGGGGCCTGGCCCGGGGCCGGATCTACGACCTGGAGGGCCGGATGCTGGTGTCCGTCGTCCAGGAGGGGCTGTTCCGGGCGCTGTAGGTCACCGGGCTCCGCGCCGTCACCGGCCGAGCGGACCGCGGGGTGCCGGCCGGTGGGCCCGCGCCTCCTCCGTCAGCCGTGCCAGATCGGCCTGCAGCCAGGCGACCTCGTCCGGGTCCTGGGCGGTCATGAGTTCTTCCGCCAGGCCCGCCGCCGGGGAGCCGGGCGCGCCCTGGAACGGCGGCGGCCGGCGGAACCGGTCGAGGTGGCGGCGGTCGTGGGGGTCCCTGACGGCTTCCGCCACGTGCGGGGGACCGAGCAGCGACGCCACGGCCCCGGCGCGGGCCCAGGGGCCGTCGGCCCGGCGGAGCATGAGGCCCAGCCGCCGAGAGCGCCAGTTGCGCGGTCGCAGGTCGACGCCGGTGTCGAGCAGGCCCCGGAGGTTCCCGGGCGTGCGCCCCGTCAGCAGGGACGCGTTGCCTTCGTCGGAGGCGAACAGGAGCAGTTCCTCCGCCTGATAGAGCCAGACCACGGCGTGGTGGCGGTTTACGCGGAACCCGGTCGGCACCAGCAGTCCCAGTCTCGCCAGCCGGGTGAAACGGGCCTTCGGCACGCCGAGGAGGGCTGCACCCTCCGTGGTGCCCACAACCCGCTCGCCCGGCCCGTCTCCGCCGCCGTCGAGGCCCGGTTCACGTGTGGTGGTCGCGTCGTGCGCGGTGGTGCGCGGTGCGGACATGTCCGTCTCCCCCGTGGAGTGTGGGCGGTGGACGCCTGGTGCGCCCGCCGGAAGAACCGTAGCCGCTCCGTCACTCTCCGTGGCGAGCCTGTGGAAAACTCCTCAGCCCGGGACGAACACGCTGGTCAGAGCTCCCTGCCGGGCTCCGGCCGCCGGGCGTCCACGTCCAGGTGCTCGCCGACCCGGTTGACCAGCAGCGTCATCTCGTAGGCGATGTGGCCGATGTCGACCTCGGCCGCGCTGAGCACGCACAGACAGCTGCCGGTGCCGGCCGCCGTGACGAAGAGGACCGCGTCGTCGAACTCGATCATCGTCTGGCGCACCCCACCCGCGCCGAAGTGACGTCCCGAACCCTTGGCGAGGCTGTGCAGTCCGGACGACACGGCGGCGAGGTGTTCCGCGTCCTCGCGGCGCAGCCCCGTGCTCGCGCCCGTCACCAGCCCGTCGTTGGACAGGACCAGTGCGTGCCGTACGTGTTCGACGCGTTGGGTCAGGTCGTCCAGCAGCCAGTCGAGTCCCTGGTTCTGCCCCATGTCGTGAATCTCCCCCTGGTCTTCCCCGTGGTCTTTCCGTGGTCTTTCCGTGGTCCTTCGGTGGTCTTCCCCGTGTGCCGTCCCCTCCATTCGGGAGGGTCCCCGCGCCAGCCTTCCCCACGACAGGGCGCCGGGCAAGGAGGATGGAAGCCATGGGACACAAGATGACCGAGGAAGAGTGGCGGGAGTTCTGCTCGTACGGAACCCGCACCGCCAAGTTGTCCACCGTCCGCGCCGACGGCAGCCCGCACGTGGCGCCGGTCTGGTTCCTGGTGGACGGGGGCGACGTGGTGTTCAACACCGGTAAGGGGACCGTCAAGGGGCGCAATCTGGCACGTGACGGGCGGGCCGCCCTCTGTGTGGACGACGACCGGCCGCCGTTCGGCTTCGTGGTGTTGCAGGGCCGGGCCCGGCTCTCGGAGGACCCCGGGGAACTCCGGCACTGGGCCACACTGATCGGCGCGCGGTACATGGGCGAGGACCGGGCCGAGGAGTTCGGGGCGCGCAACGCCGTGCCCGGTGAGCTCCTCGTCCGCGTGACGGTCGAGAAGGTGGTGGCGGAAAAGGGCGTCGCGGACTGACAGCCGGGCGGGTGCGGCAGCCCCGCGGTCGTCCCACGGGGCCGCGCTCGCGTGCGCCGCACGGCACGACGGGTGCCGGCCGTCCCGGTGAGGAATCATGCGGAGCATGAGCGACGACCACACGCACGTCCAGGAGTTCTTCACCGCGCGGGCGGCCGGTTGGGACCGCCGCTTCCCCGACGACGGCCCGGCCTACGCGGCCGCGGTCGCCGGGATCGGACTGCGCGAGGGCGACCGGGTGCTCGACGCGGGCTGCGGCACCGGGCGGGCCCTGCCGGCGCTGCGCGCGGCCGTGGGGCCCTCGGGTGTGGTGCTCGGCGCGGACCTGACCCCGGCCATGCTGCGGGAGGCGGCACGGGCCGGGCGGGACCGCGACGGTGCGCTGCTGCTGACCGACGTCGCCGCGCTGCCGCTGCGCGCTTCCTCGCTGGACGCCGTGTTCGCGGCGGGCCTGATCGCCCATCTGCCCGACCCGGCCGGGAACCTCCGGGAGATCGCGCGGGTGGTGCGCCCCGGTGGCGTGCTCGCCCTGTTCCATCCGATCGGCCGCGCGGCGCTCGCCGCCCGGCAGGGCCGCACGCTCACCCCGGACGACCTCCGCGCGGAGCCGAACCTCCGCGCGCTGCTGTCACGTTCGGGCTGGCGCATGACCTCGTACGCCGACGAGGACAGCCGGTTCGTGGCCCTGGCGGCCCGCGCGGACTGAGCCGCCGGTCAGGTGCCGGGCGCCCGGTCGGGGTGCCGTACCGGGCAGCCCCGCAGTCCCGGTACGGGGCTGGTGCCCAGGTCCGCCAGCCGGTAGCCGTCCGGGTAGCTCCTGATCTCCCGGTTCTGCCGGGCGAAGTGCGGGGTGTCCCGCGGCGGCAGCAGCCTTACCGCCCGGCCCCGCAGCCGTACCGCGCGGCGCACCCACGCGCGGGTGGCCGCACTCGGCGGGGTGTAGCGGAACGCGCGCAGCAGGGGTTCGTCGAGCAGCGCGAGCGTGGCGGTGCGCAGCACGGGGGCGAGGGGGCGCGGATACCAGGAGGCCATGAGGTCGAGCGTGGCGTCGGAGACCCGTCGCGCGCCCTCGTCCCAGGCGAAGTGGGCCTCCTCATAGGCGTCCAGGCAGCTTTCGAACTCCTCGTAGGTCCCGGGGATGTCCTTGATGCCCATGTGCTGTCCGAGGGTGCGGTAGTGGACGGCGCCGGCGACGGTCTCGTGCCGCGACAGCCTGCGCCAGCCATAGGCGTCGATCCACCTCTTGGGCATCACCACGAACGTGCACAGGACGTACCGCATGTCGTCGTCGGGGATGTCGTAGGCGTGGTGCATCCGGTTGACGCGGCGGATCGCGGTCCTGCCCAGGACGCTGCCGAATCCGTGCTCGACGACGGCGTCCAGGAGGAGCGAGGTGTCGTCGTAGCGCTTCTGGGACCGGTCGGTGAGCTCCGCCGTCGTGGCGAGCAGCCGGCCGATCCGGGGGACGGCGTAGGTGCGGTAGAGGGCCAGTTCCAGGGAGCGGGTGTAGTCCCAGGGGAACTCGTACGCGGCACTGAGCCGGTAGATCTCGGTGGCCTCCCGGTGGGGATCCATCCGCCGGATGCGTTCCAGCCGTTCGTAGCGTCGCACCGCGCCGCCCCCTTATGCCGTCGGAGCTTCAACTCTACGTTGAGTGGCAGGAGATGAACGGTATGTGAGGGCAACCGTGCTGGGGGAAAGGTGGAGCTCATGTGGGAAAGGGTCCGGGGGATCGGGAGCAGAGTGGCCGGCAGTCTGCGCGCGGGTGAGCGGACCCGGCGCGAGGAACGTCCGCACAACATCTTCGAGGCCGCCGCGGCGTACGTCTCGGCCTGCGCGGAGGACGATCAGGACCGGATCGACGAGGCGGCCGGCTGGGTGTCGCCGGAGGCGCTGTCGTTCGGGGTGAACGAGCTGGCGTGCCGGGCGGTCGTCGCGCTCGCGCGGGAGCGGCACGAGTCGCCGGGGACCGTCGCGCGGGCGCTGCTGGGGCTTCCGGCCGCCTGAGCCGCTTCCGGCGCCTGGCCGATTCGCCCCGTCCGGGCGGAAACCTGCAGCTCCGGGCACGGCTGCGGGGGTCGTGACAAGCGGCTTCGGGTCGGCATAGGGTGCGCGCCGGTGGACGAACCGATCGGGAGGCTGGGATGGCCGGGACGGACGAGGAAGCCGTCGCCGCCGCGGACGACGCGCTCTATGTGCTCACCGCGGCGCTGCTGACGCCGGCGAAGTTCCCGAGCGTGCTGGGCGACGACTACCCGGAGGCGTGCGCGTCGCTCGGCCTGCCGCCTCTCGCCGACGGGTACGGGCTGGTGCTCGGCCAGGACGGCGAGGGCGCCCGGTGGACGGTCGTCGTCGACGACGTCTCCCTGGTCGCCGTCGCGATCGCGTCCTGGGACTGCGGCATGGAACAGGACCTGTCGCCGGACGAGCGCACGGTCGTCGCCGCGCTGCCGGGCTGGCCGCTCGCGGTGGCCGTCGCGGCGCCGAACGTGCCCGCGCCGCACGATCCCGCTCCCGACGCCGCGGACGGGCCCCCGCTGACGCCCCCGGACGCCGGGCTCTGGGGCCCCGCCCAGCGCCGGCTGGGGGCGGACGAGATCGCGCTGCAGTGGGCGGTCTGGCGGGAGCAGGTCGACGATGCGGCGTTCCCGGCGCCCGGCGGTCCGGCCCCGGCGGCGGACGGCGCCGGGGAGTCCGCCGGGGACGACGTGAAGGCCGGGGACGGAGACGCCCGGACGGGCGAGGAGGAGGACGCCCGCCGGGACGGGCAGCCGCGCCACGGCGGCATCCGCCGCGTGCTCGCGGAGGCGCGGGCGTACGTCGACTCGCCGCCGCCGCTCGGCCGGGTCCGCTCGTCCTTCGCACCGGGCGGCGCGCGCACCCTTCGCGCCGACGGGCCCGGCTGGTCGCTGGTGGCCCGGACGGACGACATCGCGTTCGTCCTGCTCGACGACGAACCCGGCGAAGTCCTCCCGGTCGGCCGGGGACCGGAGCTGCCGGGTCTTCTGGAGGCGCTCGACCAGATGGCGGTACGTCCGCTGTGAGTCCGGGCGGCCTGGGGTAAGGGACGTGGGCGTGCGCTGACTTCCCACGGGCGGGCGTCGTCCAGGGGGCGCCGGCCCGTCGGTGACGGCGGGGGCGGGCCCTCACCGTGGGGCGGTTCCGCGCCGCACCCCTTTTTTCCGCCGCTCGTCCTCCCGGAGGCAGTCATGCGCCCCTCCCGTGGCGTTCCGTTGCTCGTCGCCGCCCTCGCCGCCGCCGTTCTCACCGCTCCCTCCCCGGCCGGTGCGGCCGGGGACGGTCACTGCGCGCGCCAGGACCGGTTACGGGTGCCCGGCGCCGCCCGTCAGCGCGACGCCTGTCTGTCCGATCTCACCACCGCGGGGCTGGCCGGCACTCGGTACACCGACATGGCCGACCAGACGGGACTGACCGCGGCGGCCACCAGGTCGCCCTCCGGGGTGCCCGGGGTGCAGATCGACGGCTACTTCCCGGACTCCTCCCATTTCAACGACACCCACGGCTGGGGGCACGACGCGCAGTTCGTGATCCGGCTGCCCGACCGCTGGAACGGCGGGCTGGTCGTCACCGGCGCACCCGGCAACCGCAAGCAGTACGCGACCGACAAGGCGGTCTCCGATCACGTGCTGGCCCAGGGCTTCGCCTACGCGTCGACCGACAAGGGCAACAGCGGCCCCGACTTCCACCGTGACGGCGAGCGGCCCGGTGACGCGGTCGCCGAGTGGAACGCGCGGACCACGCAGCTCACCCGGGCGGCCCGGCAGGCGGTGGCCCAGCGCTACGGGCACGCCCCGCGCCGCACGTACATGACCGGTGTCTCCAACGGCGGCTACCTCACCCGCTGGCAGCTGGAGAACCACCCGGAGCTTTACGACGGCGGGGTGGACTGGGAGGGCACCCTGTGGGCCGCCGGAGGGCGCCACCCGCTGCTCTCCCTGCCGGTGGCGGTGGCGTGGACGTCCGGCGCGGCCACCGACGAGGACATGTACGAGGCCGGCTTCGCCCGCGGGTCCGAGTTCCTCTGGCCGTACCACGCGAAGGCCTACTGGGGGGTCACCCAGAAGATCTACCGCGCCGAGTTCGACCCGGACTACGACCCCGGCTGTCCCGGCGCCTCCGCCGGTTCGACGCTCGAGCAGGTCCTGGCGCCGTGTCCCTCCGACGCCGTCTACGACTACGCCTCCCGTCCCGCCTCCGTGCACCGCGCCGTGGAGCGCGTGGCGCTCACCGGGCGGATCGGCCGGCCGCTGATCACCCTGCACGGCGACCTGGACGCGCTGCTGCCCGCGTCCGTCGACTCCGACGTGTACGACCGCATGATCGAGTCGAGCGGACGCGATCGTCTGCACCGCTACTACACGGTGCGCAAGGGCACGCACGTCGACGGGCTGTACGACAGTCATCCGGACCGGCTGCGGCCGGTCCTCCCGTGTTACCGCTCGGCGTTCGACGCCCTGGTCGCCTGGGTGGAGCGCGGAGTCGCGCCGCCCGCGGACCGGACGGTCGGCGAGCCCGCGGACGGCGACGTGGTCGACTCCTGCGCGCTGGGCTCCGGGGCGGCGGTGAGGCCGTAGCTCCTCAGCGGCCCAGCTCCTTGCGCGAGACCCGGCGCAGCCGGCGCCGCTGTGCGGGGTCCAGGGTGAGGTACGCGGCGGCCGGCACTCCCAGGACTATCAGGAGCGCGGCCCACCAGGGCAGCCAGATGAGCAGGATGAGCCCGGCCGCCACACCCCCCGCGGCGATCTTGGCGTTCTTCGACATGAGTGTCGCCTCCTTCGCGGCCATTGCCGCTCTCTGCCGTGAAAACGGGCCCGCGCCTCCGGCAGTTCCGGACCGCGCCCCTGAGACGTCCCTGAGGTGCGCCCCCTAAGGTCTCCGGGAGCCTGTCGTGAGCCTCCATGGCCTGGGGCTCGCGTGTTCCCATGGTGACCCGGCTCACGGCACAGGCATAGCCGGCCGACGCCGGCCGTGCTGTACCCTCGGCGACTCCGGCTTCACTAGTCAAGTTTGAGGACTTGTCATCGCTGCGCAGTCGTCTCCCCCGGCACGCTCCTCCGATCCTTCCGAACTCGCCCACTCGGCGGTCGTCTTCGTACCCGGAGACCCCGCACGCGCCGGTCGCGTCGCGTTCTGGCGGCCGGACGGCTCGGCTCCCCCCGAAGTGGCCGGGGCGGCCGCCGAGGACCTGACCGTCGTCGTTCCCCGCGGCGGCGGGGTCGAGGCGGTGCGGGTGCCCGCCGCCCTGCTGCCCGTGCGTGCCGCGCTGCCGCTCCTCACGCGTGCGCGTGCCGGCGGCGCGGGACACCGGGCCGCCTCGTTCTGGGGCGCCGCCGCCGTGCACGCCCTCCACCTGGTGGCGCGCGGACTGCTGCTGCCGGGACTCTCCGCCGCCGACCACGACGCCTGGCGCGTCGGCCCGCTGGACGCGGCGGACGCCGAAGCGGTCCGCCGGCTGGCCGCCGCGATGCCTCCCGAGGCGCACGCGGTGCCGCTGGACGGCTCCGGGCCGCCGCGCCTGCCCGATCCCGAGCGGCTGCTGCGCGCGTTCCTCGACGCGGTCGCCGACACCCTCCCCCGCTCCCCCGCCGCCCAGCTGGTCACCGGCACGGCGGCCTTCGCGGCACCCGGGCCCCAGCGGCTGCCCGGTCTGCGGACCTGGGCGGCCGGCGTCGCCGCGGGCCACGACGCGGGCGTGCGGCTGTCGCTGCGCATCGAGGTGCACGGACTGGCCGACGCGGCGGACGACCCGGCAGGCAACCCGGCGGACGACCCGGACGTCTCGTTCCGGGCCGTCCTGCAGATGCACGGCGTGCACGACCCCGCCCTCGTCGCGGACGCCGGCGAGGTGTGGGCCGGGGCCGCCGGCGCGGCCTTCGGGCCCGGCGCGCGGATGGACGCGCTGCTCGCGCTGCGCCGAGCGGCGCGGGCCTGGGCGCCACTCGCCCCCTTGCTGTCGGCGGCGGTGCCGGACGCGGTGGACCTGGTGGCGGAGGAGGTCTCCGACCTCCTCGGCGAGGGCGCCCGGGCGCTCGCCGGCGCGGGCGTCGACGTGCACTGGCCCAGGGAACTGGTCCGCGGGCTCACCACCCGCGCGCAGGTCGGCCCCGCCGGCGACGAGTCCGGGCCTGGGCGGGCAGGCTCGGCGGACGGGCCGTCCTTCCTGTCGGCGGACGCGCTGCTCGCCTTCGACTGGTGGTTCGCCCTGGGCGACCGGCGGCTGACGCGCGAGGAGCTGGACCGGCTGGCCGAGGCGAACCGCCCCCTGGTGCGGCTGCACGACCAGTGGGTCCTGGTGGATCCGCGGGAGCTGGCCCGGGCACGGGCCCGCCAGGACCACAAGATCACGCCGGTCGAGGCGCTCGGCGCGGCCCTGACCGGCTCCATGGAGGTCGACGGCAGCCGGATCGAGGTGCGGCCCACCGGATGGCTGGCGGACCTGCGGGACCGGCTCGCGGACCCCGGGGCCCAGGAGCCCGTCGAGCAGCCCGGCGCTCTCGCCGCCACACTGCGGGACTACCAACGGCGGGGCCTGACCTGGCTGGCCCGGACCACCTCCCTGGGTCTTGGCTGCTGCCTCGCCGACGACATGGGGCTCGGCAAGACCATCACCCTGATCGCCCTGCATCTGCACCGCCAGGCCGACCCGGAGTCGGCGGGTCCCACCCTCGTGGTCTGCCCGACCTCCCTGATGGGCAACTGGCAGCGGGAGATCGAACGGTTCGCTCCGGGCACACCGGTGCGCCGCTTCCACGGCACCCGGCGGGCGCTGGACGGCCTGGCAAACGGCGAGTTCGTGCTCACCACGTACGGCACCATGCGCCTGGACGCCGCCCGGCTCGCCGGGGTCCCCTGGGGGCTGGTCGTGGCCGACGAGGCCCAGCACGTGAAGAACCCGTACGCGTCGACCGCCCGTCAGCTGCGTTCCATCGGCGGACGCGCCCGCGTGGCGCTCACCGGCACACCGGTGGAGAACAACCTGTCGGAGCTCTGGGCGATCCTCGACTGGACGACTCCGGGGCTGCTGGGCCGGCTCGGCACCTTCCGCCGGCGGTACGCGAACGCCGTGGAGAGCGGGCAGGACCCGGCCGCGGCGGAACGGCTGGCCCGTCTGGTGGGGCCGTTCCTGCTGCGCCGCCGCAAGTCGGACCCGGGGATCGCGCCCGAGCTGCCGCCCAAGACGGAGACCGATCACGCCGTGTCGCTCACGCCCGAGCAGACGGGGCTGTACGAGGCGGTGGTGCGCGAGGCGCTGGCCGAGATCGCCGGCGCCGACGGCGTCGCGCGCCGCGGACTGATCGTGAAGCTGCTGACCGGCCTGAAGCAGATCTGCAACCACCCGGCGCAGTTCCTCAAGGAGGAGCGGCCGGTGGTCGCCGGACGGTCCGGGAAGCTGGAGCTGCTGGACGAACTGCTCGACACGGTCCTCACCGAGGGCGCCGGGGTGCTGGTGTTCACGCAGTACGTGCGGATGGCGCGGCTGCTGGAACGGCATCTGACCGCCCGGGGCGTACCGGCGCAGTTCCTGCACGGCGGCACGCCGGTCGCCGGGCGGGAGGCGATGGTGCGCCGGTTCCAGGACGGTGGGGTGCCGGTCTTCCTGCTGTCGCTGAAGGCGGCGGGCACGGGGCTGAACCTCACCCGCGCGGAGCACGTCGTGCACTACGACCGCTGGTGGAACCCGGCCGTCGAGGCGCAGGCGACGGACCGCGCGTACCGGATCGGCCAGACCCGGCCGGTGCAGGTGCACCGCATCATCGCCGAGGGGACCGTCGAGGACCGTATCGCCGCCCTCCTGGAGCGCAAGCGTGAACTGGCCGACGCGGTGCTCGGCTCCGGTGAAACGGCGTTCACCGAACTGACGGACGCCGAGCTGGCGGACCTGACCGAGCTGCGAGGGGGACCGCGATGAAGCGGTACGACGATGACGGCGGCGACCTGGAACGCACCTTCGCCGCGCTGCCGCCGGCGCCGGGACGCGGATTCGCGCGGACCTGGTGGGGCACGGCCTGGCTGACGGCGCTGGAGGACACGGCGCTGGACAACGGGCAGCTCAAGGCGGGCCGCAGGCTGGCGCGCGCGGGAGCGGTCGGCGCGGTGTCCGTACGGCCTGGGCGTGTCACCGCGGTCGTACGGGACCGGGACGGCACAACCCACCGCGCGGACGTCCTGCTGCAGGAGCTGTCCGGGGAGCAGTGGGAACGCTTCCTGGCCATGGCCGTCGAGCGGGCCGGGCACGTCGCGGCGCTGCTCGACGGGGAGATGCCGACGCAGCTGGTGGAGGACGCGGAGCCGGCCGGCATCGAACTGCTGCCGGGCATCGGCGACCTGGAGCCGGAGTGCGGCTGCGACGCCTGGGACCACTGCGCCCACACGGCGGCGCTGTGCTACCAGGTGGCCCGGCTGCTGGACGAGGACCCGTTCGTCCTGCTACTGATGCGGGGGCGTGGTGAGCGGGCCCTGCGGGAGGCGCTCCGGACACGGAGCGGGGCGTCCGCCGGGCGGCCGGCCGCGGGTGCGGAGGGCGTGGACGCGGCCGAGGCGTACGCGGCCCGCGACATCCTGCCGTCGCTTCCGGACGCTCCCGCGCTGCCCGCGGAGCCGGGGGTTCCGCCGGTGTGGGACACGGAGGCGGAACCCGGCGCCGGAATCGACCCGGCCGCGCTGGAGTTCCTGGCCGCCCGGACCGCCGTGCGGGCCCACCGCCTGCTGGCGGAGGCGCTCGGGGACGGTCACGGGCGGCAGCCCGTGGAACCGGAAGCGGCCGTCGCGCGGGACGCGGTGCGGCTGGCCGACGGGGAGCCGGGCCGCGCGGTGGCGGACCGGCTCGCCGAGGGCTCGGGGCGGGGCCGGGAAGGACTGGCGGTGGCCGTACGGGCCTGGCGGCACGGTGGTGCGGCGGCGCTCGCGGTGCTCGACGAGGAGTGGACGCCGGACGGCGAGCGCCTGGCACGCGCGCGTGCCGCCCTGGAGTCGGCCTGGGACGGGGACGAACGGCCGGAACTGCGGTACCGGGCCAACCGGTGGACGGTCGTCGGCGCGCCCGCCCAGCTGCGCCTGGGCCGCGACGGCCGCTGGTGGCCCTACCGCGAGGAACGCGGCCGGTGGGTCCCGGCGGGCGGCCCCTCCCGGGATCCGGCGACCGCCCTGGCCTCGGCGACGGGTTCCGCCGGGGAGTGACCGGGGGGCGCCCCGGTCATCAGGGCGGGTCGCCCAGCGAAGGCAGGAGCGACTCCAGGCCGCTCGGGAACCCGGACGGCAGGTCTGTGGGGAAACCGGACGGCAGCCGGCTGGGGAGACCGCCGGGCAGCTCCGAGGGGATGCCCGGCAGCGGAACGGAGCAGCCGCGGGGCGCGGTGGGGCCGCCGGGCTGCCCGTCCGGCGGGCCGTCGTCGCCCGTGACCCTCAGCACGACGACCAGGGACACGGCGGCGACGGCCAGGAACGCGGCGAGCAGGACGAGCGCGCTCCTGCCCCTGCCGGGAGGCCGGGGCGGCGGCGTGTCGCCGTACGGGGGCGGTCCTAAGCTGCCGCCGTCCGGCGGCCGGGGCGGTACGGGTGGCGTGGCCATGCGCACCATGCTCGCCGCGCGCACCGGCCGTCCGCGAGGACGCGGCAGTGAAGTTGATACGGACTCAGGGCACCCGCGCCATGAGTCCGGCGTACCCCGTGCGGAGCGCGCACCGCCGCGCGACCGGGCCGGCCGCGGGATCGCCCCACGGCCGGCCCGGTCGCGTGCCGCCCGGTTTCAGCCCCGGGCGCCCAGCAGGTGGTCCATCGCCAGCTGGTCCAGGCGCTCGAAGGCCATCCCACGGGCCGCCGCCGCGTCGACGTCGAACTCCTCGAAGGCGGACCGGTCGTCGAGCAGGGCCTGCAGACCGTCGGCCGCCGTGGGCCGGGCCAGCTCGTCCAGACGGGACGCGCGCAGCGCCTCCTGCACCTCGGGGTCGGCGCGGAAGGCCGCCGCACGCTCCTTGAGGATCAGGTAGTTGCGCATGCAGCCGGCGGCCGAGGCCCACACCCCGTCGAAGTCCTCGGTCCGCGGCGGCTTGAAGTCGAAGTGCCGCGGGCCGCTGTAGCCGGCCGACTCCAGCAGGTCCACCAGCCAGAACGCGGCCCGCAGGTCGCCCGCGCCGAAGCGGAGGTCCTGGTCGTACTTGATGCCGTTCTGGCCGTTGAGGTCGATGTGGAACAGCTTGCCCGCCCACAGCGCCTGCGCGATGCCGTGCGGGAAGTTCAGCCCGGCCATCTGCTCGTGGCCGACCTCGGGGTTCACGCCGTACAGCTCCGGTCGCTCCAGGCGCTCGATGAACGCCAGGGCGTGGCCGACGGTGGGGAGCAGGATGTCACCGCGCGGCTCGTTCGGCTTGGGCTCGATGGCGAAGCGGATGTCGTAGCCCTGGGAGGTGACGTACTCGCCGAGCAGGTCGAAGGCCTCCTTCATGCGGTCGAGGGCGTCCCGCACGTCCTTGGCGCCACCCGACTCGGCGCCCTCGCGGCCGCCCCAGGCCACATAGGTCTCGGCGCCGAGCTCGACCGCGAGGTCGATGTTGCGGATGGTCTTGCGCAGGGCGTAGCGGCGCACGTCGCGGTCGTTGGCGGTGAAGCCGCCGTCCTTGAACACCGGGTGGGTGAACAGGTTGGTGGTGGCCATCGGCACCTTCATGCCGGTGTCGTCCAGCGCCTGCCGGAACCGCTTGACGTGCTCCTCGCGCTCGCTGTCGCTGGAGCCGAAGGGGATGAGGTCGTCGTCGTGGAACGTGACGCCGTGGGCGCCCAGCTCGGCCAGCCGCCGCACCGACTCGACCGGGTCGAGGGCGCGCCGCGTGGCGTCACCGAAGGGGTCCCGTCCCTGCCAGCCGACGGTCCACAGTCCGAAGGTGAACCTGTCCTCGGGGGTGGGCTGGTAGTTCATGCCGCGGCTCCTTGCTCGCTGAGGCTATTTCGTCATGGCCGTTTACAAATTAGTATGCAGGAGCACTTCTGGGAAGAGACACACCCCGCTGAGCCGCGGAAGAGGGAGAAACCGATGTCAGCAGCCGAGGGTCCGCTCGTCGTCGGCGTGGACACATCCACCCAGTCCACCAAGGCACTGGTCGTCGACGTGGCCACCGGCCGGGTCGTCGCGAGCGGCCAGGCACCGCACACGGTGACCTCGGGGGCGGGCCGGGAGAGTGATCCCCGTCAGTGGTGGGACGCCCTGTGCGAGGCGCTGCGCCAGTGCGGCGAGGCCGCGCACGAGGCCGCCGCGGTGTCGATCGGCGGGCAGCAGCACGGCCTGGTCACCCTGGACGGACACGGGGAGCCGGTCCGCCCGGCGCTGCTGTGGAACGACGTCCGCTCCGCGCCGCAGGGCCACAGGCTGATCGAGGAGCTGGGCGGCGCGAAGTTCTGGGCCGAGCGCACCGGAAGCGTGCCGGCCGCCTCCTTCACGGTCACCAAGTGGGCCTGGCTGGCGGAGCACGAGCCGGAGGCGGTGCGCGCCACCCGGGCGGTGCGCCTCCCCCACGACTACCTCACCGAGCGGCTCACCGGGCAGGGCACGACCGACCGCGGCGACGCCTCCGGCACCGGCTGGTGGGCCTCGGGCACGGAGGCGTACGACGAGGAGATCCTCGCGCACGTGGGCCTCGACCCGGCGCTGCTGCCCCGCGTGGTGCGTCCCGGCGAGGTGGCCGGGACCGTCCGCGACAGCCATGAACTGCCGTTCTCCAAGGGGACCCTGGTGGCGTGCGGCACCGGCGACAACGCCGCCGCCGCGCTGGGCCTCGGGGTGCGTCCGGGCACGCCGGTGATGAGCCTCGGCACCTCGGGCACGGTGTACGCGGTGACGCAGCGCAGGCCCGCCGACCCGACCGGCACGGTGGCGGGCTTCGCCGACGCGCGCGGCGACTGGCTGCCGCTGGCCTGCACGCTCAACTGCACGCTGGCCGTGGACCGGGTCGCCGCCCTGCTGGGCCTGGACCGGGAGGCCGTGGAACCCGGCCATGGCGTGACCCTGCTGCCCTTCCTGGACGGCGAACGCACCCCGAACCTCCCCCGCTCCTCCGGCCTGCTGCACGGGCTGCGCCACGACACCACCGGCGGCCAGCTGCTGCAGGCCGCCTACGACGGCGCCGTGTACTCCCTGCTGGCCGCGCTGGACCTCGTCCTCGACGAGGACGCCGACCCGTCGGCGCCCCTGCTGCTGATCGGCGGCGGCGCCCGGGGCACGGCCTGGCAGCAGACCGTACGGCGGCTGTCGGGGCGGGCCGTGCAGGTGCCCCGGGCCGCCGAACTGGTCGCGCTCGGCGCGGCGGCGCAGGCTGCCGGGCTGCTCACCGGGGAGGACCCCGCCGCGGTCGCCCGCCGCTGGGAGACGGCGGCCGGCCCGGTGCTGGAGGCCGTGGAGCGGGACGAGGAGACGCTGGACAGGCTGGCCGGGGTACTCTCCGACGCGGCCCCGCTGCTGGAGCGCGGCACGGGCGCCGGCTGACGACGCGGGACGGCCCGGGCAGGGGACGCCGGCGGCGTCCGCCGCCCGGGCACGGCAGGCACGGACCGCCGGCACCGAGCCGGCGGACGGCACCAGGACGACCGCGGAGACCGAGGAACGACGGAGGAATGAGCGCACCGCTGCACAAGGCACGCCCGGCCGGTCCGGGACGCGCGCTGCCCGACACCCAGCAGGGCATGCGCCGCCGCAACCTCTCCCGGGTGATGCACGCCGTCAGCGCCGAGGGGCCGCTGTCCCGGGCGGCGATCGCCTCGCGCATCGGTCTGACCCGCGCCGCGGTGTCCACCCTGGTCGACGAGCTCATCCGCTCCGGCCTCCTGGAGGAACTGGGCCCCGAGCGGCCCGGGCGGGTGGGCCGGCCCGGCTCGGCGCTCGCCGTCAGCGGGAGCGGCCCGGCGGGGATCGGCGCCGAGGTCGGCGTCGACCATCTCGCGGTCTGCGCGGTCGATCTGCGCGGACGGGTACGGTCGCGGGCGGTGCGGCACGTCGCCAACCGGGGCCGCTCCGCCGGGCCGGTACTCGCGCAGCTCACCGCGATGACCGAACGGGTCGTCGCCGAGGCGGAGGCCGAGGGCCTGTGGCCGGCGGGGCTCGCCGTCGCCGTGCCCGGCCTGGTCGCGCGCGACGCCCGGACCGTCGTACGCGCCCCGAACCTCGGCTGGCACGACACCGACCTGGGCGAGCTGCTGCCCGGTCTGCCGCTCACCGTGGCCAACGAGGCCAACTTCGGCGCCCTCGCCGAACTGTGGCTCGGGGAGGACACCCCGCGCGACTTCCTCCATGTGTCCGCCGAGATCGGCATCGGCGCCGCGGTCGTCGTGGACGGCCGGCTGCTGCACGGCAACCGTGGCTTCGCGGGCGAGCTGGGCCATGTACCGGTGTGGCCCGACGGCCCCGAGTGCGCCTGCGGCGGCCGGGGCTGTCTGGAGCAGTACGCCGGCGAGGAAGCGGTGCTGCGCGCGGCCGGACTGGAGCCGGGCGAGGACCGCGTCGGCCTCCTCGCGGGCCGCGCCGAGCAGGGCGACGCACGCGTACGACGCGCCCTGGAGGACGCGGGTACGGCCCTCGGGATCGCGCTGACCGGGGCGGTCAATCTGCTGGACCCCGAGAGCGTGGTGCTGGGCGGAGCCCTGTCCGGGCTCGCGCCCTGGCTGCTTCCGGCGCTCCGCTCCGAACTGGCCCGCCGCACCGCGGGACCGCCCTGCCCCGTGTCCGTGTCGCCGCTGGGCCCCGAAGGCCCGCTGCTGGGCGCGGCGCACTCGGTGGTGCGCGGGGTCCTGGACGATCCCGCGGCGGTGGCCGAGCGGGCCTGACCCGGCGGGCCGCGGGAGCCGGGCGGGTGGCGCCCGGCCGGGGTTCCCGGCGGCTTCACCACCTCACCACTCGATTACGAATCGCCCAACTTCTGGTGGCTGGACGTTGAGCAGGCAACGATGGGGGCATGACACCGGCGCAGCGAGCCATGGAGCGACTGCTCACGTGGCCCGATCTCACGGCCTGTCCGGCGGGCTGCGGCACGGGGCAGGCGCTCCGTACCGCCCGTGACGAGATCGTCCACTTCCACTCCGCCCGGGACGTGGACCTCCACCTCACCCAACGCGCCATCCAGCGCTTCCACTACGACCTGGGCGGGTCGAGCGCCATACAGCTCGTCCCGGGCTCGTGCTGGGTGACGGTCCATCTGGACTGCGCCACGGACGCGGACCTGCTGCTGAGCCTCGTGAGCGTGGCGCTCAAGGCCCATCAGAACCGGCCCCCGTCCGCGGCGCCCGCCGCGGCGGGGTGCAACTTCCACCGCGTCACGGTGCTGCCGCGGGACGCGGTGGCCGACCGCTGAACCGCGCCGCGCGCGGTGGCCTCACGGCCGCAGACTGCCGACGATGTCGGCGGTCGCCGTGAGGCCGCTGTGGATCGTGGGCGCGATGCTGGTGCTGGCCAGGTAGAAGCCGAGCAGCAGACAGACCAGCGCGTGGGAGATCTTCAGCCCGCCGTTGCGCAGGAAGATCACCGCAAGGACCGAGAGCAGCAGCACCACAGAGATGGAAATGGCCATCGTCAACCTCCTCCGCCACATCCGTTTCGCGGCGTTCGGCCGCAAGTGTGGCGTAGCGGAGGGTTCGTCCGGGCGGCTGACCTGTCCTCCGAACGTGTGGTGTCACGCCCTCCGGTGGGCGTCGAGGAAGGACGCGAGTCCCGCCAGGTCGTCGGTGTTGAGGTGGTCGACGCCGGCCGTCACCAGTTCGCCCCAGAGCGCGTCGCGGTCGGGCCCCGGCAGGTCGGGGGTGGCCCAGAACCGCACCCGCTGCCCGCGCGCGTGGGCGGTATCCACGATGCCGCGCAGTTTCCGGCGTTCGGCGTCGGGGAAGGCCCCGACGCCCCGCCAGGTGAAGTGGAGGGTCCAGTTGTCGCTGAGGAGCGGGACGAAGGAGGCCGGGGCCGTGCTTCCGAGGTCGGTGAGCCGGCCGTCGTAGAAGGCGCGGCGCACCCGCTGGGCCTCCATGGGCGCACGGGCCGCGCGGTCGCCCGAGACCACGGCGGTGACCGGACCCGGCAGCACCCTGCCGTGCGCGTAGGTGGTGAACAGGCTTCGGTATCGGCCCAGTTGGCGGTCGAGTTCCAGGTAGGTGGAGACGCCCTCCGTCTTGATGTCGATCAGCAGCTGGAGCGGCCGGCGGTGTCCGCGGTACACGGAGCCGTGGTGGGCGCGGACCCGCGCGGCGAGCGGGCCGAGGTAGAGGGACTCGAGGGTGCGGGAGGGGTCGAGGTCCTCGGGGTCGTGGGCCACCAGGAGTTGGCCGCCGACGAGGTAGATGTCGGCCTCGACGCTGCCGAAGCGGTGGTCGAGGGCGTCGAGGAGGGGACGGGGGTGCTCGTAGTCGTTGTGGGCGTGGGCGCGCCACAACGGGCTCGGGCGGTGCCTGCGTTCGCCGGCCAGCGCCTGGGTCGCGGGGAGGGCGACGGAACCGGCAAGGGCGGCGCCGAGGGTGGTGAGGGCTCTGCGACGGGTGGTGAGGGCCATGCGCTGCCTCCCTGGAGATGCCGTACGGGACGTCAGTGAGTATGAGGTCCGTGGGGGCCAAGGAGCAGGGGCGTGCGGGGAGTTGGCTGATCCGCCGTCGGGCGTTCACCTCACCGGAGCAGGGCGCGCGAGGAAGCCCGCCCCGGTGGGGCGGGCTTCCTCCGTGGTCCGGCCGCTCAGGGTGCGCGCAGGTCGACCAGCTCGGCCAGCGCCTCGCGGTGGGCGCCCGCCGTGCCGAGGGCGATGGAGTTCGCCTTGGCGCGCTTGAGGTGGAGGTGGACCGGGTGCTCCCAGGTCATGCCGATGCCGCCGTGCAGTTGCAGTGCCTCCTCGGCGGCCCGGACCGCGACGGGCGCGGCACAGGCCTGGGCGACGGCCACCGCCACGTCGGTGTCCTCCCCGGTGGCGAGCGCGTCGGCGGCGTTGCGGGCGGCGGCGCGGAGGCCGACGGCGTCCAGCCACAGCTGGGCGAGCCGGTGCTTGAGGGCCTGGAAGCCGCCGACGGGGCGGTTGAACTGCTTGCGGTCCTTCAGGTAGCGGACGGTCTCCGTCAACGACCATTCGGCGGAGCCGAGTTGCTCCGAGGCGAGCAGTCCGGCCCCGGTCCGCAGGGCCCTGCGCACGGCGGTTCCGGCGTCGCCCAGCCTGCGCCCCGGCGCGCCGTCCAGGGCCACCCGGGCCACCGGACGGGTCAGGTCCAGGGACACCTGGGGGGTGACGGTGACCGCGCCGGCCTCCACGGCGTACAGCCCGCCGTCGTCGGCCGGCACCAGCAGGAGACCGGCGACGGCGGCGTCCGCGATGCCGGACAGCTCCCCGTGCAGCACGCCGCCCTCCGCCCGCACGGTGGCGTACGCGGCGCCGGGGGCGGTGTGCAGGCCGACGGCGAGGGCGCCGATCTCACGCCCGGACGCCAGCCCGGCGAGCAGGTCGCCGCCGTCCCGGCAGGCCAGCAGCGCCTCGGTGGCGATCACCGCACTCGTCAGATAGGGCACGGGAGCGACCGCGCGGCCCAACTCCTCGAGTACGACGGCGGCTTCGCGATGGGTTGCGCCCTGGCCGCCCCTGTCCTCGGGCACCAGCAGCCCGGCCAGGCCCATGCCGTCGGCGAGCGCCTTCCACAGGGACAGGTCGTGCGGGGCGTCGGACTCGGAGCGGGCGATCACGCCCGCGGCGTCGCAGTGGTCGGTGAGCAGGTCCCGGACGGCGGCGCGCAGCGCCTCTTCCTCCTCCGAGTACAGCAGGTCCGGCTGGGTGCTCATCGGGCCAGGTCCTTCCATGCGACGTCCTTGTCGGTGCGCGGCTCGGCGGGCAGGCCCAGGACGCGCTCGGCGACGATGTTCAGCAGGACTTCGCTGGTCCCGCCCTCGATGCTGTTGCCCTTGGAGCGGAGGTAGCGGTAGCCGGCGTCGCGGCCGGTGAAGTCGACCAGTTCGGGGCGACGCATGGTCCAGTCGTCGTACAGCAGGCCCTCCTCGCCGCGGAGTTCCACCTCGAGGCCGCTGATCTCCTGGTTGAGCCGGGCGAAGGCCAGCTTCATGCCGGCGCCCTCGGGGCCGGGCTGTCCCGCGACGAGCTGCTGGCGCAAACGTTCGCCGGTGAGCCGGGCCACCTCGGCCTCGACCCAGAGCTTGAGCAGCCGCTGGTGCAGGTCGTGGGTGCGCAGTGCGGGGCGCTCGCGCCAGGTCTTCGCGACCGGGCCGATCATGCCGCCCTCGCGGGGCAGCCGCATGCCGCCGATGGCGACGCGCTCGTTGTTCAGGGTGGTCTGCGCTACCCGCCAGCCGTCGCCGACCTCGCCGAAGCGGCGGGAGTCGGGGATGCGGACTCCGGTGAGGAACACCTCGTTGAACTCGGCCTCGCCGGTGATCTGGCGCAGCGGCCGCACCTCGACCCCGGGATCGGTCATGTCGCAGACGAAGTAGGTGATGCCCCGGTGCTTGGGGACCTCCGGGTCGGTGCGGGCGATGAGGATGGCCCAGCGGGCGAGGTGGGCGCTGGACGTCCACACCTTCTGCCCGTCGACCACCCAGTCGTCGCCTTCGCGGACGGCGCGGGTGCCGAGCGCGGCCAGGTCCGATCCGGCGCCCGGCTCGCTGAAGAGCTGGCACCAGACCTCCTCGCCGGTCCACAGGGGCCGCAGGAAGCGCCGCTTCTGCTCCTCCGTGCCGTACTGGAGGATCGTCGGCGCGGCCATGCCCAGGCCGATCCCGATGCGGCGCGGGTCGTTGTCGGGTGCCCCCGCGGCGGCCAGTTCGGCGTCCACGACGGCCTGCAGGGAGCGCGGGGCGCCGAGCCCGCCGAGCCCCTCGGGGAAGTGCACCCAGGCGAGTCCGGCGTCGAAGCGGGCGCGCAGGAAGTCCAGGCGCTCCGTGCCGGCGGGCGGCCGGGCGGCCAGCAGCTCCTGGGTGCGGCGGCGCATTTCGGTGGCGTCGGTCATGCGGCGGCTCCGTTCTCCGGCGAGGGCAGCACGGCGACGCGTCCGGTGGTGACGCCGTCCACGACCCGCTGCACGGCGTCGGCGGCCCCGGCGAGCGGCACACGCTCGCTCACCAGCGGCTTGATCGCGCCGCGCGCGGCGAGTTCGGTGAGCCGCTCGTGGCAGTGCTGGACCAGCTTCGGGTTCCTGGTGTTGTAGAGGCCCCAGTGCAGGCCGAGGATCGCGTAGTTCTTCACGAGCGCGTGGTTCAGGGCGGGGCTCGGGATGGACCCGCTCGCGAAGCCGACGACGACGATCCGTCCCTCGAAGGCGACGGCCTTGGCGGACTGTGCGTAGGCCTGGCCGCCGACCGGGTCGTAGATCACGTCGGCGCCCCGGCCGCCGGTGGCCTCCTTGACGGCGGCCACGACGTCCTGTTCGCGCCGGTCGATCACCACGTCGCAGCCCAGTTCGCGGGCGACGGACGCCTTCGCGGCGCCGCCGACGACGCCGATGACGGTGGCGCCGGCCGCCTTGCCGAGCTGCACGGCCGCGCTGCCGACGCCTCCGGCGGCGGCATGAACCAGCAGGGTCTCCCCGGCCTCCAGACCGGCCCGGCGGTGCAGGCCGAACCAGCCTGTCTGGTAGCCGATGTGCAGGGCCGCGGCCGCGGCGTCGTCCAGCGCCTCCGGCGCGGGAAGCAGGGCGGCGGCGTCCGCGACGGCGTACTCGGCGAAACCGCCGTACGGCAGCGCGGGGTTGGCGATCACGCGGCGCCCGTCCTCGGTCTCGCCGCAGATCTCCACGCCCGGGGTGAACGGGAGCGGCGGCCTGACCTGGTACTGGCCGCGGCACATCAGCGCGTCCGGGAAGTTGATGTTCGCGGCGCGCACCTTCAGCAGGACCTGCCCGTCGGCGGGTACCGGCCGCGCCGCCTCCGTCAGGCGCATCACCTCGCCCGGCTCGCCGAGCTCGTGCACTTGCCATGCCTGCATGCGGGGCCTCCACGGGGCTGTGAACGTCGTGTTCGCCTGACCGGGTCCACCGCATACTAAGCGGTCGCTTGCCCGTGAGGGAACCGTCTCGTCCGTCACGCCCGCCTGGGCCGCGCCCGCACGTGCATCCGCTCCCCCTGCGGACCGAACAGGCTGAGGAACTCCACCGGCCCCTCCCCCGTCGACCCGAACCAGTGCGGCACGCGCGTGTCGAACTCGGCCGCCTCCCCCGCCGCCAGCACCACATCGTGCTCGCCGAGCACCAGCCGCAGCTTCCCGGACAGCACGTACACCCACTCGTAGCCCTCATGGGTGCGCGGCTCGGGCTCCAGCTTCCGCTTCGGTTCCAGCACCTTGTACGCCTGGAGGCCGCCGGGCTGGCGGGTGAGCGGCCAGTGGGTGCGGCCGTGGCGGCGGATCGGCTCGGAGGCCCGGATGCGCGGATCGCCGACCGGCGGCGCGCCGACCAGCTCGTCCAGCGGCACCTGGTGGGCCTGCGCGATCGGCAGCAGCAGTTCCAGACTGGGTTTGCGCAGGCCGGACTCCAGCCGGGAGAGGGTACTCACGGAGATGCCGGTCGCCTCGGACAGCGCCGCGAGGGTCACCTCCCGCTCCTTCCTGATCCTCCGCAGCCGGGGGCCCACTTCCGCGAGAACATCGTCGGTAGTCATACCGGTATTGCAGGATCGGCAAAGTTGTTTGTCAATACGGCAGCCTCCGGGCGACTGTCGTGATGGAGGTGGTCAAGATGAACGAGACTTTCGGAGAAGAGACGTACGACGTGGTCGTCGTCGGCGGCGGGGCGGCCGGCCTGTCCGCCGCGCTGGTGCTCGGCCGGGCCCGGCAGCGCACCCTCGTCGTCGACGCGGGCGAGCCGCGCAACGCGCCCTCGTCCCACATGCAGGGGTACCTGACCCGGGACGGGATGGCGCCGGCCGAGTTCCTGGCGCTCGGCCGGGAGGAGATCGCGCGCTACGGCGTGCGGCTCGTCCGGGACCGGGTCACGGACGTCACCCGGGACGGGGACTTCACCGTCGCGCTCGACGCGGGACGGACCGTGCGCGCCCGCCGGCTGGTCGTCGCGACGGGGCTGAGGGACGAATTGCCGGCGGTCCCCGGGGTCGCCGAGCGGTTCGGGCGGGACGTGCTGCACTGCCCGTTCTGCCACGGCTGGGAGGTGCGCGACCAGCCGTTCGGCGTGCTCGCGTCGAGCGCGATGAGCGTGCACCAGGCGCTGATGGTCTCCCAGTGGTCCAAGGACGTCACCCTGTTCCTGCACCGGGTCGCCGAGGAGGAGCTGTCCGAGGAGGACCTGCGCCGGCTGGCGGCCGCGGGGGTCGGCGTGGTGCCCGGTGAGGTCGCGGCCCTGGAGATCGAGGACGACCGGCTCACCGGGGTACGTCTCGCCGACGGCACCGCCCACACCCGCTCGGTGCTGTTCGTCGCCCCGCGCCCGGTGCCCCGGACGGGCCTGCTGGAGCGGCTGGGCGCCGAGCTGACCGAGACCCCGTTCGGCGCGTACCCGGTCGTCGACCCGACCGGGCTGACCACGGTGCCCGGGGTCTGGGCGGCGGGCAACGCGATCGGCTTCGCCGAGCAGGTGGTGCACGCGGCGAGCGGCGGCTACCGGGCGGCGGCCGCGATCGTCGGGGACCTGCTGATGAGCGACCTGGACGCCGCGGTGACCGGATAGCCGCCGGGCGCCCGGGTGTGGAGCGCCCGCCTCCGTAGCACCATGGCTGCATGCTGCTGTCCCGGCTGGCCCGTGTGTCCCAGGAGGTGGCCGCCGCCTCGGCGCGGTCCCGGAAGATCGCCCTGCTCGCCGAGCTGTTCCGGGAGGCGGAGGCGGACGACGTGCCGGTCGTCATCCCGTACCTGGCGGGCCGGCTGCCGCAGGGCCGGATCGGCGTGGGCTGGAAGGTGCTGAGCCGCCCGGTCGCCCCCGCCGCCGAGCCTTCCCTGACGGTGCGGGAGGTGGACGCGCTGCTCACCGAGCTGGCCGGGGTGTCGGGTGCGGGGTCGCAGGCCGAGCGTGCCCGGCTGGTCGGCGGGCTGCTGGGCGCGTCCACCGAGAGCGAGCAGCGCTTCCTGGTCGGACTGCTCACCGGGGAGGTACGGCAGGGCGCCCTGGAAGCGGTCGCGGTGGAGGGGCTGGCGCGGGCGACGGGCGCGCCGGCGGCGGACGTACGGCGGGCCGTGATGCTCGCGGGGTCGCTGCAGACGGTGGCCGGGGCACTGCTGGCGGACGGGCCGGGGGCGCTGGAGCGGTTCCGGCTCACCGTCGGCCGCCCGGTGCTGCCGATGCTGGCGCACAGCGCCTCCTCGGTGGCGGAGGCGGTGGAGAAGCTGGGGGCGTGCGCGGTCGAGGAGAAGCTCGACGGCATCCGGGTCCAGGTGCACCGCGACGGGGACACCGTGCGGGTGCACACCCGCACCCTCGACGACATCACCGACCGGCTGCCGGAAGTGACGGCGGCGGCCCGGGAGTTGCGCGGCGAGCGGTTCATCCTGGACGGGGAGGTCATCTCCTTCGACGAGGCGGGCCGCCCCCGCTCGTTCCAGGAGACCGCAGGGCGGGTCGGCTCGCGGGCCGACGTGGCGAGGGCCGCCCTGGAGGTCCCCGTCTCCCCCGTGTTCTTCGACGCGCTCGCCGTCGACGGCCGCGATCTGCTGGACCTGCCGTTCACCGAGCGGCACGCGGAACTGGCCCGGCTGGTGCCGGAGCCCCTGCGGGTGCGGCGCACCCTCGTGTCGGGCCCCGGGGACCTGGGCACGGCGGAGGAGTTCCTCGCCGCGACGCTGGAACGCGGCCACGAGGGCGTCGTGGTCAAGGGCGTGGACGCCGCCTACAGCGCGGGCCGGCGCGGCGCCTCCTGGCTGAAGGTCAAGCCCGTCCACACGCTGGACCTGGTGGTGCTGGCCGCCGAGTGGGGCCACGGCCGCCGCACCGGGAAGCTGTCCAATCTGCATCTCGGCGCCCGCACCGCGGACGGCGGCTTCGCCATGCTCGGCAAGACCTTCAAGGGCATGACCGACGCCCTGCTGACCTGGCAGACCGAGCGGCTGCGGGAGCTGGCGGTCGAGGAGGGTTCCCACGTCGTGACGGTGCGCCCCGAACTCGTCGTCGAGATCGCGTACGACGGCCTCCAGCGCTCCACCCGCTACCCGGCCGGCGTCACCCTCCGCTTCGCCCGGGTGATCCGCTACCGCGAGGACAAGCGCCCCGAGGAGGCGGACTCGGTCGAGGCCCTGCTCGCCGCGCACCCCCGGGTACGGCCGTGACGGCGGCCCGGAGCGCCGGACTGCTGTTGTTCCGGCACACCGGTCAGGGCCTCGAGGTGCTGCTCGGTCATATGGGCGGTCCGTTCTTCAGCCGCCGGGACAGCGGGGCGTGGACCGTGCCGAAGGGCGAGTACGGCGCCGCCGAACCGGCCTGGGACGCGGCGCGCCGCGAGTTCCGGGAGGAGCTGGGCCTGCCGCCGCCGGACGGGGAGGCCGTACCGCTCGGGGAGGTCCGCCAGGCGGGTGGCAAGACCGTCACGGTCTGGGCGGTGGAGGCCGACCTCGACCCGGCGTCGGTCGTGCCGGGCACGTTCGAGATGGAGTGGCCGCCGAAGTCGGGGCGGACGCGCGAGTTCCCGGAGCTGGACCGGGTGGCGTGGTTACCCCTGGAGCGGGCCCGCGAGGTGATCGTCCGCGCGCAGACCGCGTTTCTCGACCGCCTGGCGGAGCACTCGCTCTGAGGAGCCCTCCCGCGTTGCGCCGCCCACCGCCGCGCGGGAAGGTCAAAAGGCACGGCGCGTCCCCAGGGAGGTCAGCGATGCACATCGCCACGGTGAATCCGGCGAACGGCGAGACGGTCAAGACGTACCACCCGATGGACGAGGAGGAGATCGGGCACCGGCTCCAGCTCGCGGAGGCCACGTTCCGGACGTACCGGACGACGTCCTTCGAGGAGCGGGCCCGCCTGATGCACCGGGCCGCCGAGATCCTCGACGAGGACCAGGAGGCCATCGGCCGGGTGATCACCACCGAGATGGGCAAGCCGGTGAAGCAGGCCCGCGCGGAGGCCGCGAAGTGCGCCAAGGCGATGCACTGGTACGCCGATCACGCGGCGGAACTCCTCGCGGACGAGGAACCGGACGCCGCCGACGTGAAGGACTCCGGCGCCTCCCGGGTCCTGGTGCGCTACCGGCCGCTCGGCCCGGTGCTCGCGGTGATGCCGTGGAACTTCCCGCTGTGGCAGGTGGTGCGGTTCGCCGCGCCCGCGCTGATGGCGGGCAACGTGGGACTGCTGAAGCACTCCTCGAACGTGCCGCAGACCGCCCTGTACCTGGAGGACCTATTCCACCGCGCGGGCTTCACGGAGGGCTGCTTCCAGACCCTGCTCATCGGCTCGGCCGCGGTCGACGAGATCCTGCGGGACGAGCGGGTGAAGGCGGCCACCCTCACCGGGAGCGAGCCCGCGGGCCGCGCGGTCGCCGCCACCGCCGGGGAGATGATCAAGAAGACGGTGCTGGAGCTGGGCGGCAGCGACCCGTATGTGGTGATGCCCTCCGCCGACCTGGACCGGGCCGCCGAGGTGGCGGTCACCGCGCGGACGCAGAACACGGGGCAGTCCTGCATCGCCGCCAAGCGGTTCATCGTGCACACGGACGTCTACGACGCCTTCACCGAGCGCTTCACCGCGGGCATGAGGGCGCTGAAGGTCGGCGACCCGATGGACGAGGAGACGGACGTCGGCCCGCTCTCCACCGAGAGGGGCCGCAGCGACCTGGAGGAACTGGTCGACGACGCCGTGCGCGCGGGCGCCACCGTGCTGTGCGGCGGCGAGCGCCCCGACGGGCCGGGCTGGTTCTACCCGCCGACCGTGCTGGCCGGCATCGACCGGGAGATGCGCATCCACCGGGAGGAGGCCTTCGGTCCGGTCGCCACGCTGTACCGCGCCGCGGACGTCGACGAGGCGGTCCTGATCGCCAACGACACCGGTTTCGGGCTGAGTTCCAACGTCTGGACCCGCGACGAGGCGGAGGTCGATCGGTTCGTGAGGGACCTGGAGGCCGGCAGTGTGTACGTGAACGGGATGACGGCGTCCCATCCGGCCTTCCCGTTCGGCGGGATCAAGCGGTCCGGGTACGGGCGTGAGCTGTCCGGGCACGGAATCCGGGAGTTCTGCAACATCACCACGGTTTGGCAGGGTGCGTGATGTCCGCGCGGCTACGATCCCGACTGTGAACCGCGAAGTGACTCTGCCTCTGATCGTCGACGACCGCGGGACCCTGCAGGTTGCCGCCAGCGATGTCAGCAAGCTGCTGCGTACGGTGGGCGGGCGGTGGGTCCGCCTTGTCGAGGCGGGGGAGGACGGACTCGACGAGGACACGGTCGCGGCACTGACGATCGAACTCGCGAAGCTCGCGGACCGGATCGACGTCGCGTGCATCGCCCACAGCAGTGGTACGCCGTAGGGCGCAGTGTTCCGTCGCCGGGTGCGGGTCGTCTGTGGTTGGCCGCGCAGTTCCCCGCGCCCCTTCGGGTGTGCTACACCAACGCCGTCCAGAACATCGCCTCGTACGCCTGGAGCAGGCGGGCGTACCGGTGGGCGCGGTTCTGGTTCAGGCGGCCCTCCTCCAGGGCCGTCTGGATTGCCTCAGTGGCCATGCGGTCCAGGTCAGGGGACGGTTCCGCGAAGAAGTCGAAGAAGGCGCAGGCCTCGTCGCCGAAGCCGTAGTGGGCGCGCAGGGCCTTCGCGATCGTCGCGCAGTAGCCGCCCCAGGCCGAGAAGTTCACCGTCAGGGCCAGGACCGCGTCGGGCGGTTCGGCGTTGAGGGCCAGCCAGGCCACGTACGCGGGATAGGACTGGCAGCCCGGCAGCGGGGTGTACGCGTCCGTACGCGCCCGGTCCACGCCGCACGCCGCGCCGAAGACCGCCAGGTGCCGCGCCGCCAGTTTCTCGCCCTCGGCCAGGGCGGTGAAGTACGCGGCCGGCTCCGGCCCGGCACGGTCCGCCAGATGGAGGAAGGCGCGGCGGTCCGCCGGGATCACCCAGCTCTGTTCCAGGGCGAGTGCGGCCAGCACGGCGCGGTCCGCCTCGCCCCGGGCGATCAGGGGGACCAGCGGATTGGACCGCGGGTCCGGGGCGAGTTCCCCGGTGGCCGTCTCCAGCAGTTCCCGGGCCGTGCGTGTCATCGCGTCCTCCGTCGCGTCGCTCATACCCGAGCGTTCCCCGGGAGGGGGGCGGAGGTAACCCGGCGGCGCCGCCCGCACCGCCGGGTCGTTCACATGGCCGAGCGGCCTCAGCGGATCGGCATGCCCGACAGGGTGCGGGCGATCACCAGGCGCTGGATCTCGCTGGTGCCCTCGAAGATGGTGTAGATCGCGGCGTCCCGGTGCATGCGCTCCACCGGGTACTCCCGGGTGTAGCCGTTGCCGCCGAGGATCTGTATGGCCTGGGCGGTGACCTTCTTGGCGGTCTCGCTGGCGAAGAGCTTGGACATCGAGCCCTCGGCGGCCGTGAACGGCTTGCCGTTGACCGCCATCCAGGACGCGCGCCACACCAGCAGACGGGCGGCGTCGATCTGGGTGCGCATGTCGGCGAGCTGGAAGGCGACGCCCTGGTTGTCGATGATCGGGCGGCCGAACTGCTGGCGCGTGGTGGCGTAGTCGAGGGCGACCTCGTAGGCCGCGCGGGCCGTGCCCACCGCCATGGCGCCGACGGCCGGACGGGAGGCCTCGAAGGTGGCCATGGCGGCGTTCTTGACGCGCTCCCCGCCCTGCTTGGCCTTCTCGCGGGCGCGGGCGAGGCGCTCGTCCAGCTTCTCCTTGCCGCCGAGCAGGCAGGAGCCGGGGACGCGCACGCCGTCGAGGACGACCTCGGCGGTGTGCGAGGCGCGGATGCCGTGCTTCTTGAACTTCTGGCCCTGCGAGCAGCCGGGGGTGCCCGGCGGGATGATGAAGGAGGCGTGGCCCTTGGAGCCGAGCTCGGGGTCGACGACCGCGACCACGACGTGGACGTTGGCGATGCCGCCGTTGGTCGCCCAGGTCTTGGTGCCGTTGATCACCCACTCGTCCTTGGCCTCGTCGTACACCGCGCGGGTGCGCATCGAGGCCACGTCGGAGCCGGCGTCGGGCTCGGAGGAGCAGAACGCGGCGACCTTGACGTCGTTGGCGTCGCCGTACATCTGGGGGATCCAGGTGCCGATCTGCTCCTCGGTGCCGTTGGCGAGGACCCCGACGGCGGCGAGGCCGGTGCCGACGATCGACAGGGCGATGCCCGCGTCACCCCAGAAGAGCTCCTCCATGGCCATCGGGATGCCGAGACCGCTTGCGTCGAAGTACTGCTGGGCGTAGAAGTCCAGGGAGTAGATGCCGACCTTGGCGGCCTCCTGGATGACCGGCCAGGGAGTCTCCTCACGCTCGTCCCATTCGGCGGCCGCAGGGCGGATCACGTCGGCGGCGAAGCCGTGCAGCCAGTCCCGGACCTCCTTCTGTTCGTCGTTGAGCTCCATGGTGAACTCGGCCATGACCCCTCCAGCGGCAGCACACGTGCATGTTACTTGCGGTAACACCGAGTCTGTTACCGGTGGGTAGGAAAAGTCAACCTCCCAGGACCGGTCGGCATCCCGTTCGAGGGCTCCCGCGCCTTCAGTGTTAGTTTGCGCAGGCGTCACAGAATCAGCACGGGTGGGGAGAGCTCATGGACACCACACAGCGGACCGATCAGCAGCGATCCGCCGACCGCCGCCGGCGCGAGCTGCTGGAGGCCGCCGACCGGGTGGTGCTGCGCGACGGCCCCGGAGCCTCGATGAACGCGATCGCCGCCGAGGCCGGCATCACCAAGCCGATCCTCTACCGGCACTTCGGTGACAAGGGAGGACTCTACGCCGCCCTGGCCAAGCGGCACACCGACGCTCTGCTGGACTCGCTGCGGGCCGCGCTGGACGCCCCGGCGGACCGGCGCGAGCGGGTCGAGGCGACGCTGGACACCTATCTCTCGGCCATCGAGGCACGGCCCCAGGTGTACCGGTTCCTGATGCACCCCGCGGAGGAGACCCAGAGCGACCAGGGCTTCGACGTCGGCAAGCACTCCGCGCCGCTGCTGCGCCGGATGGGCGAGGAGCTGGCCCAGGTGATCGGGGAGCGGCTGGAGCTCGGTCCTGGCAGCCAGCAGCTGGCCCGGGTCTGGGGACACGGCATCGTCGGCATGATGCACGCCGCCGGTGACTGGTGGCTCGGCGAACGCCCCTGCTCACGCGCCGAACTGGTGGGCAGCCTGGCCGACCTGCTGTGGGGGCGTCTCGCGGCCGCCGGGGACAAGGTCGGCGGCCCGGGGTTCTGAGCCGTTCGGCCCGGCCGCCTCCGCGGCCCGCTCGCCGGGACCCTCAGCCCCGCCGGTTCCAGGAAGCCCGGTCCGCCTGCCGCATGAGCCTGCGGTGCCGCCACCCCGTCAGGCGGTCGGCGTAGATCCGGCCGTCCAGGTGGTCGCACTCGTGCTGCAAACACCGGGCGAAGAATCCGGTGCCGTGGACGGTGACCGGCTCGCCGGTCACCGTGAAGCCCTCGACCACCGCGTGGTCGTAACGCTCCGTCCCCGCCTCCAGGCCGGGCAGCGACAGACAGCCCTCCGGGCCGCGCACCACCACCCCGTCCGTCACGACCGGCCTCGGGTTCACCACATGGCCCAGGTGCCGGACGTCCTCGTCGTCGGGGCAGTCGTAGACGAACACCCTGAGCGGCTCGCCGACCTGGTTGGCGGCCAGGCCCACGCCCCGCGCCTCGTACATCGTGGCGAACAAGTCGTCCACCAGCCGGGCGAGTTCCGGACCGAAGTCGGTGACCTCCCGGCAGGGCGCGTGCAGCACCGGGTCGCCGAGCAGGGTGAGGGGCCGCACACGTCCGTGGACGCCGGGCAGGGAGCCTTGTCGCATGCCGGTCAGAGTACGGTCCTTTCCAGCAACGCCCGTCTCACGGTGGTGCCGCGGTTCTGGAGTGCGAACGGATCTCGATAGGCTGAGGTCTCACCACGTGGCCGTCAGGCACAGACGCGGCGCGTACGCAAGGAGGATCGAGAACTGATGGCAGGCAACTCGGACCCGCTCACGCCGCGGGCCAAGCTGGCCGTGACCGCGGGCAAGGCGGTCGCGGCGGCATCCCGCGCCGCCGGGCGCGGCAGCGGTTCGGTGATCGGTGGCCGGGTGGCACTCAAACTCGACCCCGATCTCCTCGCCCGGCTCGCGCAGAACCTGGACTGCGTCCTGGTCTCGGCGACCAACGGCAAGACCACCACCACCCGGCTCATCGCCGAGGCGCTGCGTGCCGCCGGGCCGGTCGTGTCCAACGCGCTCGGCGCCAACATGCCGGCCGGCATCACCTCGGCACTGGCAGGCGGCTCGGAGGCCAAGTTCGGCGTCATAGAGGTCGACGAGAAGTACCTGGCGGGCGTCGCCCGGGACACCGACCCCAAGTGCATCGCCCTGCTCAACCTCTCCCGCGACCAGCTCGACCGCGCCGCCGAGACCCGGATGCTGGCGGAGAACTGGCGCGAGGGGCTGGCCGGCTCCAAGGCCGTCATCGTCGCCAACGCCGACGACCCGCTGGTGGTGTGGGCCGCGTCGTCCTCCCCCAACGTGATCTGGGTCGCCGCGGGACAGATGTGGAAGGACGACGCCTGGTCCTGCCCGTCCTGCGGCGGTGTGATGCAGCGTCCGGGCGACGACTGGTTCTGCGGCGAGTGCGGCTTCCGCCGGCCGACCCCGAGCTGGGCGCTCTCCGGCGACCACGTCCTCGACCCGCACGGCTCCGCCTGGCCGATCCACCTCCAGCTGCCGGGCCGCGCCAACAAGGCCAACGCCGCGTCCTCCGCGGCCGTCGCCGCCGTGTTCGGGGTGCCGCCGCAGGTCGCCCTGGAGCGCATGTACCAGGTGCAGGCCGTGGCCGGCCGCTACGACGTGGTCCAGTTCGAGGGCCGTGATCTGCGGCTGCTGCTCGCCAAGAACCCGGCGGGCTGGCTGGAGACGTTCTCGCTGATCGACCCGCCGCCGACCCCGGTGATCCTCTCGGTGAACGCGCGCGGCGCCGACGGCACCGACACCTCCTGGCTGTGGGACGTCGACTACACGCGGCTGACCGGCCACCCGATCTGCGTCGTCGGCGACCGGAAGCTGGACCTCGCGGTGCGTCTGGAGGTCGCCAACCAGCAGTTCCAGGTCTGCGAGAACCTCGACCAGGCGGTGCAGCTGTGCCCGCCCGGCCGGATCGAGGTCATCGCCAACTACACCGCGTTCCAGGATCTGCGCCGCCGCGTCGGCAACTGACCACGACACCTCAGGGGACTTGAAGTGAGCGACAACCAGCTGCGGGTCGTCTGGATCTACCCGGACCTGCTCAGCACGTACGGCGACCAGGGCAACGCCCTCGTCGTGGAGCGCCGGGCCCGGCAGCGCGGCCTGGACGTGGCGCGGCTCGACGTGCGCAGCGACCAGCCGATCCCGACCTCCGGCGACATCTACCTGATCGGCGGCGGCGAGGACCGTCCGCAGCGGCTGGCCGCCGAGCGGCTGAGGCGCGACGGCGGTCTGCACCGCGCGGTGGAGAACGGCGCGATCGTCTTCTCGGTGTGCGCCGGCTACCAGATCCTGGGCCACGAGTTCATCAACGACCTCGGCCAGCGCGAGCCGGGCCTGGGCCTGCTCGACGTGGTCTCGGTGCGCGGTGAGGGCGCCCGGTGCGTGGGCGACGTGCTGGGGGACGTCAACCCGCAGCTGGGGCTGCCCCCGCTGACCGGGTTCGAGAACCACCAGGGCGTCACCCACCTGGGCCCCACGGCCCGCCCGCTCGCCCAGGTGCGCTTCGGCAACGGCAACGGCACCGGGGACGGCACGGAGGGCGCGTTCAACGAGACCGTGTTCGGCACCTACATGCACGGTCCGGTGCTGGCCCGCAACCCGCAGATCGCGGACCTGCTGCTGAAGCTGGCGCTCGACGTCAACGCGCTGCCGCCGACCGACGACCGCTGGTACGAGGCACTGCGCAACGAGCGCATCGCCGCCGCGCAGCAGCCCGCCTGACCGGTCCGCGGACCGGTGTCCGCGGACCCGGGGACACCCGGGCGTCGGACGGGCCCGAGCGGCCCGTCTGACGCCTGCTCCGCACAGGTGAGCGGGGTCGTCCAGCAGGCGGACGCGAGGTGCGTCCGGGCCCCCCGGAGCCGCTAGGGTGGCGGAGATCGAGCCGGACAGCGCGGTCCGGTCCCGGCCCACATCGAGAAGGTTGTTTCGGGCTATGCGCATTGGTGTCCTCACGTCCGGCGGCGACTGCCCCGGCCTGAACGCCGTCATCCGGTCCGTCGTGCACCGCGCCGTCGTCGACCACGGCGACGAGGTCATCGGTTTCCGGGACGGCTGGAAGGGCCTCCTGGAGTGCGACTACCTCAAACTCGACCTCGACGCGGTGAGCGGCATCCTGGCCCGCGGCGGCACCATCCTCGGCTCCTCCCGGGTACGCCCCGAGCACCTGCGCGACGGTGTGGAGCGGGCCAAGGGCCACGTCCAGGAGCTCGGCCTCGACGCGATCATCCCGATCGGCGGTGAGGGCACGCTGAAGGCGGCCCGGCTGCTGTCGGACAACGGCCTGCCGATAGTCGGTGTGCCGAAGACCATCGACAACGACATCGCCGTCACCGACGTCACCTTCGGCTTCGACACGGCCGTCGGCGTGGCGACCGAGGCGCTGGACCGGCTGAAGACCACCGCCGAGTCGCACCAGCGGGTGCTGATCGTCGAGGTCATGGGCCGTCACACGGGCTGGATCGCGCTGCACTCCGGCATGGCGGCCGGCGCGCACGCCGTGGTCGTGCCCGAACGGCCCTTCGACATCGACGAGCTGACCGCGAAGGTCGGCGAGCGGTTCTCCGCCGGCAAGCGGTTCGCCATCGTGGTCGCGGCGGAGGGGGCCAAGCCCAAGGCCGGGACCATGGACTTCGACGAGGGCGGCAAGGACGTCTACGGCCACGAGCGGTTCGCCGGGATCGCCCGGCAGCTCTCCCTCGAACTGGAGGCGCGGCTCGGCAAGGAGGCGCGGCCGGTGATCCTCGGGCACGTGCAGCGGGGCGGGACGCCCACGGCGTACGACCGGGTGCTGGCCACGCGGTTCGGGTGGCACGCGGTGGAGGCGGTGCACCGCGGGGAGTTCGGGCGGATGACCGCGCTGCGCGGGACCGACATCGTGATGGTCTCCCTCGCGGAGGCGGTGGAGACGCTGAAGACGGTACCGGAGTCCCGGTACACGGAGGCCGAGTGCGTGCTGTGAGCCCGCGGCGCCGCTGAGGGCCCGGTTCAGTGCGGTTTGTACCCGCGAGTGTTCCCCGACCCCGGTCACAGGAGTGGCCGGGGTCGGTCGTACTCTGAGTGCGGACAGATCGCGTACAACCTGCACGAAACTGGAGCCGTCGGATGGATCACAGCGGGCACGGCATGACCATGGATCTGCCGCCGTTCACGCTGGGGCGGGGGCTCGGCTGGTCGGCGGATCCCTTCTTCCTCGTCGCCTGCCTGCTCGGACTGGCCCTGTACGGCTGGGGCGTGGTCCGTCTGGTACGGCGCGGGGACAAGTGGCCGGTGGGGCGGACCGTCGCGTACGTCGCCGGGGTGCTGAGCATCGGCCTCATGATGTGCACCAGGCTGAACGACTACGGCATGGTCATGTTCAGCGTGCACATGGTGCAGCACATGATGATCAGTATGGTGTCGCCCATCCTGATCCTGCTCGGCGCCCCGATCACCCTCGCCCTGCGCGCGCTGCCGCCCGCCGGGCGGGGCCGCAAGGGGCCGCGCGAGCTGCTGCTGATGCTGCTGCACAGCCGCTACATGCGGGTCGTCACCCACCCGGTGTTCACCATCCCCATGTTCATCGCGAGCCTGTACGGCCTCTACTTCACCCCGCTGTTCGACTTCCTGATGGGCTCCAGCACCGGGCACGTCGCGATGATGGTGCACTTCCTCGCCGTCGGCCTGGTCTTCTTCTGGCCGATCATGGGCGTGGACCCGGGCCCGCACCGGCCGGGGTATCTGATGCGGATGCTGGAACTGTTCGCCGGCATGCCGTTCCACGCGTTCTTCGGCATCGCGCTGATGATGGCGTCGACCCCGATGGTCACGTCGTTCGAGAATCCGCCCGCCTCGCTCGGCATCGAGGCGCTGTCCGACCAGAACGCGGCCGGCGGCATCGCCTGGGCGTTCAGCGAGGTTCCCTCCGTACTGGTGCTGCTCGCCCTGCTGTTCCAGTGGTACGCCTCGGACCAGCGGCAGGCCAAGCGCAAGGACCGCGCCGCCGACCGGGACGGCGACAAGGAACTCGAGGCGTACAACGCCTATCTCGCCTCACTGCACGCACGCGGAAACTGAATCCGCCTTCTTCCACCGCCGCCGCGCACCGGGCGGCCGGGGCGGTCGCCCGCACGTGGGTGCTCGGTTTCACCCGGCTGGGTGAGGACGTCACGCTCGCCGAGGCGCGCACCCGGTCGGACGCGGCGTGTGCGCGCGAGGTACCGCCGCGTGACTACGGATTCGACCCGTCGGTCGGCGAAGCGGGTCGTGGACCGGCGCGGGACCCTGGAAATCGGGCATTCATGTCGTCGTGCGCACCGTAAGGAGGCAGAACGGGGGCACCATGGAGGGAGCCGAATGAGGAGGGTGTTGCGATGCCCGGTACCACGAACGGATCCACGTCGACGAAGACCATGGGAGTGCTCACCGTCGGCGCGCTGATCGCCGTGACGGCCTACACGGTGGCGCTCGGCAGCAACGGCTGGCTGTGGTTCGGCTGGGTCGTCCTGGGACTGATCACCTTGGGAATGATCGCCACCCGGAGCGCCTGACGGCCGCCGGTCTCATCTCGGGGTGAGCCGTCCCGCCAGGTGCACGCCCGGCTGGTACTTCGGCAGCCGGACGGTGATCTTCATGCCGGCGCCCACGGCGGTCTCGATGACGAGACCGTGGTCGTCGCCGTACACCTGGCGGAGCCGGTCGTCGACGTTGGACAGTCCGATGCCGCCGGTGGAGCCGGCCTCGCGGGCCAGGATGCGGCGGAGCAGGCCCGGGTCCATTCCGGCGCCGTCGTCCTCGATGACGACGAGGGCCTCGGCGCCGGCGTCCTGCGCGGTGATCTGGATGTGGCACTTGTCGGCCTTGCCCTCCAGCCCGTGCTTGACGGCGTTCTCCACCAGTGGCTGGAGGCAGAGGAACGGCAGCGCGACCGGGAGCACCTCGGGGGCGATCTGCAGGGTGACGGAGAGGCGGTCGCCGAAGCGTGCCCGGACCAGCGCCAGATAGTGGTCGATGGCGTGGAGTTCGTCGGCGAGCGTGGTGAAGTCGCCGTGCCTGCGGAACGAGTAGCGGGTGAAGTCGGCGAACTCCAGAAGCAGTTCACGGGCCCGTTCCGGGTCGGTGCGCACGAACGAGGCGATCACGGCGAGCGAGTTGAAGATGAAGTGCGGGGAGATCTGCGCCCGCAGCGCCCTGATCTCGGCCTCGATGAGACGGGTGCGGGACTGGTCGAGGTCGGCGAGTTCGAGCTGGACGGAGACCCAGCGGGCGACCTCCCCGGCGGCCCTGACCAGGACGGCGGACTCGCGCGGCGCGCAGGCGACGAGCGCGCCGAGCACCCGGTCGTCGACGGTGAGCGGGGTGACGACCGCCCAGCGGACCGAGCAGTCGGGGGTGTCGCAGGTGAGCGGGAAGGCCTCGCCGCGGCCGGTGTCGAGGGGGCCGGTGAGGCGTTCCATGATCTCGGTGCGGTGATGGGCGCCGGCGCCGTCCCAGACGAGGACCTGTTCGCGGTCGGTGAGGCACAGGGCGTCCGTGCCCAGCAGGGAGCGCAGTTTGCGGGCGGACTTGCCCGCGGTCTCCTCGGTGAGGCCGGCCCGGAGCGGGGGCGTCGCCAGGGAGGCGGTGTGCAGGGTCTCGAAGGTGGCGTGCTCGACGGGGGTGCCGAGCCCGGCGAGGCCGGCGGGCCGTGCGGTGCGCCGGCCGATCCAGAACCCCGCGGCCAGCAGGGGCAGGACGGCGACCAGCAGACCGGCGAGGAAACCGCTCACGCGGACACCTCCGTGCGCAGTTCCTCCGGCAGATGGAAGCGGGCCAGCACCGACGCGGTGCCGGGCGGCACCCGGCCGGGGGTGGCCAGCGAGACGAGGACCATGGTGAGGAAGCCCAGCGGCACCGACCACAGAGCGGGCCAGGCCAGCAGGGCGTGCAGGGGGCCGCTGACCGGGTAGCCGGCCATGGTCGCGGCGACGGCGGCGAACGCGGAGCCGCCGCCCACCAGCATCCCGGCCGCCGCGCCGGGCGGGGTCAGCCGGCGCCACCAGATGCCGAGGACCAGCAGCGGGCAGAACGACGAGGCGGAGACGGCGAAGGCGAGCCCGACGGCGTCGGCCACCGGCAGTCCGCCGACCAGGAGGCTCGCCCCGAGGGGCACGGCCATCGCGAGGACGGTGCCGAGCCGGAAGTGCCGTACGCCGCGCGAGGGGAGCACGTCCTGGGTGAGCACCCCGGCCACGGCCATGGTGAGTCCGGAGGCCGTCGACAGGAACGCGGCGAAGGCGCCCCCGGCGACCAGCGCGCCGAGCAGGTCGCCGCCGGTTCCGCCGATCATCCGGCCTGGCAGCAGCAGGACGGCGGCGTCCGCGTCGCCGGTGAGGGTGAGCTCGGGCGCGTAGAGACGGCCGAGGGCGCCGTACACCGGCGGGAGGAGGTAGAAGGCGCCGATCAGGCCGAGGACCGCGACGGTGGTGCGGCGGGCGGCGACGCCGTGCGGGCTGGTGTAGAAGCGGACCACCACGTGGGGCAGGCCCATGGTGCCGAAGAAGGTGGCGAGGATCAGCCCGTACGTGGCGTACAGCGGGCGTTCCTCGCGGGACTCGGCCCGGGAGGGCGACAGGGCGTCGTCGGCTCCGCGTCCGGCGGCGGGCACCTCGGCGCCCGCCGCGAAGGTGAGCCGGGTGCCGCCGTCGACGCGGTGGGCGCCGGCGGGCAGGCGGGTCTCGGTGCCGTCGAGGGCGCGGCCGTCGACGGTGCCGTCCACCGTGACGGTGAGCGGTGCGGTGAGCCGCAGGTCGAGGGTGTCGTCGATGCGGACCACCCGCTGTTCGCGGAAGGCGGCCGGCTCGTCGAAGGCGTGGCTGGGGGCGCCGTCGCTCTGCCAGGCGACGACCAGGAAGAGGGCGGGGACGAGCAGGGCGGTGAGCTTCAGCCAGTACTGGAAGGCCTGGACGAAGGTGATGCTGCGCATGCCGCCCGCGCCGACGATGACGGTCACCACCACGGCGACGATCACCCCGCCGAGCCAGTCCGGCGCTCCGGTGAGGACGGTCAGGGTGAGCCCGGCGCCCTGGAGCTGGGGCAGCAGGTACAGCCAGCCGACGCCGACGACGAAGGCGCCGGCGAGCCGCCGCACCGTCTGCGAGGCGAGCCGGGCCTCGGCGAAGTCGGGCAGGGTGTAGGCGCCGGAGCGGCGCAGCGGGGCGGCGACGAACAGCAGCAGCACCAGATAGCCGGCGGTGTAGCCGACCGGGTACCAGAGCATGTCCGGGCCCTGGACGAGGACCAGCCCCGCGATGCCGAGGAAGGAGGCGGCGGAGAGGTACTCCCCGCTGATGGCGGCCGCGTTGAGGCGGGGGCCGACGGTGCGGGAGGCGACGTAGAAGTCGGAGGTGGTGCGGGATATGCGCAGGCCGAAGGCGCCGACGAGGACGGTCGCGAGGGCGACCAGGGCGACGGCCGGGACGGCGTAGGTGGAGTTCACGGTGCGGTGGGTTCCGGTCTCAGCGGTCCTCGACGAGCCGCACGAAGTCGCGTTCGTTGCGTTCGGCTCGGCGGACGTACCAGCGGGCGAGCAGGACGAGCGGCGGGTACAGGCCGAAGCCGAGCACCGCCCACTCCAGGCGGCGGGCGTCGGGGGCGGCGGCGAAGACCAGCGGGATCGGGCCGATGAGCAGGACGAGGACGGCGAACACGGCGAGTCCGGTGCGCAGCTGGATGCGCATCAGGGAGCGGACGTAGGTGTGGCCGAGGGTGGTCTGCTCGTCGATCTCCGTGCGCGGCCGGTAGTAGCCGGAGGAGCGGCGGGCGCGGCGGGGCGGGCCGGTGACGACCACGCGGCGTTCGGTCGGGTCCTGGGGCACGGGTCCTCCCCCGCCTAGCTCGTGGTCCGGCGCATCAGCAGGTCCCGCAGTTCACGGGCGTGCCGCCGGCTGACCTGGAGTTCCTCGGAGCCGATCAGGACGCTCACGGTGCCCGTGTCGAGCCGGAGCTCGCCGATGTGGCGCAGGGCGACCAGATGGCGGCGGTGGATGCGGACGAAGCCGCGGGAGCGCCAGCGTTCCTCCAGGGTGGACAGCGGGATCCGCACGAGGTGGCTGGCCCGGCCGGTGTGCAGGCGGGCGTAGTCGCCCTGGGCCTCGACGTGGGTGATGTCGTCGACGGCGACGAAGCGGGTCACCCCGCCGAGTTCGACGGGTATGTGGTCGGGGTCGGGTTCGTGCACGGGGATGCGCGGGGCGGCGGTCCCGTGCCGGCCCGCGGCGCGCAGTTCCACGGCGCGGCGGACCGCCTCGGCCAGCCGTTCCCTGCGGACCGGTTTGAGCACGTAGTCGACGGCCTTCAGGTCGAAGGCCTGGACGGCGAAGTCCTCGTGGGCGGTGACGAACACGACCAGCGGCGGCCGGGCGAACCCGGTGAGCAGCCGGGCGAGGTCGAGGCCGTCGAGGCCGGGCATCTGGATGTCGAGGAAGACCACGTCGATGGCGTCGGGCCCGTCGGGCCCCGACTCCAGGGCGCGGTTGATGCGGCGCAGCGCCTCGGTGGCGTCGCCCGCGCCCTCGGCGCTGCCGATGCGGGGGTCGGCGTGCAGCAGGTAGAGCAGTTCCTCCAGCGAGGGGCGTTCGTCGTCGACGGCGAGGGCGCGCAGCATGAAGGTGGAGTGTAGGGGTGATTTCCACGTCTGGACATGCCCCGGCCACGGGCGTTCCCGCTGGATACAGTGCCCGCATGAACAGCAGGCCCGCTTCGTTCGACGAACTCGACCGGAAGATCGTCACCGCGCTGATGGCGAACGCCAGGACGTCGTTCGCCGAGATCGGCGCGGCCGTCGGGCTGTCGTCGACGGCGGTCAAGCGCCGGGTGGACCGGCTGCGGGAGACCGGGGTGATCACCGGGTTCACGGCGACGGTGCGCCCGTCGGCGCTGGGCTGGCGCACCGAGGCGTACGTCGAGGTGTACTGCGAGGGCGCGGCGCCGCCCCGGCGGCTGGCGGAGGTGGTGCGCAACCACCCGGAGATCGCCGCGGCCATGACGGTGACCGGGGGCGCGGACGCGCTGCTGCACGTGCGGGCGCGGGACGTGGAGCACTTCGAGGAGGTGCTGGAGCGGATCCGCCAGGAGCCGTTCATCCGCAAGACGATCAGCGTGATGGTGCTGTCCCATCTGCTGCCCGACAGTCCTGAGGCGGGAGTGAGCCAGCCGGCCCCCGACGGCGCAGCAGACGTGCGTGGCGCGGTGTGAACACGCAGTGATCCTGCGGGTACGCGCAGCTCTCGTTCCTTGTCGCCCGTCCCGGCCGGTTCCTACCGTGGAAGCACCCCTGTCGAGACCGCGTGGAAGCGGAGGAACCCCTCTGTGCCCGACTTCCGTGTGGCGTCCCGGCGGCGATTCCTGGTCTGCGAACCCAGACACTTCGCCGTCCGGTACGCGATCAATCCCTGGATGCATCCCGACCGTCCCGTCGACGTCGCCCTCGCCCAACGCCAGTGGCGGAAGCTGATCGACACCTACCGCGAGCACGGTCATACCGTGGAGACCGTGAAGCCCGAGCCCGCTCTGCCCGACATGGTGTTCGCCGCGAACGCGGCGGTCGTCGTGGCGGGCCGCGTCTTCGGCTCGCTGTTCCGGGCGCCGGAGCGGCGCCCGGAGTCCGTGCCCTACGAGGCCTGGTTCAAGGCCGAGGGGTACGAGGTCCATCATTCCGAGTCGGTGTGCGAGGGCGAGGGCGACCTGGTGCCCGCCGGGCGCTGGATCCTCGCCGGCACCGGGTTCCGCACCACCCCGCGGGCGCACCGTGAGGCGCAGGAGTTCTTCGGGGTGCCGGTGATCGGCCTGACGCTGGTGGATCCGTACTTCTACCACCTGGACACGGCGCTGTTCACGCTGGACGAGGAGAACGTCGCGTACTACCCGGAGGCGTTCTCGCCGGGCAGTCGTGAGGTGCTGGCCCGGCTGTACCCGGACGCGGTGCTCGCGACCCGTGAGGACGCGATGGCGTTCGGGCTGAACTCCGTCTCCGACGGCCGCCACGTCTTCGTCTCCCCGGGGGCCACGGCCCTCGCCGCCCGGCTCGCCGACCGCGGTTACGTTCCCGTTCCCGTCGACCTGTCCGAGTTCCACAAGGCAGGCGGGAGCATCAAGTGCTGCACTCAGGAGATCCGCTCATGACCTCTGCCGTACCCGCGCGTTCGTCCGCCGAGCTGATCGGCGCGGAGGAGCCCGTCCTCGCGCACAACTACCATCCGCTGCCCGTGGTCGTCGCCCGCGCGGAGGGCGCGTGGGTGGAGGACGTGGAGGGCCGCCGGTACCTCGACATGCTGGCCGGCTACTCGGCTCTGAACTTCGGCCACCGGCATCCGGCGCTGGTCGAGGCGGCGCACCGCCAGCTGGACCGGCTCACGCTGACCTCGCGCGCGTTCCACAACGACCGGCTCGCCGAGTTCGCGGAGCGGCTGGCCGCGCTGACCGGTCTCGACATGGTGCTGCCCATGAACACCGGCGCGGAGGCGGTGGAGAGCGGGATCAAGGTGGCCCGCAAGTGGGCCTACGACGTGAAGGGCGTCCCGGACGGCCGGGCGACGATCGTGGTGGCGGCGGACAACTTCCACGGCCGTACGACCACGATCGTGAGCTTCTCGACGGACGAGGTCGCGCGGAGCGGGTTCGGGCCGTTCACCCCGGGGTTCCGGGTGGTGCCGTACAACGACCTGGCGGCGCTGGAGGCGGCGGTCGACGAGACGACGGCCGCGGTGCTGATCGAGCCGGTGCAGGGCGAGGCGGGCGTGGTCGTGCCGGACGACGGCTATCTCGCCGGGGTGCGGGAGCTGACCCTCCGCAAGGGGTGCCTGTTCATCGCGGACGAGATCCAGTCGGGCCTGGGCCGCACCGGGCGCACGCTCGCCGTGGAGCACGAGTCGGTGGTCCCGGACGTGGTGCTGCTCGGCAAGGCGCTGGGCGGCGGCATCGTCCCGGTGTCGGCCGTGGTGGCCCGGCGGGAGGTCCTCGAGGTGCTCCATCCGGGTGAGCACGGGTCGACCTTCGGCGGCAATCCGCTGGCCGCGGCGGTGGGTACGGCCGTGGTGGAGCTGCTGGAGACGGGCGAGTTCCAGCGCCGGGCGGAGGAACTGGGCGGGATCCTGCGCGAGGGTCTGGAGTCGCTCGTCGGCAAGGGCGTGGCCGGCTTCCGCTCCCGCGGCCTGTGGGCGGGCGTGGACGTCGACCCCGCGCTGGGCACCGGCCGCGAGATCAGCGAGCGGCTGATGCGGGAGGGCGTCCTGGTCAAGGACACCCACGGCTCCACCATCCGGCTGGCTCCGCCCCTGACCGTCACGGCGGAGGAGCTACAGGGAGCCCTGCGGACCCTGGAGAAGGTCCTGTCCCGGCAGATCTGAGCCCCGCCGTGCGTCCCCCCGCCGGATCCGGCGGGGGGACGCACGGCCCGAAAAGCCCTTATCCGCTCCAAGGGTGAAGATGGGGGCAAGAGGGGGTAGACCACTCTCAGCGACAGAGAGGTCGGCCGTGGGCGGACACAAGGAGCAGGACGTGGCCCGGCAGGGGTTCGACGCGGCCGACGCCGTGCCCCTGCTGCTGGATCCGCGGGGGGCGGTGACCGGCTGGACCGGTCAGGCCGAGCGGCTCCTGGGATACCCGCCGTCCGAGGCGGTGGGCAAGGACTTCGCCGGTCTGCTGGCCGCCGGGGACGCCGAGCGGGTGCCCGGGCTGATCGGGCGGTGCGGTGCGGACGGCGGCTGGGCGGGGCTGATGACTGCCCGGCACCGGGACGGGCGGACCCTGCGCGTCATGACGCGGATCACGGCGGCCACCGGCCAGGGCGGGGAGGGGTCGCTGCTGGTGCTGCTCTCCGAGATGAACGGGGCCCCCGGCTGGGACATGAGCCGCGCGGTCCTGGAGCAGATGGTCACCGGGGCGTCCATCGGGATCGCGATCGTCGACACGGACCTGCGCTTCGTGTGGTCCAACGCCGCGCTGGAACAGTTCGGCGGCGGCCCGCCCGCGCAGCGCCTGGGGCTGCGGCTCTCGGACGTCCAGCCGGGCATGGACTTCGAGTCCGTCGAGGCGCGGATGCGGCAGGTGCTGGAGTCCGGCGAGCGGGTGGTCGGCTACGAGCACGTGGGCCGGGTCCGCTCGGCGCCGCTGCGGGAGAGCGCGCACATGCTGTCGTTCACCCGCCTCGACGACGAGGAGGGCCGCCCGATAGGCGTGTACTACACCGTCGTGGACGTCACCGACCGGCACCGGGCCCGTCAGCGCCTCGCCCTGCTCGACCTGGCCGGCAAGCGCATCGGCCGCACCCTGGACATCATGAGCACCGCGCAGGAGCTGGCCGACGTGGCCGTTCCGGGGCTCGCGGAGTTCGTCGTCGTCGACCTGCTGGAGACGGTGCTGCGGGGTGCCGAGCTGCCGCCCGGGCCGATCGCCGGGACCGGCAGGGTGCCGCTGCGCCGCGCGGGTCACCGCTCGCTCTACAAGGACCTGCCGCGGACCGTCGTGCGGGCCGGCGAGGCGGTGGCCTACCTGGCCGACTCGCCGCCGATCCGGTGTCTGAGCACGGGCCGGTCCTGGCATCAGGAACAGCTCGATCCGCTCGCCACGGGATGGGTCGTGGGACCGCCGGGCGAACCCGAGCCGACCTTCCTGGAACTGGGGCTGCGGAGCGTGATGATCGTGCCGATCCGGGCCCGGGGCGTCACCCTGGGCCTCACCGGCTTCTTCCGGCGCCGCCTCGACGAGCCCTTCAACGCGGACGACCTGCACCTCGCCGAGGACCTCGTCTCCCGCGCCGCGGTCTGCCTGGACAACGCCCGGCGCTACGCCCGCGAGCGGAACGCGGCGCTCGTCCTGCAGAGCAGCCTGCTCCCCCTGCACCTGCCCGAGCAGGACGCCGTCGAGGTGTCCGCCTGCTACCGCCCGGCCGACGAGCTGACCGGTCTCGGCGGCGACTGGTACGACCTGATCCCGCTGTCCGGCGCCCGTGTCGCGCTCATCGTCGGCGAGGCGCACGGGCACGGCATCGACGCCGCCGCGGCCATGGGCGGGCTGAGGACCGCGGTACGGACCCTGGCCGCGCTGGACCTGCCGCCCGAGGAGGTGCTCGCCCACCTGGACGACCTGGTGGACCGGTCGGCCGGGGACGAGGGCGCCGGGCCGGAGGGCACCTACGGTCATCCCGTGGGGTCCGGCTGCGTGTACGTGGTCTACGACCCCGTGGACGGGCAGTGCACGATGGCCGCCGCGGGTCATCCGTCGCCCGCCGTGATCGCGCCGGACGGCTCGGTCACCTTCGTGGACCTTCCGGAAGGGCCCGCGCTGGGCGTGGGAGGCCCGCCGTTCGAGTCGGTGGAGCTGACCCTGCCCGAGGGCAGCACGCTCGCCCTGCACACCGACGGTCTGCTGCTGCCCTCCGACCGGAACGGGGCCGTCGACACCGACCGGATCCGGCTGCGGCAGGCGCTGGAGACGTCCGGGCCCACTCTGGAGCTGAGCTGCCGGGCCGTGGTGGACGCACTGGTGCCGACCCGTCCGTACGACGACGTGGCCCTGCTGATGGCCCGCACCAAACGGCTCGACCGCGGCCATGTGGCGGCGTGGGACCTGCCCGCCGATCCGGCCGTCGTGGCCGAGGCCCGCAGGACGGCCACCGGGCAGCTGAGCCGCTGGGGGCTGGACGAGCTGGCCTTCACCACCGAGCTGGTCGTCAGCGAGCTGGTCACCAACGCCATCCGCTACGCCTCCGGCCCCGTCCGGCTGCGGCTGATCCACGAGCGCACGCTGGTGTGCGAGGTGCTGGACGGCGGCGCCACGGCACCCCATCTGCGCCATCCCCGCGCCACGGACGAGGGCGGGCGCGGGCTGCTGCTGGTCTCCCAGCTGGCCCAGCGGTGGGGCACCCGGTTCGTCCCCGACGGGAAGATCATATGGGCGGAGCAGTCACTGACCGCGCCGCTGGAATGAGGCGATGGCCCATGGCGGAGGCGCCGATCGACTACGCGGCGGTCTACCAGGCACTCCCCGGCATGGTGGCGCTGCTGACCCCGGAGCTGATCTACGCGGACGTCAACGAGGCGTTCGTCCGCGGGTCGGGGCGGTCCCGCGAGGATCTCCTGGGCCGCTATCTGTTCGACGTCTTCCCGGACAACCCGAACGACCCGGAGGCGACCGGCGCGCACCACCTGCGCGCCTCGCTGCTGCGGGTCCTGTCCACGGGTGAGCGCGACACCATGGCCGTGCAGCGCTACGACGTGGAGAGCCCCGAGCACTCCGGGGTGTGGGAGGAGCGCTACTGGAGCCCGGTGAACACCCCGGTGCGCGGCCCCGACGGGCGGATCGGGCTGATCGTGCACCGGGTGGAGGAGGTCACCGAGCTGCTCCGGGTCCGGGGCGGCGCGGGCGACGGCCGGGGGCGGGTGCTGGAGGCCGAGCTGTACACCCGCGCCCGTGAGCTGCAGGACCTCAACAACCGGCTGCGCCGGGCGCACGCCCGGGAACGCGAGGTGGCCCTGTCGCTGCAGGAGGCGATGCTGCCCGCCCGCCGGCAGCTGTTGGGCCATCACCGGGCCGCGGTGCGCTACCAGCCCGCGGTGGGGGCGCTGAACGTCTGCGGGGACTGGTACGACCTGGTCGACCTGGTGGGCGGGAACCGCATCGGCGTGTCCGTGGGCGACGTGGTCGGGCACGGTCTGGCGGCGGCCGGGGTGATGGGGCAGCTGCGCAGCGCGCTGACCGCCGCCTCGCGCGTGGCGGACGGGCCGGCGCAGGCGCTGAACGTCGTGGGCCGCTACGCCCATGTGGTGGACGGCGCCGAGTCCGCGACCGCGGTGATGACGTTCGTCGACTTCGACCGGCACACCATCACCTACAGCAGCGCCGGACATCCGCCGCCCGTGCTGGTCCATCACGACGGCCGCGTGGAGTTCCTCGACCGGGCCACCGACCCGCCGCTCGACGCGCAGCCCGACCCGGCGCCGAGGCCGGAGGCGGTCACCGGGTTCTCGCCGGGGGCGACCCTGGTGCTCTACACCGACGGTCTGGTCGAACGGCGCCGGGAGGACATCGACACGGGTCTGCACCGGCTCGCCGAGGCCCTGCACCGCCACCGGGCCCAGGATCCCGAGAGGCTCGCGGACACCGTGCTGCTGGAACTGCTGCCGTCCGGCGGCGCCACCGACGACACGGCGCTGGTCGTGGTGCGGCTGTGAGCACGCGTCAGGAGCCGGCGCGCTCCCGGTCGAGCCGTGCCGTGCGCTCCACGTTGCGCCGGTCCTCCGGGTCGTCGCTGGGCACGCCGGCGAACCAGGCGTCGAGGATCTCCTTCAGCAGCGGCCCGGACGTCAGCCGCAGGCTGAGCGCCAGCACGTTGGCGTCGTTCCAGCGGCGCGCTCCGTCCGCCGTGCCGGCGTCCGTGCACAGCGCGGCCCGGACGCCGGGCACCTTGTTCGCGGCGATCGAGGCGCCGGTGCCGGTCCAGCAGCACACCACCGCCTGGTCGGCCGTGCCGGAGGCGACCTCGCGGGCCGCCGCCTCGGAGCAGACGGCCCACTGCGTGTCGTCCCCGGGGCTGAGGGCGCCGTGCGCGCGCACCTCGTGGCCGCGTTCGCGGAGCTCGGCGAGGAGGGCGCGGGCCACGGGTTCGTCCATGTCGGAGGAGACGGAGATCCGCATGGCGGTGAGCCTACCCCCGGCGTCGCCCCCTGACGGGCGCTCAACGTGCCGGACCGGTACGTTCCGTCGCGTCGCACGTGGTGCCGGGCGGTGGTGCGCGCACCTAGACTGGCACCCCACGACGTGCCGGACGGCCTGCTGGGACGCGGCGGCACCACCCGTCCGCCGGAGTCGAGGAGCGTGCACTTGTTCTACTACCTGCTCAAGTACGTGCTGTTGGGCCCTCTGCTGCGCCTGGTCTTCCGGCCGCGAATAGAGGGCCTGGAACATGTGCCGTCGTCCGGCGCCGCCATCGTCGCCGGCAACCATCTCTCGTTCTCGGACCACTTCCTGATGCCGGCCGTGCTCAAGCGGCGCATCACCTTCCTCGCCAAGGCCGAGTACTTCACCGGCCCCGGCCTCAAGGGCCGGCTGACGGCGTTCTTCTTCCACAGCGCGGGGCAGATCCCCGTCGACCGCTCCGGCAAGGAGGCCGGACAGGCCGCCATCCGGGAGGGCCTCGGCGTGCTGGACAAGGGGGAACTGCTCGGCATCTACCCGGAGGGCACGCGCTCGCACGACGGCCGCCTCTACAAGGGCAAGGTCGGCGTCGCGGTGATGGCCCTGAAGGCGGGCGTGCCGGTGATCCCCTGCGCGATGATCGGCACGTTCGAGGCGCAGCCGCCCGGCAGGAAGATTCCCCGGATCCACCCGGTGGTGATCCGTTTCGGCGAGCCGCTGGACTTCTCGCGCTACGCGGGGATGGAGACCGAGAAGGCTGTCCTGCGGGCGGCCACCGACGAGATCATGTACGCCATCCTCACCCTCTCCGAGCAGGAGTACGTCGACCAGTACGCGGCCGACGCCAAGGCCGCGGACGCCGAGCGCGGGCCGGAGGAGAAGCGCCGCTTCCCGCGCGTGCCGCGCGGCTGATCCGCCCTCGCGGACACGACAGGAGGGGCGGCCGGAGACTTCCGGCCGCCCCTCGTGCCGTACGGCCCGGGTGCTACGGCTTGGGCGTGGCGTGCGGGGCGCACGTCACGTCGGACCGGTCCACCCTGCCGGTGAGCAGGTAGGTGTCGACCCGGTCGTTGACGCAGGAGTTGACCAGGCCGGTGACGCCGTGGGACCCGGCGCCCTTCTCGGTGATGAGCCGGGAGCCCTCGAGCCGCCGGTGCAGTTCGACGGCGCCCGCGTACGGGGTGGCCGCGTCCCGCTCGGCCTGGACGATCAGCACCGGCGGAAGGCCCTTGCCGGACTTGACGTCGACAGGCGTCTGCTGCTTGACCGGCCAGGTGGCGCAGGGCAGGTTCATCCAGGCGTTGGCCCAGGTCATGAACGGGTGGTCGGCGTGCAGCCGGGTGTTGTCGCGGTCCCACTTCTGCCAGCTGGTGGGCCACTTGGCGTCGGTGCACTCCACCGCCGTGTAGACGGCGTTGCCGTTCTCCGAGGCCGCGTTGCCGGCCGTGTCGGAGAGGTCGGGGGCGGCGGCGTCGACGAGTGCCTGGGTGTCACCGGCGACGTACTGGCTGAAGACGGTCGCGACCGGCACCCACGCGGAGTCGTAGTACGGGGCGCTCTGGAAGAAGCCGATCAGCTCGGCGGGTCCGACGAGGCCGCCGAGCGGCTTCTTCTCGGCGGTGGCGCGCAGCTTCAGCCACTGGGCCTGGACGGCGTCGCGGGTGGCACCGAGGTGGAAGACGGCGTCGTTCGCGGCGACCCAGTCCTGCCAGTCCTTCCAGCGGCCCTCGAAGGCGACGTCCTGGTCCAGGTTGGCCTGGTACCAGATCTTCTCGCGGGAGGGGTTGACGACGCTGTCGACCACCATGCGGCGGACGTGGCCCGGGAAGAGGGTGGCGTAGACGGCGCCGAGGTAGGTGCCGTAGGAGACGCCGAGGAAGTTGAGCTTCTTCTCGCCGAGGGCGGCGCGGATGACGTCGAGGTCGCGTGCGCTGTTCGGCGTGGTCATGTGCGGCAGCATCGCGCCGCTGCGCTCGTAGCAGCCCTCGGCGTACTCGCGGGCGAGCTTGCGCTGAACGAGCTTGTCGGCCTCCGAGCGGGGCACCGGGTCCATCTTGGGCGCCTTGACGAACTCCTGCGGGTCGGCGCAGGAGATGGGCGCGGACTTGCCGACCCCGCGGGGGTCGAAGCCCACGAAGTCGTACGCCTTGGCGGTGTTGGCCCAGACCGGGTTCTTGCCGGTCACCCGGACCGGGAAGCGCAGGCCGGAACCGCCGGGGCCGCCGGGGTTGTACAGCAGGGCGCCCTGACGCTCGCCCTGGGTGCCGGTGCTGGCGACGCGGTCGACGGCGAGCTTGATCTGCTTGCCGTCGGGCTTGGCGTAGTCGAGCGGAACCGAGACCCAGCCGCACTGGATGGGCTTGGCGAGGTTCCAGTCGGCGGGGCAGTCCTGCCAGTCGATGCCGGTCTTCGCGGCCCGGGCGGCGGCGATCGCCACTCCCCTGGCCTCGCGGTCCTTGCCGTGGTGGGTGTCCGCCGTCGCGCTCGCCACCGGTGCCGCGACGGCGCCGGCTATGAGCGTCGCCGTGACGAGCACTCCGGCCGAACCGAGCGCCGCCGCCCGCTTCTTCGGTCTGCTGTCCCTCAAGTGGGGCCTCCCCCTACATCGTTGCGATGGGTACAGGGGATCCTCTCCGCTGTGAAGTCGCCGGGACAGGGGCCGACGCCCTATTTTGCCAATCCGATAACCGGATAAGAGTGTTCCGTCAATCGGACGCGGTCGTGAAGGAGGCGGGGGCCCCGTCGAGGAGGCGCCGCAGCCGCAGCGCGTCGGGCGCCACGGCGCCGACCAGCACGGCGGGGCCGGCCAGCGGGAACACGGCGGCGCCCTCGTCCAGCTGCCTCGCGCCGACCGGTTTCTCGTCGAACTCGGGTCGTGAGACGAGGAGCTGTCCAACGGCCCGGTGCCCGCCGAGCACGGCGGGGCCGTCCCAGCCGCCGGGGGCTCCGGGTCCGCAGGCAAGCTCCTGGTCGAGGACGGTACGCCCCGCGATCCGCACGGTCAGACGGGAGGTGAGCCGTCCGGGTTGCTCCCCGCTCCGCCCCAGTATCTGCTCCTCCCGCAGCACGAGCCGCGCCCCGGCGTCGAGGTCGACCCGGGTGGCGACGTACAGCTCGCTCCCCCGCACGGAGATCAACTGCTCGGGCAGCCAGTGCAGTTCGCCGCCCCCGGCGACGGTGATCGCCACGTCGTAGCGCGCCGCGCCCGGATGCCGGCCGGGCAGGGCGAGGGTGGCGGCGGCCGATCCGAACCGGAGCCGGGCGCCCGCCTCCACGTCCGCCAGCACCGTGAGGTGGTCCCCGCCGAGCGGTCCGCTCATGGCGCCGACCAGCATGACGTGTGCCTCGGCGCCGCTCCCCCGGGTCCGCCGCAGGGCCAGCGGCCCGTCGCTCTCCAGCACGGGCAGACAGGTCCCGCCCCGGCCGTCGGGGCGGGCGCGGACCCGGGCCACGGCGCGCACACCGTCGGTCCTCACGCCGTCCACGCGGCGAGCCGCTCCCGCACCCAGCCGGCGACGGCACGCACCCCGTCCTCGTCGCGCAACGACTGGAAGACCACGGGCAGGTGGGCCCGCTGGGCCCGGGCGTCGGCGGCCATGCGGGCGAGGTCCGAGCCGACGTACGGGGCGAGGTCGGTCTTGTTGACGACCAGCAGGTCGGCGGTGGTCACCCCGGGTCCGCCCTTGCGCGGGATGTCGTCCCCGCCCGCCACGTCGATGACGAAGATCTGCGCGTCGACGAGCCCCCGGGAGAAGGTGGCGGTGAGGTTGTCCCCGCCGGACTCGACGAGGACGAGGTCCAGCGGTCCTGCCTCGTCCTCCAGGTCCTCCACCGCTTCGAGGTTGGCGGAGATGTCGTCCCGGATCGCGGTGTGCGGGCACGCCCCGGTCTCCACGGCGGTGATCCGCTCGGGCGGCAGCACGGCCTCCCGGAGCAGGAACTCGGCGTCCTCACGGGTGTAGATGTCGTTGGTGACGACGGCGAGCGACACCTCGTCGCGCAGCGCCCGGCAGAGCGCGGCGACGGTGGCGGTCTTCCCGGACCCGACGGGCCCCCCGAGCCCGATCCGCAACGCCCGCCGCCCCCCGTCCGCCCGCCGGAAGTCGCCACCGACGGCGGGCCCGTCGGGAAAGGGAGAGTGGTCAAGATGCATGAGACGCCTCCAGTGTGCAGCCCGTCCGGCGTTTGAGGACGAGGCCGTTCAGGCCGACAGGGGGTCCGGGGGCGAAGCCCCCGGGGAACGGGAAGGGAAGGGGCGGAGGGGGCGACCACCCCTCACGTCGCGAACAGCCGCACACCCCACCCCGCATGCCCCTCCGCGAAAACCTCCAGCAACGGCGCGGACGCCGCCGGCAACACGTCGACCCCCTCCGCAGCAACCCCCCGCGCCGCCACCACCGCCCGCTCCACCACCCCGTCCACCTCGGGCGCCAGCCGCGCCGACACCCCCACCGCGTCGAAGGGATCGAGCCCCAGCAACCGCACCACCGCCGAAGCCGGCCCGCTCACACTCTCGTACGCCGCGCAGTACGCCGCGTCGGCAGCCCCGAGCCCCGCCGCCCGCGCGACCACCCCCAGCACCACCGGCTGATGCGCCCCCTTGGGAAACTCCCGCGTCAGGGCGTCGAGTTCACCGGAGGGCCACACCGCACGCCCGGCCCGCACAAGTTGCCGCCCCAGCCGCCGCCCGGCCAGCCGCAGCGCGGGCGAGGGCGTCCGCGCGTCGGCGGCCGCGTCCAGCGCCACCGGATCGGCCCCGAGCGCCGCGACGGCGGCGAGCCCCGCCGCCACCAGCCCCGAGGTGTGCAGCCGCCCCCGGCAGAACTCCTCCAGACCCGCCGCCCCGGTGACCCTCCCGGCCCGGACCGCGGCCTCGGCGCCGCCGGAGTGCGCGTGCCCCCCGGCGGGAAACCGGCCGTCGGCCAGGACGAGAAGCGTTCCCCTGGACATCAGAAGAGGAAGTACCGCTGGGCCATGGGCAGTTCGGCGGCCGGTGCCGCCTCGACCAGTTCCCCGTCGACGTACACGGCGAAGCTGTCCGGGTCGATCCGTACGTCCGGCATCGCGTCGTTCTCCCGCATGTCCGCCTTGGTCACCCCACGGGTGGAGTCGATGGTCACGAACCGCTTGCCCAGCCCCAGCCGCTCCGGCAGACCCGCCTCGACGGCCTGCTCCGCCACGAAGTTGACCGAGTTGGCGGCGGGCGCCCGCCCGATCGCCCCGTACATCGGGCGGGGGAGGACGGGCTGCGGGGTCGGTATGGAGGCGTTGGCGTCGCCCATCTGCGCATAGGCGATCTGCCCGCCCTTGAGGACGAGGAGCGGCTTGACGCCGAAGAACGCCGGGTCCCACAGCACGAGATCGGCCAGTTTGCCGCTCTCCACGGAGCCGGTCTCGCGGGCCAGGCCCTGGGCGAGCGCCGGGTTGATGGTGTATTTGGCGACATACCGACGTACCCGGTGGTTGTCGGCGCGCCCGTCGCCGGGGAGCGCGCCGCGCCGCCGCTTCATCACATGGGCCGTCTGCCAGGTCCGCATGATCACTTCGCCGACCCGCCCCATGGCCTGGGAGTCGGAGGAGATGATCGAGATGGCGCCGAGGTCGTGCAGCACGTCCTCGGCGCCGATGGTGGACGGCCGGATCCGGGACTCGGCGAAGGCGAGGTCCTCCGGTACGGCCGGGTTCAGGTGGTGGCACACCATCAGCATGTCGAGGTGCTCCTCGACGGTGTTGACGGTGAACGGCCGGGTCGGATTGGTGGAGCTGGGCAGCACGTGCGGTGCGGAGACCACGGTCATGATGTCCGGCGCGTGCCCGCCGCCGGCGCCCTCCGTGTGGTAGGCGTGGATGCCGCGCCCGGCGATCGCGGCGAGCGTGTCGCCCACGAAACCGGCCTCGTTGAGGGTGTCGGTGTGGATGGCGACCTGGACCCCGGTCCGGTCGGCGACGGTCAGCGCCGCGTCGATGACGGCGGGGGTGGACCCCCAGTCCTCGTGCAGCTTCAGCCCGACCGCGCCGCCCCTGATCTGCGAGAGCAACGCCTCCCGGGAGACGGTGTTGCCCTTGCCGAGCAGACCGATGTTGAGCGGGTACGCCTCCATCGCCTCCAGCATCCGCGCCAGGTGCCAGGGGCCGGGCGTGACGGTGGTCGCCTTGGAGCCCTCGGCGGGTCCGGTGCCCCCGCCGACCAGGGTGGTGACGCCGGAGGCCAGCGCCTCGTCGGCGATCCCCGGGCAGATGAAGTGCACGTGCGCGTCGATGGCGCCGGCGGTCAGGATCCGCCCGTTGCCCGCGATGATCTCGGTCTCGGGCCCGATGACCAGGTCCGGGTGGACGCCGTCCATGGTGTCGGGGTTGCCGGCCTTGCCGATGCCGGTGATCCGGCCGTCGCGGATGCCGATGTCGGCCTTGACGACGCCCCAGTGGTCGACGACGACCGCGCCGGTGACGACCGTGTCCGGGGTACCGTCCGCCCGGGTGGCCCGGGACTGGCCCATGGACTCGCGGATGACCTTGCCCCCGCCGAAGACCGCCTCGTCGCCCGCGCGTCCGGGGCCGCCGGAGCGGTCCTCCTCGATCTCGATCAGCAGGTCGGTGTCGGCGAGCCGGATGCGGTCACCGGTGGTCGGGCCGAACAGGTCGGCGTGGGCGGGGCGGGAGATCTCAGGCATCGAGCGCGCCCCCCGTCTCCCCCCGCAGCCCGGGCACCACACGGGCCCCGGCCAGCGGGACGAGTTCCACCTCGACGGGGATGCCGGGCTCGAACCGTACGGCGGTGCCCGCGGCGACGTTCAGCCGCTTTCCGCGCGCCGCCGCCCGGTCGAACTCCAGTCCCGGGTTGGCCTCGGCGAAGTGGTAGTGGGAGCCGACCTGGACTGGCCGGTCGGCGGCGTTGAGGACGGTCAGCGGGGTGACCTCGAGGCCCGTGTTGTAGGCGATCGGGTCGTCGGCGAACAGGATCTCTCCGGGAATCACGGCGGCCGCTCCCCCGTCAGACGATCGGGTCGTGGACGGTGACGAGCTTGGTGCCGTCCGGGAAGGTCGCCTCCACCTGGACGTCGTGGATCATCTCCGGAACGCCCTCCATCACGTCGTCCCGGGTGAGCACCCGGCGTCCGGACGCCATGAGTTCGGTGACGGTACGGCCGTCGCGGGCGCCCTCGAGGAGGTGCGAGGTGATGAGGGCGACCGCCTCGGGATGGTTCAGCCGCAGCCCGCGGGCCCGGCGCCTGTCCGCCACGTCGGCCGCGACATGGATGAGCAGCCTCTCCTGCTCGTGCGGGGTCAGTTGCACGGCTTCCCACCTCACAGTCCTCGCCCCGGACCGTGAGGACCCGGGCGCCGCGGCCGTCCGGGCCCACCCCCGGCGGCGTGGCTCGGCAGGCTAGCCGGGAGTCGTTTCGGGGACGTTAACCGAGGAGAGCGGCGGCAGCGGACGGGGACGGGGGTGCGCGGTTCCGTATGGCCGGCTCACGACCGGCCGGCTCACGACGTGGCCGTCCCCCGGTGCTCCGCCGCGATGCCGAAGCGCTGCCGTTCGCGGGGAGCGGACGGGACCTCGCGGACGCCGGCCACCGTGCTGATCACCGGCTCCTCCGCGGGCTCCGGGCGCTCCCCCTGCTCTTCGAGTCGTCGCAGGTCGTCGGCGGACACAAGGGCGACGAGAGGCTTACCGTGCCGGGTCACGACGACCCGCTCACCGCCGTACACCACTCGGTTGATGAGGTCGGCGAGCTCAGCCCTGGCTTGGGTAACCGGAATCTCGTAGGCCATGAACCCATCATAACGTCACGTACGTCCTGTACATTTTTTACAGAGGCAACCAGACAGGAGGGGCTCTCATGACCCGACCGTCCGCCCGGCACGTCCTGCCCGAGTTCACCGAACGCACGATGTCCGGGCAACGGACGATGGACCCGTACGCGAAGCTGCTCCAGGAACGGATCGTCATCCTCGGGACACGGATCGACGAGACCTCCGCGAACGATGTGATGGCCCAGTTCATGTACCTGGAGCACCACGCCCCGGACCAGGACATCTCGCTGTACATCAACTCCCCCGGGGGCTCCTTCCACGCCATGTCGGCGATCCACGACACGCTGCGCTACGTCACCTGCGACGTGGAGACCGTCTGCCTGGGCCAGGCGGAGGGGGCCGCCGCGCTACTGCTGGCCGCCGGCGCCCCGGGCAAGCGGCTCGTACTGCCCGGCTCCCGCCTCGTGCTCCGTCAGCCCGTCCTCCTGGAGCCCGTCGAGGGACAGACGAGCGACCTGGCGATCCAGGCCGAGGAGCTGAACCGCATCCGGGCCCGGATGGAGGAGATGCTGGTCCGCCACACCGGCCGCACCGCGGAACAGGTCCGGGCGGACATCGAGCGGGACACGGTCCTCGACGCCGGGGCGGCGGTCGAGTACGGCCTGGCGGACCGCGTCGTGCCCCACCGCAGGAGCCTCTCGCCCGCCTCAGGCGCGAGGTGAGCCGCCGGTGCTGCCCCCCGAGTTGCCTCCGCTGCCCGCGCTGACCCGCGCGGAGGCCGAGCTGATCGACCGTTACCTCGAGGCCGTCGACCTGCTCGGCCGGGTCAATCCCGCCCTCGGCGGCGACACCTACCGCGGGCTGCGTGCCGCCCAGGCGCTGGTCGGCAAGGCGATCGCGCTGCGCGACGCGCTGACCCTGATGCACGGGCGCGGCGAGAGCGAGCTGCACTCCGCCACGCTGGCCCGGGCCCTGCGGGTGCTGGACGGCGAACGGCGCACGGCCCGGGTCACCCTGCCGCCCGAGTCCGGCAGTTGACCCGCGCGCACCCGGCACGACGACCCCGGTCGGCGGTGCGCCCCGGCCGGGGTTGAAACGGACCAAACGGCTTACCACCATCCGGCGTAGACGAACCTGCTGTTTTCGGGGCGCCGAAGTTGCTCACCCTGCGCACCCGAATGCCGGAATGAGTCGTTCCACCGCTGGTCCGCGACTCCGCCGGGTGTCGGCCGACTCCCCGAACAGTGGGGTGTCCACCCGAACGGATGAGTGGTGAGTAACAACACAAACCACCCGTTCCGTTGGGTTTTCGATCGCGCCATGAGCCAAGATCCCTGACTGACGACAAGACCCCGCCGCCGCGGCGGGGCGATCCGGGCGGACGCCGAGTCCTGCCGCCGCCCGGATGACGGGTCGACAGGAGTGGATCGGCAGGAGTGGAGGACCCAAGCACGACGGGCCGCCGGAGCGTCAGTTCCGAGCAGTCCTTGGGGTGAAGCCGCACTCGTGCGGCCGGGCCACTTCGCCAGCCCGAATCCGACAGGTCATCCTTCACAGGCGGCTGACGAAGGGTTGCGCATGACTGCGCTCAATCGTGTCCCGTCTCTCATGGCCCGGGCCGGCACGGCCTCGGCCCTCACCCTGGCCGCCGTGGGCGGCACCATCGCGGTCCCGGGAGCCGCCTCGGAGGCCGCGGCCGCGGGCCTGGCCACCAAGGCGCTGCACATCGCCGCTTCCAAGAAGGGCTCCCCCTACCAGTGGGGCGCCATAGGGCCGAACAGGTTCGACTGCTCCGGTCTGACGCTGTACTCGTTCAAGAAGGCGGGCAAGAAGCTGCCGCGCACCGCCGACCAGCAGTACAACCACACACGCCATGTCTCCGCCAAGAGTCGCAAGGCGGGAGACCTGGTGTTCTTCCACTCGGGCGGCTACGTCTACCACGTCGGCATCTACGCGGGTAAGGGCAAGATCTGGCACGCCCCGAAGACCGGGGACGTGGTGCGCCTGCAGAAGATCTGGACCCGCAGCGTCTCGTACGGCCGGGTGAGGTGATCCGCGGGGGCGGCGGCACCGAGGGGCCCGCCGTCCCGACGTCCGTGGACGAGAGGGCGCCTACTGCTCCCGCCGGCCCGCCGCCGTGACCGTCTCGGCGGCCTGGGCGGTCTGGACGGCCTGGGCGGCCCACGGGAGCTCCACCGAGACCGTCTTGCCACCCTCACGCGTGGGGCGGATCCTCAGCCTGCCGCCGCACTCCGCGGTCAGCCAGCGAATGATGACCAGCCCGCGGCCGTTGTCCTGCTGAACCGCCGCGGGCAGCCGCTTGGGGAACCCCGGGTGGCTGTCCGTCACCCCGATGTGCACCCGCTCGTCACGGATCAGGACGATGTCCACCGTGAACGTGGGGGACTGCCCGAACGTGTGCTGCACCGCGTTGGTGGCGAGCTCGGAGACGATCAGCCGGACGGTGTCGCACAGTTCCGCGTCCGCCGGCATCCCCCATTCCTCCAGCGTGCCCACCACATGCGCACGGGCGGCGGAGACCGAGCCGGGATCGCTCGGCAGAGTGACGGATGCTTCCAGATGGTCTGCCATGGCGACGTCGTCCCTTTCCCACGGAACCGCGGTCCGGCACGGGGCGGCTGGTTCGAGTACGGTCCCGCACTGGTGGTTCGTCGTCAGACTGCCATCACCGCACGGCGCTGGGCGGCGATCCACCAAGATATGCATATATCTGTCGCCCGAAGCGGTGAACTCTGCGACGGGAGAGCGTATCCGGGCGGCTCGGAAGGAGTAAGGAGAAGCCCATGCAGAACGGTCCCGCGGTGCGCCGCCGGAAGCTGGGCGCCGAATTGCGCGCGCTGCGCACCTCGGCCAACCTCACCAGTGGTGAGGCGGCCCGGCTGGCGGGCTGGCACCAGTCGAAGGTGAGCCGGATCGAGACGGGCACGAGCGGGGTGAAACCGGCCGACGTGCGGCTGCTGCTCGACGTCTACGGTGTCGGCGATCCGCAGCTGCGGCAGTTGCTGCTGGTCCTCTCGGGCTCCGGTGACGACGGCGGCCGGCACCACTGGTGGCACGCCTACCGGGGCGTACTGCCGCCCACCTACCGGGACTTCATCAGCCTGGAGTCGCAGGCCAGCGCGATGCGCACCCTGGAGACCACGGTGATTCCCGGACTGCTGCAGACGCCGGAGTACGCCCGCGCGGTGACGGAGGCGGCGCTGGAGGGCGCGTCGGAGGAACGGCTGGACGCGCTGGTGGAGGTGCGGCTTGCCCGGCAGGACGTGCTGCGGGCGGAGCCGCCGCTGGAGCTGAGCGCGGTCCTGGACGAGGCGGTGCTGCGCCGGGAGGTCGGCGGTCCCGGTGTGATGTCCCGGCAGCTGAACCGGCTGGTCGAGGCGGCCCGGCTGCCCCAGGTGCGCCTGCAGGTCCTGCCCTTCACCGCCGGTGCGCATATCGGCGTGACAGGTCCTTTCGTAATCTTTTCATTTTCGCGCACTTCTGATCTGGATGTGGTTGTTCTCGACCACTTGACGAGTAGCCTCCACCTCGAGCGGAAAGAAGACCTCCGGGCCTACTCGGAGGCCTTCAACGCCCTTTCGATCCACGCCCTTTCGCCCGAGGACTCGTTGGATTTCATCGCCGGTGCCGCAGCCGGCGTGTAAGGAGGCACGATGCCCGCACCGCCTCGGACCATCCCTTCCAGCCCCGCACTGCGCGATGCCCGGTGGCTGCGCAGCAGCTACAGCACGGGGGCGAACAACTGTGTGGAGACGGCCCGGCCGACCACCGGAGCCCTGGCCGGACTGCTCGCCGTGCGCGACTCCAAGGCCCCGGACGGGCCCGCGCTGCTCTTCTCACCGGGCAGCTGGACGGAGTTCCTGAACGGGGTCCGCTGAGCGGACCCCGGATCGCCCACCCGACCGATCACCCCGTCGTCGAGCGACACACGGCCGTGCCCCGCCGACTCATGGCCGCGTCTCGCCGATCACCCGTACAGCGCGTTCGATCTCCGCCCCGGACAGGTCCGCGCGGGCGGTCAGCCTGAGCCGTGACACGCCGTCGGGCACGGAAGGAGGACGGAAACAGCCCACGGACAGGCCGGCCGCCCGGCAGTCGGCCGCCCAACGCACGGCCTGCTCCGGGGAAGGAGCACGCACGGAGACGACCGCGGCGTCCGGACGCACCGCTTCCAGGCCCGCGGCCGTCAGCCGGGTGTGCAGTTCCCGCGCGACCTCACCGGCCCGCGCCGCGCGGGCCGGTTCGCGGCGCAGCAGCCGGAGCGCCGCCAGCGCCGCGCCGGCCGCCGCGGGGGCGAGTCCCGTGTCGAAGATGAACGTCCGGGCCGCGTTGACCAGGTGGCCGATCACCCGGGAGGGCCCGAGCACCGCTCCGCCCTGGCCGCCGAGCGACTTGGACAGCGTCACCGTCACGACGACGTCGTCGGCGCCCGCCAGTCCCGCCGCGTGCGGCGCCCCGCGCCCGCCGTCGCCGAGCACGCCGAGGCCGTGCGCGTCGTCGAGCACCAGACCCGCGCCGTGCTCCCGGCACGCCTCCGCGAGCCCGGTGAGCGGGGCGGCGTCGCCGTCCACCGAGAACACCGTGTCGGAGACCGCGACCGCGGGCCCCTCGTGCCCGCCCAGCGCCTTGCGCACGGCGTCCGGGTCGGCGTGCGCCGCGACCTGCGTCGTCCCGCGGGCCAGCCGGCAGCCGTCGATCAGCGAGGCGTGGTTGCCCGCGTCGGAGACGATCAGGGAGCCGTGCGGGGCCAGCGCGGTGACGGCGGCGAGGTTGGCCGCGTACCCGGAGGAGAAGACCAGGGCCGCCTCGAAGCCGCAGAAGTCCGCCAGTTCGCCCTCCAGCTCGGCGTGGAGTTCGGTGCTGCCTGTGACGAGCCGGGAGCCGGTCGAACCGCCGCCCCAGGTCCGCGCGGCCCGCGCCGCGCCCTCGGTGACTTCCGGGTGCCTGGCGAGGCCCAGATAGTCGTTGCTCGCCAGATCGAGCAGCGGGGACTCGGCCGCCCGCGGACGCAGGGTGCGCACGAGCCCGGCCCGGCGGCGCAGTTCCGCCTGCTCGTCGATCCAGCCGAACGCCATGGGTCCTCCAGGGCTTTTGTAGGCAGTGCACAGACACTAGCGGCAGCCCGTACGGACCACTGTGTGGCAATACCCACACCTCGAAGCGCCTCTGTTGTACGAACTCTCCTTGGCCCCGGCGGGTCGGGTAGGACAGGATCGGCTCTCATGGACCTGCTGAACACGCTGGTGGACAAGGGGCTTCGGCGCGAGACGCCGACCCGCGCGGAAGCTCTGGCCGTCCTCGCGACGTCCGACGACGACCTGCTCGATGTGGTGGCCGCGGCCGGCAAGGTGCGCCGTCACTGGTTCGGCCGACGGGTGAAGCTCAACTACCTCGTCAATCTCAAGTCCGGCCTGTGCCCGGAGGACTGCTCCTACTGCTCCCAGCGGCTCGGTTCCAAGGCCGACATCCTCAAGTACACCTGGCTGAAGCCGGACCAGGCCTCCCAGGCGGCCGCCGCCGGTCTCGCGGGCGGGGCCAAACGGGTGTGCCTGGTGGCGAGCGGGCGGGGTCCGACCGACCGTGACGTGGACCGGGTCTCCGACACCATCCGGGCCATCAAGGAGCAGAACGAGGGCGTCGAGGTGTGCGCCTGTCTGGGGCTGCTCTCCGACGGCCAGGCGGAGCGGCTGCGCCAGGCCGGCGCGGACGCCTACAACCACAACCTCAACACGTCCGAGTCGACGTACGGGGACATCACCACCACGCACACGTACGCCGACCGGGTGGACACGGTGCAGAAGGCGCACGCGGCCGGCCTGTCCGCCTGTTCGGGTCTCATCGCCGGCATGGGCGAGTCCGACGAGGACCTGGTCGACGTGGTCCTCTCGCTGCGCGAGCTGGACCCGGACTCGGTGCCGGTCAACTTCCTGATCCCGATGGACGGCACTCCGCTCGCCGGGGAGTGGCACCTGACCCCGCAGCGCTGTCTGCGCATCCTGGCGATGGTGCGGTTCGTCTGCCCGGACGTGGAGGTGCGGATCGCCGGCGGCCGTGAGGTCCATCTGCGCACCATGCAGCCGCTCGCGCTGCACCTGGCCAACTCGGTCTTCCTGGGCGACTACCTCACCAGCGAGGGCCAGGCGGGCAAGGCGGACCTGGAGATGATCGCGGACGCCGGGTTCGAGGTGGAGGGCGCCGACCAGGTGACGCTGCCCGGGCACCGCGCGGCCGGCGGCGGCTGCGGCTCCCACGAGGGCGGCGGCGCCTGCGGTACGGCGCCCGAGGCTGCGGGAGCGTGCGGGAGCGCGGCCGACGCGCCGCGCACCGATCTGGTCGCGGTGCGCCGCCGAGGCGCCGGAACGGACCTCGCGCCCAATGCCTGAGCGGTCCGTCGCCGAGCTGCTGGAACTGGACCGGCGGCACGTGTGGCATCCGTACGGGCCGATGCCGGGCCGTCAGGAACCGCTCGTCGTGGAGTCGGCGAGCGGGGTACGGCTGAGGCTCGCCGACGGTGCGGGCGAGCTGGTCGACGGGATGTCGTCCTGGTGGTCGGCGATCCACGGCTACAACCACCCGGTGCTCAACGAGGCCGCCGGAGCGCAGCTCGGGCGGATGAGCCATGTGATGTTCGGCGGGCTCACCCACGAGCCCGCCGTGCGGCTGGCGAAGCTCCTTGTCGACATGTCGCCGGAGGGCCTGGAGCACGTGTTCCTGGCCGACTCCGGGTCGGTGTCGGTCGAGGTCGCGATGAAGATGTGCCTCCAGTACTGGCGTTCGCTGGGTCGGCCGGAGAAGCGGCGGCTGCTGACCTGGCGGGGCGGCTACCACGGCGACACCTGGCAGCCGATGTCGGTGTGCGACCCCGAGGGCGGGATGCACGAGCTGTGGTCCGGGGTGCTGCCGCGCCAGGTGTTCGCCGACGCCCCGCCCGCGGAGTACGAGGAGTCGTACGCCGGCCACCTGTGGGAGACGGTCGAACGCCACGCGGGCGAACTGGCCGCGGTGATCGTGGAGCCGGTGGTGCAGGGCGCGGGCGGGATGCGGTTCCACTCCCCCGCGTATCTGCGGGTGCTGCGCGAGGCGTGCGACGCGCACGACGTGCTGCTGGTGTTCGACGAGATCGCGACCGGGTTCGGGCGCACGGGCGCGCTGTTCGCGGCCGGGCACGCGGCGGTGACCCCGGATGTGATGTGCGTGGGCAAGGCGCTGACCGGCGGCTACCTCACCATGGCGGCGACGCTGTGCACCGCACGGGTGGCGGACGGCATCTCCCGCGGCGAGGTGCCCGTGCTGGCGCACGGTCCGACCTTCATGGGCAATCCGCTGGCGGCGGCCGTGGCCTGCGCCTCCGTCGAGCTGCTGCTCGGGCAGGACTGGCTCGCGGAGGTCAAGCGGATCGAGACCGGGCTGCGCGAGGGGCTGGCTCCGGCGGCCGGGCTGCCCGGGGTGCGGGAGGTGCGGGTGCTGGGCGCCATCGGGGTGGTGCAGCTCGATCACCCGGTGGACATGGAGGCGGCCACCCGGGCCGCCGTGCGCGAAGGGGTCTGGCTGCGGCCGTTCCGCGATCTGATCTACACCATGCCGCCGTACGTCACGGGTGACGCGGACGTGGCGCGGATCGCCCGCGCGGTGTGCGCGGCGGCGAAGGAGGGATGACATGCCGGTGATGGTGATCACGGGGACGGGCACCGAGGTCGGCAAGACCGTGGTGACGGCCGCGGTCGCCGCGACGGCGCTCGCGGCGGGCCGGTCGGTGGCGGTGCTGAAGGCGGCGCAGACGGGTGTGCGGCCGGGCGAGCCGGGGGACGCCGAGGAGGTCGCGCGGCTCGCCGGTCCGGTGACGACGGCCGAACTCGCCCGGTACCCGGATCCGCTGGCGCCCGCCACGGCGGCCCGCCGCGCGGGGCGGGCGCCGGTGCATCCGCACGAGGTCGCGGAGCGGGCCGCCAAGCTGGCCACCGAGCACGACCTGGTGCTGGTGGAGGGCGCGGGCGGGCTGCTCGTACGGTTCGACGCGGCCGGCGGGACGCTGGCGGACGCGGCGGCGCTGCTGTCGGCGCCGGTGCTGGTGGTGGCGTCGGCGGGGCTGGGCACCCTGAACGTCACGGAGCTGACGGCACGTGAACTGCGCGGACGGGGGCTGGGCCTGCTGGGTGTGGTGATCGGCAGCTGGCCCGCGGAGCCCGATCTGGCCTCCCGGTGCAACCTGCTGGACCTGTCGGACGTGACCGGCGCCCCGCTGCTCGGGGCCGTACCGGCCGGGTCGGGCACGCTCGGCCCGGCGGGGTTCCGGACCTCGGCGCCGCACTGGCTGGCCCCCCGGCTGGAGGGAACCTGGGACGCGGAGACGTTCCGGGTGCGCGAGGCACCCTGACGGCAGGGGTGCGGACCGCCCGTTCGGGGGAGAATCGGCTTAGGCACGTCCTGGGGGAGGTCCTCATGCGGTTGTCGTCCGGCCGGTCCACCAAGGTGGAGCGGGATGCCCATCCGCTGTTCGCGCGGTACTACGCCCGGCTCAGCGTCGCCGCCGAGACCCGCGCGGGGATGGCCGGGGTGCGGCGCAGACTGCTCGGCGGGCTGTCCGGCCGGGTGATCGAGGTCGGCGCGGGCAACGGTCTGAACTTCGCGCACTACCCGGGCACCGTCTCGGAGATCGTCGCCATCGAACCGGAGCGGTCGCTGCGCGCGCTGGCCGTGGAGGCCGCCCTGCGCGCCGAGGTGCCGGTGGACGTCGCGCCGGGTGCGGCGGAGGCGCTGCCGGTCAAGAGCGAGGCGTTCGACGCGGCGGTGCTCTCCCTGGTGCTGTGCAGCGTCCGGGACGTGCCGCGGGCGCTCGCGGAGCTCAGGCGGGTGCTGCGGCCCGGCGGCGAGGTGCGGTTCTTCGAGCACGGCCGGGGCGGCGGCCGGGTCATGCACCTCACCCAGCGGGCGCTCGACCGGACGGTGTGGCCGCCGCTGGCCGGTGGCTGCCATGTGTCGCGGGACCCGGTCGGGGCGCTGCGGGACGCGGGGTTCGAGCTCGGCCCCTACCGGCGGATGCTGATGCCGGAGAAGGGCCCGGCGCTGCCGACGTCCTTCTGCGTCATGGGGACCGCCTGGCGGCCGCCGGGCGACACGGCGGCCGGCGGGAGCTGATCACTCGCTCCAGCGGCGCAGCTCGGCCGCGATCTCCTCCACGGTGGCCTCGCCGGTCTTGACCAGCCGGGCCAGATCGCGCACCTGCTCCGGCGAGGTGACGACCTTCAGACCGCTGGCGACGAGGTAGGCGTAGGCGACGGCGGAGGCGAAGAGGGCGTTGGAGCGCTCCAGCGCGGGGATGTGGATCAGCAGCTGGAGCAGCGCCGCGGCGCGGGCGTGCGGGCTGTCGTAGACGGGGACGTCGAATATCTCGGCCCGGTGCCGTGCGACGGCGGCGACGAGGGCGCCCCAGTCGGTGACCTGGGGGTCCCCCGGGGTCTGCTGCTCGGCGAGCATGAGCAGCCACGCGAGGTCGATGCGCAGATCGTTCAACGGCTCAGCGGCGACCTTCGCGCGCGGCGTCGCCCCTGCCTTCGCCCCTGCCTTCGCGTTCCTTGCCGAACTCCTCGGCGAAGACGCTCTCGTACTGCTTCATGAAGTCGGCGGCGGCCTCCACGAAGGCGCGGCCCGCCTCGCCGGCGTCCTGCCTGACCAGTTCCTCGATGTAGCGGTTCACGCTCATCCCGCGCGCCAGGGCGCGTTCCCGTGCCGCGCGGGCGGTGCCCTCGTCCACGCGCACGTTCAGCTGGGTCTTCGCCATACCTCGAAGCTAGCGCCGGTGCGCTAGCGGTGGCAAGCGCGCCACCGGAACGGAGAAGGTGCCCCTTACACCGGCCCCGGGGGCCGAGACCTGGGGTGGAGAAGGCCCCACACCCACGGGGGATATCGGGTGTGGTCCGGATCACACTACTCTCTGCGCGACACGCACGACCTGACGTCCACTCGGAGGAGGCTGCCTTGTCCACACCTGCTGCGGAGCGCGCCCCCGGCCTCGCGTCGGCCGACGGGATCGCGGCCCGTGCCCGCGGTCTGACCAAGGCGTACGGCTCGGGCGAGACGGCCGTGCTCGCCCTGGACTCGGTGGACGTGGACATCGTGCGCGGACGGTTCACCGCGGTCATGGGCCCCTCGGGGTCCGGGAAGTCCACGCTGATGCACTGCCTGGCGGGACTCGACACCGTCTCGGCAGGACAGGTGTGGCTGGGGGACACCGAGATCACCGGCCTGAAGGACCGTGAGCTGACCCGGCTGCGGCGGGACCGCATCGGGTTCATGTTCCAGTCGTTCAACCTCATCCCGACGCTGAACGCGCGGGAGAACATCACCCTGCCCATGGGCATCGCGGGCAAGCGACCCGACGAGAAATGGCTCGACCAGGTCATCGACACGCTCGGTCTGCGCGACCGCCTCCGGCACCGGCCGGCGCAGCTGTCCGGCGGGCAGCAGCAGCGGGTGGCCTGCGCCAGGGCGCTGGCCTCCCGGCCCGAGCTGATCTTCGCGGACGAGCCGACCGGCAACCTCGACTCCCGGGCGGGCCTCGAAGTGCTCGGATTCCTCCGTGAGGCCGTGGACTCGCTCCGGCAGACCGTCGTCATGGTCACGCACGACCCGGGCGCCGCCGCCCACTCCGACCTGGTGCTCTTCCTCGCGGACGGCCGGATCGTGGACGAGATGCGGCAGCCCACGGCGGAGTCGGTGCTGGAGCGGATGAAGCGCTTCGACGTGCTCCGCGCCCCCGCCGACGGCGCGTCGGCCGCCGGGGAGGCCTGACGCCGCTGTCCGCGCCGGCCGTCGTCCTGTCCGTGGCCTTCGTGGGCATGACCGCCCTCGCCGTCCTCAGGGGCACCATCGCGGCGGTCGTCGTCGGGGCGGCGGCGGTGGGCATCGCGACGGCCCTCCTGCCGGCGCTTCGGGCGTCCCGGATGAACGTCCTGGAGGCCGTCGGCCACGAGTAGAACCCGCTCGCGCGTGGGCGGGTGTCGTGCCGCGCGAGCCGTCCGGCCTCGACGCCCCGCCCGGGGCACGGCTGACGGCCCGGGCGTCCTCGGGCCCCGCCCCGCACAGCCGCAGCCGCCGGACCGACGACCGCGCCCCGGCCCCGCGGGCCCTGCCGGGCAGGGGTCGCGGCGACACGAGGTTCCGCGGGCGCACGGGAGACTGCGGCGCCGCTCTTGAGCCGCCGGGGCGGGCGGAGCTCGACGGGAGCCCCGGGGCGGGGCGCGTGCCGGGGACGGCGTCCGGTGCGGCCGTGTGGGACGGGCGGCGGGCCGGGTGGTCCGGATCGTGGAATTCCGTGTCGCGCACGGACACACCTGCTGGGATCGTCCGCATGACCGAGCTGCGCGTACGGGCCGCGACGCCCGAGGACCTCGACACCGTGCTGGCCTTCTGGAAGGAGGCCGCCGAGGGCACCAGCATCAGCGACGACCGGGACGGCGTGGAACGGCTCGTGGCCCGCGACCCCGAGGCGCTGATCCTCGCCGAGCGGGGCGGCCGGCTGGCCGGCACGGTGATCGCGGGCTTCGACGGCTGGCGGTGCCATCTGTACCGGCTGGCGGTGCACCCCGACCACCGCCGTCAGGGCATCGGCACCGCGCTGCTGACCGCCGCGGAGGAGCGCTTCGAACGGCTCGGCGGGCGCCGCGCGGACGCGATGGTCCTCGAACGCAACGAAACCGCCCACCATGCATGGGGCGCGGCGGGGTACGCGCGGGAGGAGCGCTGGCGGCGCTGGGTGAAGCCCCTCGCCGGGTGATCCACGACCCCGCCGGCGTCCCTTGACCGTTCGTTCACCCCGGGAGGGCCGCCCGGTCCTCCCCGAAAGGTTGTGTGCGTCCGCCCATGGACGAGCCTTCGCTCCTCCCCCACAGCGCATCCGTCCCCGTCCTGTCCGACCATGGGACAGAGGTGACCCGATGACCGAAGTGCTCCTCCTTCTGGCGGCGATCCTGCTCTCGCTCGCCTGCGGCGCCTTCGTCGCGGCCGAGTTCTCCCTGACCACGGTCGAGCGGGCCGAGCTGGAGCGGGCCGTCGAACGCGGCGAGCGGGGCGCGGCCGGCGCGCTCAAGGCCGTACGGGCCCTGACGTTCCAGCTCTCCGGCGCGCAGCTGGGCATCACGGTGACCAACCTGGTGGTCGGCATGCTGGCCGAGCCGTCGATCGCCGCGCTGATCGCGGGCCCGCTGGAGGACATGGGCGTCTCCGGTTCGGTGGCGCGCTCCCTCGCCCTGGTGATCGGCACGGCCCTGTCCACGGTCTTCCTGATGGTGGTCGGCGAGCTGGTGCCCAAGAACTGGGCGATCTCGTCGCCGCTGGCGGTCGCCAAACGGGTGGGCAACGCGCAGCGCTGGTTCAGCGCCGCCTTCCGTCCGTTCATCACCCACCTGAACAACACGGCCAACCGCATCGTGCGCCGCCTCGGGGTGGAGCCCGCCGAGGAACTGGAGTCCGCGCGCAGCCCCCAGGAACTCGCGGCGCTCGCCCGGCACTCCGCCCGGGAGGGCGCCCTGGAGCCGGACACCGCCGAACTGTTCGTGCGCACGCTGAACCTCGCCGACCTCACCGCGGAGAACGTGATGACGCCGCGTGTCCAGGTCGTCGCCCTGGACGTCCGGGCGACCTGCGAGGACGTGGCCAACGTGACCCGGGCGACGGGCCTGTCCCGCTTCCCCGTCTACCGCGACACCCTCGACGCGGTGGTCGGCACCGCGCACGTCAAGGACGTGGTGGCACTGCCCGCCGACCGGCGTGCCCACACGCCGGTGTCGGACCTGATGCGCGAACCGCTGCTGGTCCCCGGATCGCTCACCGTCGACCGGCTGCTGGACCGGCTCTCCGGGCGGCGCACCATGGCCGTGGTGATAGACGAGTACGGCGGCACGGCGGGGGTGGCCACGCTCGAGGACATCGTCGAGGAGGTCGTCGGCGAGGTCCGCGACGAGCACGACCCGCACGAGACGCCCGACCTGGCGCGGGCCGGCACCGACAAGGACGGCCGCCCGCTGTTCTCGGCCGACGGCGCCGCACGCGTGGACCACCTCGCCCGGGTCGGCCTGCGCGCGCCCGAGGGCCCGTACGAGACCCTCGCCGGGCTCGTGGCGGCCGAGCTGGGGCGGATCCCCGACGCCGGGGACACCTTCGAGGTCGCCGGCTGGCGGCTGGACGTGGTGGACGCCACCGGCCACCGCGCGGCACGCGTCCTGCTGCACGCGCCGCGCGACGAGAGGAACCGGGCGGAGCGCGGGACGGACGGGGCGGCGAGCCCGGCGAACGGGGCCGTGAACGGTGAGGGGGCGCGGCGATGACCGTCGTACAGTTGTTGATCGGACTGGCGACGCTGGTCGTCAACGCCTTCTTCGTGGGGGCCGAGTTCGCGCTGATCTCGGTCCGCCGCAGCCAGATCGAGCCGTACGCCGACCAGGGCGACCGGCGCGCGAAGCGCGTGCTGTGGGGGCTGGAGCACGTGTCCGCGCTGATGGCGGCCGCCCAGCTCGGCATCACGCTGTGCACCCTGGTCCTCGGTGTCGTCGCCGAGCCGGCCATCGCGCATCTGCTGGAACCGGTGTTCCACGCGGTGGGCGTCCCCCAGGGCGCTGGGCACGCGGTGTCCTTCGTGATCGCGCTGACGCTCGCGACGTACCTGCACATGCTGCTCGGCGAGATGGTGCCGAAGAACATCGCGCTCGCCGAGCCGGCCCGCAGCGCGCTGGTGCTGGGCCCGCCGCTGGTGACGATGGCCCGCGCGCTGCGCCCGGTGATCTTCACGGTCAACGCCTTCGCCAACGCGCTGCTGAAGCTGTTGCGGGTCGAGACGCGGGACGAGGTCGTCGCGTCCTTCTCGGACTCCGAGCTGGCCCAGATCGTGAAGGACTCCGGCGAGGCGGGCCTCATCGACGAACGGGCGCGGGAGCGGCTGCACGACGCGCTGGAGCTGGGCCGCCGGCCGGTGCGGGACGTGGTGATGCCGTTGGAGCGCGTGGTCTACGCGAGCGTGGGCGTCACTCCGGAAGGACTGGAGCGGCTGTCGGCGGAGTCCGGGTTCTCCCGCTTCCCGGTGGTGGACGGGCAGCGGCGGATCGTCGGCTACCTCCATGTGAAGGACGCCCTGGACGCCTCTCCGCGCGACGTGCCGTTCCGGCTCGGTGACATGCGGTCCATCGCGCGGGTGCGGGAGAGCACGCCGATGGACGACGTCCTGACCGCCATGCGGGGCAGCCGTACGCATCTGGCGGCCGTGCTCGGGACCGACGGGCGGCTGGCCGGGCTGGTGACGATGGAGGACGTGCTGCAGGAGCTCTTCGGGCAGCACGCCTGAGCGCGGGCGAGGGCGAGGGCGACCGACCGACCGACCGACGGGTATGTGCCACGGGATACCATCTCTGTCGCCATGCAGACGAATCCCACCTACAACAGCCTGGTCGCCCTCGGCGACTCCTTCACCGAGGGCATGTCCGACCGCCTCCCCGACGGCAGCTACCGGGGCTGGGCCGACCTCCTCGCCGCGCGGATGGCGGCCGCCGGCCCCGGATTCCGGTACGCCAACCTCGCCGTGCGCGGCAAGCTGATCCAGCAGATCGTCGACGAGCAGGTGGAGGTCGCCGCCGCCATGCGGGCCGACGTCGTCACCCTGGTCGGCGGTCTCAACGACACCCTGCGGCCCAAGTGCGACATGACGCGGGTGCGGGATCTGCTGACCGAGGCCGTGGAACGGCTGGCCCCGCACTGCGGACAGCTGGTGCTGATGCGCAGCCCGGGCCGCCAGGGGCCGGTCCTGGAACGCTTCCGTCCGCGCATGGAGGCGCTGTTCGCGTGCGTCGACGAGCTCGCCGAGCGGCACGGCGCGCTGGTCGTCGACCTGTACGGGGCGCCGTCGCTGGCCGATCCCCGGCTGTGGGACGTGGACCGGCTGCATCTGACGGCGGACGGGCACCGCAGGGTCGCGGAGGCGGTCTGGCAGACGCTGGGCCACCCGCCGGAGGACCCCGAGTGGCACCTGCCCCCGGAGGCGACGCTGCCGCCGCGCTGGGCGGCGCGGCGGGTCGCGGACGCGCGGTTCGCCCGGCAGCACCTGCTGCCGTGGATCGGCCGCCGGCTCACCGGCCGTTCCTCCGGCGACGGCCTGCCGCCGAAGCGCCCGGAGCTGCTGCCCTACGAGGTCCGGTAGTCCCGTCCTGTGCGTTCCTCCAAGTCACCCCGTGGCGTCGGCCTGCAGGAATCGCCAGTAGACTCCCTGTACTGTTCTACGGATAGAGGGATTCCAGCAGGTCAGACACCCTAAGTGATCCGCCAAGGGTGATCATTTCTCACGAAATCTCACGGGCGTCCGCAGGGAGGGCCCCGTGGAAGCTGTCGAGAGCAGCGGCAGCACCCCGCATGTCCTCGGCCTCGATGGACACATAGCGACGCTTAGTGAACGACGCGTTCGTATGACCGGCCCACGCGGCGAGGATGACGTCAGGGACCCCGGCGAGCGCGAGCGCCTTCAGCACCGAATGCCGGGCGTCATACAGGCGCACCTGCCGTAGCCCCAGCCGGCGCATCGTCCGGTAGGCGTGCTCCCGTAGCTGCCGCGTGTTCAACGGCATCCCCAGCTCGTCGACGACGACGTACCCGGTGTCCGTGTACGCCTCCCCCGCCGCAAGCTTCTCCGCGGCCTGCCGGGCACGGAAGGCCCGCAGCGCCTCCCACGGGCCCTGTGGCAGCGGCAGGACCCGTTCACCCGACGCCGTCTTGGTGTCCTTCTCCAACACCCGCGCGTTACCGATCATCGTGCGGGTGTTGGCGATCTCCAGCGTGCCGAGCTGCAAGTCGATGTCCGCCCAGCGCTGCCCGCACACCTCCGCCGGCCGCAGACCCATCAGGGACAGCAGCAGCGGCGCGAACAGCCGATCGTCGGCGATGCCGCGGATGAACGTCTGTACCTCGGCCACGGTCCACGGCTTCGGCCGTGCCCGCTCCCGCTTGTCCGTCTTCTTGTCGACCAGCGACGGCCGCACCTCGGCGGCCACGTTGACGCTGACCAGCTTCCGGACGACGGCCCGCCCGAGCGCGCTCCGCAGCCGAACCAGGATGCCCTCGACCGTGGAGATGGCCAGCCGCGTACCGGGCTCACCTCCCTTGCGCCGGCCCGCGGCGACCAGGCCGTCAACGAAGTCGCGCACCTGGTCTTCGGAGAGCTCTTGGAGGCGGATGTGCCCGAGCTGCTCGTAGACGTGCACCAGGGCGATCCGGTAGGCGCGGATCGTCGTCTCCTCGACGTCCCGCCGCTTGTACTCCAACCACTGGTCAAGCCACTCAGCAAGCGTGATCTTGTTGGGGACGATCAGGGTTCCCGCGGCACGCTGGTGAAGGATCCGGTCGCGTTCCTCGCGGCACTCCTTGGCGGTGTCTCTGGTGACGGTCACCTGGATCCGCTTGCCGTTCTCGTCGCGGCCGGCGTCGACCATCAGGCGATAGCGGACCTTCCCGCTCGACAGGACGATCCGCTTCGGCTCAGCCATCCTCGCCACCCTTCGCCTCGACCCCCAGAAGGCGGGCCAGCAGCGCGTCAGGGTCGATGTCCTCCCCCGTCTCCTCCTTGTACCGCTTCCGCATCTCATCCATGGCCTTCCGACCTTCCTCGGTCGGCGCCATCGGCTTAGCGATGGCCGCGCGGACGCTGTACCCCACATGCTCCGCGAGCCACTGTGGCGCCCCGAACAGCCGATGCTCGACGAGCTCCGTGTTCTCTTTACCCGGCGTGATGGTGAGCGGCACACGCCCGATTCCCCACTCCCACGCGGCAAGCGCGTCGACTTCTCCTCCTCCCGTGATCTCGACGCGGTCGGCAGCACGGTCGGTAAGCGGCAGCAGCAGGGCTGTAGGACTGACGCCGAAGGCGACAGCAAGCGCGGCCAACTCATCGACGGTTACGACGCGCTCGCCCTTCTCCATGCGCGTGATCCCCGAGGCCGGGATGCTGCGGCCGGCGCGTTCGAGGATGCCGGACAGCTGCCGGGTCGTGAGTTCCCTGCGCTTACGCAGGCGAGCAATGTTCGCCGCGACGGTCTGTCCTGTGGGTCCTACCTCGATGGCGCGTCGCCCGCGCTGCTGGTCTGCCATAGGAAGCAGGTTAAGCAACAGCTCTGACCTTGTTGTGCATCCGGTCTCCGGTGCTAGAGTCTCCATAGGTGCATTCTAGGAACGCATGGTGCATTTTAGCAACGGATGGTTCTGGAAGGAGGGTCGCACGGTGAAGGAAGAGTTCCTGTCGCCCAAGCAAGTCGCCGACGAGTACCCGATACTCGGCACCCCGTCTGCCCTGGCAGAGCGAAGGTGGCGAGGCGAGGGACCCGCGTACATCAAGACCGGGAAGGGACGCGCCGGCCGCGTTTTCTACCGACGCAGCAGCATCGAAGAGTTCCTGGCCGAGTGCACTGTCACTCCGGGGAGGGCCGCGTGAGCAAGGGACAGCCCACCCTCGCGGACATCAGGAAGTGGCCCGCCACGGTCAGCGTGGCCGACGCCGCCCGCGCCATCGGCTGCAGCCGCAGCCATCTCTACGAGCGCGTGAAGCGCGGCGACAGCCCCGTCAAGACCATCGGCGTCGGCACCCGCCACGTCGTCATCACAGCAGACCTGATCCGGCTGCTCTCAGGGGAGGCCCGGGAAGCCGCATGAAGCCCGAAAACAACGAAGCCGAGATGCTGGAGACATCTCGGCTTCGTGAAAGTAGCGCGGTCGGCGCGAGTCCCATCGTGCCACAGTCCGCCGTCGACGCGCACCAGGGCGATGCCCTGTTCCCCAGCGAGCCGGCCACGCCGATCGCACGCCCGCTGGTCCTCGTGACTCGGGGCCGCATCGAGTACCTGGGGCGCTGCCCGCACTGCCAGAACATGCACCGTCACACCCACCTCGGCAAGGTCACCGGGCCGTGCGGCCGTGAGTACGAGCTGCAGCCGAAAGCCACGCGGAGGGCCGCATGAACAACCACGACAAGGCCCGCAAGGCTGGCCTGTACGCCATCACGGAATGGCAGAAGCGGGCGTTCCCGCTCAGCATCAACAAGACGCCCATCATCCGCTCCCCTCACGAGAAGGGGCATAACTGCCCCGGCATGGCCTTCTGCGGAGCACCCGGGCACGGTGTCGGCGACGCCACCGACGATCCCGACACGTTTCGCTTCCTCTGCGACCAGGCCCCGAAGGCAGTCGGCTACGGCATCGCCTGCGACAACATGATCGGCCTCGACCTCGACAGGAAGAACGGCGTCGACGGAGTCACCACCCTCAACCGGCTTGCAGCCGAGCACGGTTTCACCGTCCCGAGGACGACGACCGTGTGCACCGCGTCCGGTGGCTTCCACCTGTGGCTCGGCATCCCGGAGGGCGTCACCGTACCCAACTCCGTGGGACGTCTCGGCCCTGGAATCGACGTGCGGAGCTCCCGCGGCTACGTCGTCGGCCCCGGCTCGATCGGGCGGGCCGGTGAGTACGTCCTGCACCCCAAGGTGGGCTACATCGAACCGCAGCCGGTCCCCGAAGCGCTGCTGCAGCTGATGCTGCCGCCGCCCCCCGCCGTCCGCCCCCAGCGCCGCTACACCCCCACGTCTGGCGACGCTGCGGGGCGGGCCCTCGCCGGCCTGGTGCGAGTCGTCCTCACGGCGCCCCCCGAAACGCGGAACAGCCGCCTGTACTGGTCCGCCTGCAGGGCGTGGGAACACGTAGCAGACGGGCATCTCGCGGCCGGCGACGTCGAGGCTGAGCTGATCGGGGCGGCTATCCAGGTCGGCCTGGGCGAAGGCGAAGCCCGCCGCACCGTCGCCTCCGCCAGCCGGGGGGTGGCAGCGTGACCAACCAAGAGCCTGGCATGTGGGACGGCTGGGAGGCCGGGGAGCCTGGGGGCCTGGTCGTCCCCGAGCCCGCCCGTCTCGCCGTCGTCCCACCGCCGGCCGGGCCTGCACCGACGTGGCGGCCCCGCGACCTCGAGGACGTCCTCGACGGCACGTACAAGCCTCCGGTGCCCACCGTCGGCCACCGGGAGGACGGCGTCGGCCTCTTCTACGCCGGCCGCATGCACTCCATCGTCGGCGAATCCGAAGGCGGCAAGACGTGGTTCGCCCTGATGGCCGTCGCCTCCGAGCTGGCCGCAGGCAACGCGGTCGTGTTCATCGACTTCGAGGACGACGCCCCCGGGGTCGTCGGCCGGCTCCTCGCCCTCGGCGCCGATCGGCAAGCCATCCGGGACCGGTTCGCCTACATCCGGCCCGAGGACCCGCTGAACGTCGGCTTCAACCGGCAGGAGATCGGCCAGGCCATGCACGACCTACGGCCGACGTTCGTCCCCGTCGACGGCGTCACCGAAGGCATGGCCATGCACGGCATGGAGCTCAAGGACAACACCGACGTAGCCAAGTTCGGCCGGCTGCTGCTGCGGCCCATCGCCGAATTCGGCGCCGCCGTCGCCACCCTCGACCACGTCGTCAAGGACAAGGAAGGCCGCGGACGGTACGCCATCGGCGGAGTCCACAAGCTCAACGGCATCAACGGGGCGATGTACATCCTCGAGAACCGCAAGCCGTTCGGCGTCGGCCTCACCGGCAAGACAACCGTCCGCATCGCCAAGGACCGGCCCGGGCAGCTCCGCAGGCACGCACTCCCGCACTCCAGCGGCCTGCACTGGTTCGCCGACTTCGTCCTCAAGAGCCACGACGAGACGTTCGCCGAAGCCGCCCTGTACAAGCCTGTCGAGGACACCGGCCCGTTCCGGCCGACCTCCGTCATGAAGAAGGTGGCGGACGCGCTCACCACAGCCCACGAACCGTTGGGCGTTCGAGGCGTACAGGACCGCGTCGGAGGCGGCAAGGAGATCGTGCGCACCGCCCTCGCCCGCCTGGTCGACGAAGGCTACGTCACCGTCACAAGCGGTCCCCGCGGCGCCCAGCTTCACAGCATGGCGAAGCCCTTCACCGAGGAGGTGGAGGAATGACCGTCCCACTGTCCCCCGACCGTCCCCGACTGTCCCACCTGGGACGGTCCCCCCGACTGTCCCACCGTCCCCGTCCCCTACGTAGTAGGGACGGTGGGACACGGGACAGTCAGGCGGCCTCAGAGCAGGGCCACCGTCCCGGGGCCGCCGCTCATGCCCGTCCCCTTCAGGAGCCCCGATGAGCAGTCACGCGGAAGACCAGGAGAAGCAATGACGGAGAACACGACGCCGTGGCCGTCGTCGTACCGGTACGCGATGGCGCACCCCTGCCCCACCTGCAAGGCCCCGACCGGAGTCGAGTGCAAGGCCCCATACAAGCGCGCCCAGGTACGGCGGGAAGGCGGCGACCCGATCGGCCGGCTGCACGCCACCAGGCAGCAGCGCGGACGCGCCCACCGCGAACGCGACCTGGCCCGCGCCCCGCTCGTCGAGGACCGCACGCCCGGACAGCGGTACGACTCCCTCGGCGGTGCCCTGTGACCTCCCACGTCGACAAGCAGATAGCCGCCCGTATCGCGGCAGTCAGGGCCAGGCGGGAGCAGCGCCGACTGCAGCGCGCCGAGCTGGACGACAACCGGCAGCACGGTCTGCAGGCCCGGCACCTCGCCAAGATGGCCCGCTGGGAAGCCGAGGACGACGCGTGACCGCCCGCGCGAAGCACCGCTGCGCCGTCTGCGACCGGCCGTTGAAGGCCGGCCGCGGGCGGCCGTGCGTCGGCGGCTGCGGCGCACGGCTCTGTCGGACGACCCGCATTCCGCAGTGCTCCGACGTCCACGCCGGACAGTGCCCCAACCACACCGTGCGGGAGGAGCCGTGACGTTCACCGTCGACACCTCCCGCGGCTTCGTCGTGTGCGGCCGTGGCTGCCGCCACTGGGGGCCACACGGCGCGGCCGGCCTCCTGCTGGTCGACGGGTCCCGCGTCCTGCTGCAGCAGCGCGCCCCGCACGTCCACCACGGCGGCACATGGAGCCTGCCCGGCGGCGCCCTCCACGAAGGGGAGACGGCCCGCCGTGGCGCCCACCGGGAAGCCAGCGAAGAACTCGGCGGCCTCCCCCGGATCCGGCACCACACCATCCACACCAACGACCACGGCGGATGGGCGTATCACACCGTCATCGCCGACACCCTCGAGCCGTTCACCCCCGGCCGCGGCGACGGAGAAGGCGCCCGCGCCGACTGGCTCACCCCCGGGCAGGTCGCCGGCCTGGCCCTGCTCCCCGACTTCGCCGACACCTGGGGCGAGATCGCCGCGCTGATCGGGGGCCGCCGATGATGCTGCCCGACGCCGTCACCACCGACTTCGACCCCACCATGTGGGACGACCGCCAGCTGCAGCAGGACATCAACCGGTACATCACCCGGCAGGCCCGCCCGATGCGCCCCGACGTGTTCGCCGTCATCCTCGACCGCACCAGCCCCGACCAGCTGCCCGCCATCATGTGGCACGCCTGGCGGCGCCGTCGGGTTCCGCATCGACGGCGAACCCGCCGACCGGCCCGACCAGCCCACCCGGCTCTACCGGGCCTGCCTGCCCCAGCACACCCGCCGCATGTCCTGGACGCCCGACCTGTACGTCGCCCGCGCCTATGCGGCAGGAGAGGGCCACCACCAGCCCGGCGCCGACCGCATCTACACCGCCACCGTCCAGCCGCAGCACGTCCTCGCCATCAACGACGCCGTGCTCGCCAACCCCGACGAAACCGAATGGATCGTCGACCCCCGACACCTCGACATCCACCAGCACGAAGGGAACCCCTCATGACCCGCGACCCGATCCGGTCCATGCGCGACCGGCAGAACGAGCGGAAGCGCGCGCTCGCCGACGGGCACTACGCCCGCGCCCTCATGGACAGGAAGGCGCCTAGCGTCGCCGCGTTCATCACCGCCCTCGACGCCGGCCACGAAGGGGAGGCCGCCCTCGACGCCGCCCGCGGTATCGACCAGGCCGCCGCCACCTTCCTCTCCAACCAGCAGCCCACCAACGACACGCCGCCCGCCGCTTAGGAGCCGACCATGCCCAAGACCGTCAACCTCACCGACGCGCAGCAGCAGCTCACCGCCGCCACCGCCACCGTCGACCAGCTCAAGGCAAAGCTCCTCGACGAAGGACCCGGCAGCGTCACCGCCGAAGAACTCGGCACCGCCGCCCTCGCCGTCGAGCACGCCAAGCTCACCCTTGCCCACGCGGCCAAGCAAGCCGAAGACCAGGCCGCCGCCGAACGGCTGGAGAACCTGCAGCTGCTCAAGGCGCAGATCCTCGAGCAGGCCGGCGACGTCGACCAGGCGCTCGACGCCATGCGCCAGCTGGAGACCGCCGCGGCCGTACTCATCGAAGCGTGCGCGGGCAGGCAGCAGCTCATCAGCCAAGCCACCGCAGCCATGCGCCGCGCAGCCGTCCCCCGCCACAACGAAGACCAGGCCGACCAGCACGCCGGCCTCGCCTGGTCCGACGCAGGCATGGGACGCTCCGACGAACTCCACATCGACGGCCGCCGCATCAGCAACATCAGCGCAGGCGTCCTCATCGCCGCCGCCCTCCACCGCGCCATGCAACAGACCAAGCGAGGACCCGGACACCTCGCACCCATCGCCATCCACTCCATGAACGGCGACCTCATCAACGACCCCCAGGCATGGCTCAACGCCATGTACTGACCCAGACGGCTCGCGACCATCCGGAAGGGGTTCCGGACCGCGAGAGACGACAGGAGTCCTCCTTTCCTCCGTGGTCGTCACACGGCGGCAGGCGCCAGCACCGTGCGAGCTCGGCGCCTGCCGCACCAATCCGGATGATCACCCTGGGGGGTGCCCCCAAGATCATCCGGATTTGCGGATCGGGCACGTTAGCTCCTCGCTGTGCGCGGGACCTGAAAAGCTCCTAAAGGGCCGCTGACCTGCGGAAACGTCCGCCGGTTCGGGTGCCGTTCCGCACACCATGTACCCCGTTCGCACGGAAAACCGCAGGTCAGGGCAGGTATTGCCGTTACGCAGGAGGTTGGGATGCACGAGGTACCGGAAGGGCTCGCCGAGTCGGGCCGGCGGTTGTGGTCGTCGGTGGCGGACCGGTTCGAGCTGGAGGTGCACGAGCAGCTGCTTCTGCTGCAGGCGTGCCGGTCCGTCGACCTGCTGGACAGGCTCGCGGCCCAGGCCGCGGCCGGCGGGCTGACGGTGACGAACGCCAAGGGCGATGAGGTCACCGCCCCGTGGATCACGGAGCACCGGCAGCAGTCGCAGAACTACGCGCGGATGCTGGCGTCGCTGCGGCTGCCGGACGACGAGGACGAGCGGCCTCAGCGCCGTGGTGCGGCCCGCCGGTCCTACGGCATCCGGGGGTCGGTGGCGTGAAGCGGCGAGAACGGCAGCCAGAGGCCACGGACGAGCCTCCGGAGTATCTGCGGGAGTTCGGCCCGGACCGGTACCGGCAGACGGCCGTGCAGGCGCTCAGAGACCATCCGGGCGACGTGTGGTGCGCGGCTATGCACGTCTGGCGGGCGTGGCAGTACGAGGGGCAGGCGTGGCAGGCGGAGCGGGGTGTCGTCCGCGGGGTGAAGGCTTGGCGGCGGCAGTTGGGTCAGGGCCGGCCGCCGATGGCGTGGGTGTGCGAGGAGTTCGCCCTGACGGTGAACGACGAGTCGACGCCCTGCCCGCCGGATTGCCGGACTCATGCAGGGCAGCGGCTCCGGTAAGGGTCCAGGAACGCGAAAAGGCCCCCGTCCTCGAGGTCCGAGGCGGGGGCCTTCGTCGTGCAGGGAGGGAAGCAGAGCAGGGGAGCCCCATGGCCGGTTTTCCGGGCCTCAGGGCTCCTTTGGTGTCTGCCTCCCTCGCCTCCCTCAACCGGCCTTTGTGCAGGTCACTCTGGGGGACCCGGTACGGGGAGCCGGTTGGGGAGAACTCCCTCAGATGTCGTCGGCTCCCTCGTCGTCGAGGTCGTCGCCCAGGCGGGCGAGGATGGCTTCCTGGACGCGGTCGCGGGAGACGACCATGCGGCCGGCGGACTTGTACTGCTCGGCCCCGTAGGGCTCGAGGACGCGCTTCAGGTCGGTCGGCGACCAGTCCCGGTACTCGCCCGGGTTGTGCTCGGCGAGCCGGTGCAGCACCTCCTGAACCAGCACGCGCTGCTCGTCGCCGAGGACGGCCGCCACGTCGGCGAGCGCGTCGGCCGCCTGGTGCTCGGCCTCCTCGACCGGGCCGGTGCCGTCGTACAGGCCCATGGCGCGCTCGACGACCGGAGTGACTTCGTCGATGCCCTTCTCCGGGTCCCGGGCGATGTAGTGGGAGCGGATCACCTCGAACGGCTTGGACGTGAACCCGAACGTCACGGCCGTGCCGACGTCCACCCCGGGGATCAGGGTCGTCGCGGTGATGCCCGCCTTGTGCTTGCCGGTGCCGAGGAGACCGTCATTGGCGACGTGGTCGCCGACGGCGAAGGCGACACGGTTGGACGTGTTGCGGGTGACGTCCCGCGGGATGCTGTCCGCGGTCGGCGACACGGTCGTGAAGATGAGCGTGATGCCCACCTTCCGGGCCTTCTTCAGCACCTTCACGGCCAGCTCGCCGGCCTCCTTGCCGTACTCCTTGTGCCCGAACAGCTCGTGCACCTCGTCGAAGACGACGACCATCGGCTGCATCCGCGGGTCCTTCAGGGCCAGTTCGCGCGTCAGCTTGGTCGCCTCACCGCCCAGGGACTCCAGCAGCTTGCCCCGTTCGGTCACCTCGTCGCGCAGCCGGCGCAGCGCGTCCAGGGCGTCCTTCACCTGCTCGTCGTCGTCGCCCTTGACCAGTCGGCGCAGGCGCGGCTTCAGCGGATCGAAGTCGACGTTGTACGCCATGCAGTACACCTCTGCGATGACGATCGGGGCGAGGATCGCCCCCAGCAGCAGCGCGATGACCAGGGAAGACTTCCCCTGCCCCATGATGCCGCCCACCATGTAGTTCGACGCCATCAGCTTGCCGACGATCGGCTCCCCGCGCTGCGACACGGCGACGGGCACGCCCTTGAAGTAGTCGGCGGTGCCCTCGAGGAGCAACGGCCACGGCGGGATCGGACCGGACAGCGACCCCTGGTCGGCCACCCACAGGTCGAGCACCCCAGGCTGTTTCGGCGGCTCGACCGGCCACACCTCGATCGGCTTACGCATCAGGTTGTGGGCCAGGACGTTCTTCTTCCCGGCGATCATCTCGACGGTGACGCCCATCGGAAGCTGCAGCTGCGTGTGGTAGCCGTTCCCGGAGCGGGTCGTCGGCGACACCCAGCGCGGCTGCCAGCCCTCCTTGATGGCGGCGTTGAGCTGCGGAATCGACAGCTTCCCCAGCGCTCGCAGGATGGCATTCTCGTCGGGGACGACGTCCCTCTCCTCGGCGTCCGCGGGCAGCGCCCACGTCGGGGCCGCCTGCTGGCCGCGGCCCACCTTCCACGCGCCGGCGAGTGCGAGGAACGGAAGCGCGTACAGCAGCGGCTCCCAGATGACGCCGGCGATGAACGCCACCCAGGCGACGAACTCGACGACCGCGGTGATCGGGGTGAGGACGTCGGCGACGTCGTGGTTCGCCCAGGCGAGCATGACGCCCAGGAGCAGCAGCACCCCGGCGCCGGCCCCGACCCCGGTGGCGATCGTCTTGGGGGCGTTCATCACCATCTGCAGCAGCTCGACGCGGCGGCGATGCCGAGCAAACCGGTAGGCGTAGGCGCGCTGTTCCCACTGCCGCACCAGTTCCTCGTTCCCGGAGGCTTCGGCGATCCGCATCATGCGTTCGTGGCGGGCGGTCGTCCTGGACTCCCAGGCGCGGCGGGCGAGGATGCGGGCGCCGCCCCAGGTGTAGGCGCCGTGCCGGATGAGGGCCCGGTAGCCGTCGTGGGTGCGGACCTCGACGACGACCCGCCGCAGGTGGTCGATGCGTACCCGGCGGCGCGGTTCCTCGGTCTTCTCGACGACCGGAGCGGACGGCTGCGCGGGGGCGAACTTGAGCAGCGACACTTGCGGTTTGACGTGCCCGTTTACCTTCTCCGGGGCGGTCTCGGTCATGCTGGTTGTTCCTTCTCTCTGCGGAGGGACAGGGGCCCGGGGCGGCCGGCTGCTTGGCGGTAGGACGGCCGCCCCGGGCGGGTCTACTTCTTGCGGGCGTTCTCGCGGGCCTCGGCCTTCGCGATGATCTGCTCGGCCTGCTTCTCCAGCGCCCGCGTGGACTTGCCGCGGGCCTTGCGGCGCTGGACCTTGGCGCCGATGGCGACGACGCGGGCGACTTCGCCCCAGGTGAGCGGGTCGTGGTTCGTGGCGGGCATGGTGGCCCCTCTCGGGTGGTGGGCCGGGGCTGTCCCGGCTCCCCTCACCGCCCGGACAGGCCGGGCGGATCGGGCAGCCGGTCAGCGGCGGTAGGTCCGCTGGAACTCGGCGATGGTGGCCGCGTTGGTGGCGGCGTCGCCCTCGGACGCCATGTGGTTGATGAGCTGCTCGAGCTTGTCGACGTCGTTGGCCCTGGCTGCGGCGGCGAGTTCCTGCGCCGTGTTCTGCGCGTACTGGCTGTCGTTGTTCCGGCTGAACAGGCCCATGGCGGGCTCCCTTCGGTTGTGGGCTGGCCGGTTGGCCGGCCCCACCGCACCCCCACGGGCGAGCCGCGGGGGACGGAAGGGCGAGTCAGCGGCCCTTGCGCTGGACGTCCTGCCACATGCCACGCAGGACCAGGGCGAGGATGGCGACGGACACGGCGCCGATGGCGATCGCGATGGACGCGAACGCGATGCCGACGCCTCCGACGCAGGCGGCGGCCCCGATGCCGAGCCACTCGCCGGCGCTGCGGCCGTGCTGGTGCTGGCAGGCCGGCTGCTGGGGCTGCTGCTGGTTGAGGAGCTGCTGCGCGGCGAGGATGGCGGCGATCTGCTGGACCATCTGCGTGTTGTCGGCGGCCTCGACGGCGTCGCGGGCGGCCTTCTCCAGGGAGCTCACTTCTCGCCCCCGTTCCGCCCGGTGAGGGCCTTCTCCCGGTCGTACAGGGCGTCGATGGTGTCCCACGATCCGGTGAGCCCGCGGGCGTTCATCTCGGCGCGCATCGCGGCCCGGAACTTCCGCTTCGAGGGCGGCGGGTCCGTCGCGTACAGCTGCGCGGCGAGCAGCGCCACGGCCCGGTTGTTCGCTTCCCGTGCCGACTCGGTCGGGGGTGTGCCGTCGTCCGCGCCAGACCGGTCACCCGCGTCGACGCTTCCCCCCGTGCCAAGTGCGGGAACGGGCTCCGGCACGCCCCCCGACAGCAGCGCTTCGAGGTCGTCGTCAGAGACCAGGCCGGGCAGCTCGGCGACGTCCGGCAGGGGGTGCTGGTCGATGACTTCCGCGTACTTCTCGAACGCGTCGTGCGTGACGGTCACGGCCTTCGCCTCCGCCTCCCGGGCGCCCTTCACGATGTCGGCGGCGGCCTTCGTCTCGTCGGCCCGGGCGGCTGCCACGGCCCGGGAGACGGCGATGCGGTCACGGGTCGCGGCCCTGGTGCGGTCGATGGCGGCCTGAGCGCGGGCGCTGATGCGGGTGGCGTCCCGGTCGATGGCCATCACCAGCGTGACCTTCGCCAGGACGGGGATGAGCGCGCCCACGACGGCGGCCAGGACGTCACCGGCGAGCAGCCCGTGAACGGCCAGCACCGCGACGGTCAGCGGCAGGAACACCCAGCCGATGACCTTCGGCAGCCGGGCATTCGATCCCTGCCGGCGGTGCGCGGTCTCCTGAGCCAAGGCGTACAGCCACACCGCGTCGTAGAGGACGGCGACGGAGTAGGCGAACACGGGGTGCGCCTGGGCGGTGAGGGTGTCACCGATCGCGGCAACGGCCCACACGACGGCGACGGCGGTGAGAGCGGCGGGCAGCGCCCAGGGCGCCGCCTTCTTCAGCTTGCTCATGAAATCTCCTCGGCGGCACGCACAACAGCGTGTGCGGCCAGGCAGACGCCCTCACGGTCCCGGCGCTCGTTCGCTTCGAGGAGCGCGGCCATCAGGGCAGGAACGGACGGGGTCGGCCGGGCCGACCGGGCAACGGCGCGCAAGGCGGCGTGCTCGGTCGGCCGGCGAACGGGCCAACGGGCGGTCACGGCTGCTCGCCCTCCGAAAGCGACTCGGCGCACTTCGGGCAGTCGGGGTGACACTCCTCGACCGGGCGCGGGAGCATCGCCCACCAGACGGCGATCACCGCGAGGGCCAGCAGGGCGAAGACGGTCGTCCACGCCTGGTCGTGCCACACGAACTGGGCGACGCACTCGGCGGCCAGCAGCGGCAGCACCAGGACCCGGAACAGGATCGGGTTCACCGGACCTCACCCCGCAGGCGGAGCGCTTCGGTGGCGAGCTGCTCGATCCGGGACGCCGCCAGCCGCAGGCCCTCCGCGATACGGGGGCCGTCCTCCGCCGGGTAGTCGCCCTCCGCGTCCAGCACCAGCGAGATCACCGGCACCAGCTCGACGAACGGCGCCCACGACACCCACACGGTCAGCATCGGCAGCCAGCCGCGGGACTCCGTCACCGTGCCGGCCTTCACCCTCACCGACCGGTGAGTGATGTCGTCACGGCCGACGATCGCGCCCTCCTGCCAGTGGTGGCCGATGCACCAGGTCGGGCAGTCGAACGTGACGGGCCCGTGGTCGAGGGTGTCGAGGGTGAGCGTTCGGGCCACCTCGAACGGCGGCGGCTGCCCGTTCACCGGCCCTCACCCCGGTCGGCGTCCAGCGCGGCCAGCAGGTCGCGCAGGACGTAGTGGAGGCCAACGGCGGCGCGGATCATCGCGTCCTGGTCGTGAATGTTCGCCCGGGCCTTCTCGGCGAGGGTCTCGCGGGCCCGGTCGATGGCCGTCGGCAGCGGCGGCACGAATGCGCGCTCGTCCGGGTCGTGCAGCGGGGTGTAGCTCACGCGGACCACCGCCGGCGGCGAGCCTTCGCGGCCAGGCGGCGCGCGTCACGCCTCGACAGTTCCTCGACGGCGACCCGCTGCCGGGTCGTGTCCACGTTGTGATTGCGGCGCGGCATCAGACGGCACCGCCCTGGCGGACCCGGCGCAGCGCCTCATCGGCCTGGGAGGAGTCGCCGTTGTCGTCGGGCAGGGACTCCGCGAGCCGGCGGACGTTCGCCGCGAACGCGACCAGCTGGTCGGCCATCGCGAGCGCCGCCGTCCGGTCGTACACCTCGACCTCGGTGTCCAGGTCGACCGACAGGCACGGCTTCTCCGAGATCCCGTCGGAGGCCGGCCACCAGGACAGGTACACCTCGAGCGGCACACGCGCCGGGTGCAGGGTCGTGATGGTCAGCGCGGCCGGCTCGCCCTGGTGGTTGATGTCCTCGAGGAACACGGCCCGCTGGGCGAGGTGGTCCACGGTGCACCAGTCGGGGCAGGGGACGTGGACGACGACGGGCTTCTCACCCGAACGGCCGACCAGCGCGGGCACCAGCCGGTAGCCGGACCGCACCGGCGAGGCGTTGGGGGCCGGCTGCAGCGGAATGCTAGGCAGCGGGGTGACGATGGGCGTGGTGATGGCAGGATGTGCCATAGCGGTTCTCCTGTAGTCGCAGGTGATCCGTCAGGCCCCTTCACGGTGTTGACGCACCGGGTTGGGGCCGCCCCCGTTTATGGGGGCCGATGAGTCCATCTAACAGCATCCGTTCCTACTTAGCAACACGGATGCGAGGGGAATCCGGAGCGTTACAGCACCGGAGTGGACGCCGCGCGCGTCTCACACTCGTCTCACAGACTGACGCGCGCGGCTACGGCTGGCAGGGCTCTGACCTGTAGGTTCCTACATCGCATGGACGGTTCGGAACTTGTATGGACACCCGCTAAACTCCCTGTACGTGACTGCTGCGCCCGCCAAGCCCCGTATCCCCAACGTCCTCGCCGGACGCTACGCCTCCGCCGAGCTCGCCACGCTCTGGTCCCCCGAGCAGAAGGTGAGGCTGGAGCGGCAGCTCTGGCTCGCCGTGCTGCGTGCCCAGAAGGACCTCGGCATCGAGGTGCCGGACGCGGCGATCGCCGACTACGAGCGTGTCCTCGACACCGTCGACCTCGCCTCCATCGCCGAGCGCGAGAAGGTCACGCGGCACGACGTGAAGGCCCGAATCGAGGAGTTCAACGACCTCGCCGGGCACGAGCACGTGCACAAGGGGATGACCTCCCGCGACCTCACCGAGAACGTCGAGCAGCTGCAGATCCGGCTCTCGCTGGAGCTGGTGCGCGACCGCACGGTGGCCGTGCTGGCGCGGCTGGGCAGGCTGGCCGCCGAGTACGGCGAGCTGGTCATGGCCGGCCGCTCGCACAACGTGGCCGCGCAGGCCACGACCCTCGGCAAGCGGTTCGCGACCGCCGCCGACGAGCTGCTCGTCGCGTACGGCCGGGTGGAGGAGCTGCTGGGCCGCTACCCGCTGCGCGGCATCAAGGGCCCGGTCGGCACGGCGCAGGACATGCTGGACCTGCTCGGCGGCGACGCGGCGAAGCTGGCGGACCTGGAGCAGCGGATCGCGCGGCACCTGGGCTTCTCCCAGGCGTTCACGAGCGTCGGCCAGGTCTACCCCCGCTCCCTGGACTACGAGGTCGTCACGGCGCTGGTGCAGCTGGCCGCCGCTCCGTCGTCGCTGGCGAAGACGGTCCGGCTGATGGCCGGGCACGAGCTGGTCACCGAGGGCTTCAAGCCGGGCCAGGTCGGCTCCTCCGCGATGCCGCACAAGATGAACACCCGTTCCTGCGAGCGCGTCAACGGCCTGATGGTGATCCTGCGCGGCTACGCCTCGATGACCGGCGAGCTGGCGGGCGACCAGTGGAACGAGGGCGACGTGTCCTGCTCGGTGGTGCGCCGGGTCGCGCTGCCGGACGCCTTCTTCGCTCTCGACGGCCTCCTCGAGACGTTCCTGACGGTGCTCGACGAGTTCGGGGCGTTCCCGGCGGTCGTCGCCCGGGAGCTGGACCGCTACCTCCCGTTCCTCGCCACCACCAAGGTGCTGATGGGCGCGGTGCGCGCCGGTGTGGGCCGTGAGGTCGCGCACGAGGCGATCAAGGAGAACGCCGTCGCCACCGCCCTCGCCATGCGCGAGCAGGGGGCCGAGCGCAACGACCTCCTGGACAAGCTGGCCGCGGACGAGCGGCTGCCGCTCGGCAAGGGTGAGCTGGAGGCGCTGATGGCGGACAAGCTGTCCTTCACCGGTGCCGCGAGCGACCAGGTCGGCGCCGTCGCCGGACGGATCGAGGAGATCGTGAAGCAGCACCCGGAGGCGGCCGGTTACACCCCCGGAGCCATTCTCTGACCCGCTTCACCCGCGAGCAGCTGGAGGCCGCCCGCGACCGTCTCGTGCCGGACGTGGTCGCGGACGGCCTGCGCGTGCTGTTCTGCGGCATCAACCCCGGTCTGATGACGGCCGCGACCGGCCACCACTTCGCCCGCCCCGGCAACCGCTTCTGGCCGGCGCTGCACCGCTCCGGGTTCACGCCCCGGCTGCTGGCGCCGTCGGAGCAGCGGGAGCTGCTGTCGTACGGGCTGGGCATCACCAACGTGGTGGCGCGGGCGACCGCGCGGGCCGACGAGCTGAGCGCCGAGGAGTACCGGGAGGGCGGGCGGCTGCTCGCCCTGAAGGTGGCCCGGCTCCGGCCGCGCCGGCTGGCCGTGGTGGGGGTCACCGCGTACCGCGCGGCGTTCGACGACCGGAAGGCGGTGGTGGGGCCGCAGGCGCGGACCATCGGTGACACTCGTGTGTGGGTGCTGCCCAATCCGAGCGGGCTGAACGCGCACTGGACGCCGGCGGCGCTGGCTGAGGAGTTCGGCCGGCTGCGGGAGGCCGCGGAGGAAGGGTGAGGCCGGCGGTCAGGGCGGCGCCGTCTCCGTGACCAGCGCCAGCAGCCGGACCGCGTCGGCCGGGTCCCGGTCGGCGACCGCCACGGCGAGCCAGCGGCCGGTGCCCCGCACCTCCCACAGCCAGGCCACGCCGGAGCGGACGGCGAGCCAGGCCCACGGTCCGGGTATCTCCTCCCGCTCCGTGCGGAGCAGGACCGTCTGCAGGTTCCAGGGGTCGACGTCGCCCCAGCGGGAGGCCAGTACCTCGTACACGGCGTCGCGGCCCTTCTCGAACTGGTCCACCGTCACCGCCCGCCGCGCGGGATCGCCGGCCGGGCCGCCACCCATCTCCAGCACGGCGACGTGGTGGCCCGGTCCCCCGAAGCCGACGTCCGACGGGCCGTGCTCCGCCGGAAAGGGGCGGAAGCACAGCTCGTCGATGAGGGCGATGTGCCGGGCGATGTTCATGGCTCCAGTAAACCCGTCGCCACTGACAGTTGGCGTGGCGTCAGGCGAGTACCGGCCGGGCGGCGGTCCCGCTCAGGCGTCCCGGCGGCCGAGGCTCCACGCTCCGGCCAGCAGGGCGGCGGCCGTCCACAGCGCCGTGACCGCAAGTCCCGTCCAGGGGCCCGGTGTTCCGTCGTAGGTCTGGTGGAGGACGACCTGTCCGGCGCGGTCGGGCAGGAAGTCGACGACGGTGCCGGCCGCGTCCCCGATCACGAAGGACACGACGACGACGAACGGGATCAGCACGGACAGCGTCGCGACCGCGCTGCGCAGCAGGGCCGTGAGACCGGCCGCGAGCAGGGCCATCAGCGTGAGGTAGACGGCGCAGCCCACGACACCGCGGATCTGCTCGCCCGTGGTGAGACCGCTCGCCGCGGGGCCGAGACCCGCCCGCGCCGCGAGGAGGGCGGCCGGTGCGGTCAGCAGGCTCACGGCCAGGGTGGTGACGGCGATCGCCGTCACCTTGGCGGCGAACCACCGTCCGCGCCGCGGGACCGCTGCCAGCGAGACCCGCAGGGCCCCGTTGTGGTACTCCGCCGACACGGCCATGGCGCCGAAGGCGATGGCGGCGATCTGGCCCGGGGCGACGCCGGACAGCGCCATGAACAGCGGGTCGGACTCCGGGTCCGACGTGTCCGAGACCCCCGCGATCGCGGAGAACGCCGTGGTCGCCGCGAACAGCGCGAACAGTGCTCCGGGGAGCGAGCGGACCGTGCGGATCTTCAGCCACTCCGCGTGCAGCACGGGTACGAACGTCATGGTCAGGCCTCCTGGGGCTGTGCGGCGAACTCGGTCTCGGCGGCGGTCAGGTCCAGATAGGCCTGTTCCAGGGTGCCCTCGTCCGCCGCGAGTTCGAGGAGCGGTACGGCGGCGGCGGAGACGAGGCGTCCGATGTCGTCCACCCGCGCGTCCGGCACGGTCCAGTGGCCGTCCGGGTGTTCCACCACGCGGTGGCCGTGCCCGGCGAGGACGCTTCGGAGGGCGGCCGGGTCGGAGGTGCGGACGCGGACGGCGGGGCGCACGCGCCCGTCGATGAACTCGCGCATCGGGGTGTCGGCCAGCAGCCGGCCGCGGCCGAGAACGACCAGGTGGTCGGCGAACGAGGCGGTCTCGTTCATCAGATGGCTGGAGACCAGGACGGTCCGTCCCTCGTCGGCGAGCCGGCGCAGCAGGGTGCGGATCCACACGATGCCTTCCGGATCGAGGCCGTTGGAGGGCTCGTCCAGCATGATCACCTGCGGGTCGCCGAGCAGCGCGGCGGCGATGCCCAGCCGCTGGCGCATGCCCAGGGAGTACGTCCGCACCCGGCGGCGCGAAACGGAGCCAAGGCCGGTCTCCCCGAGCACCTCGTCGACCCGGCGGTCCGGGATGCGGTGGCTCGCGGCCAGGACGCGCAGGTGGTCGCGGCCGGTGCGGGAGCCGTGCGCGGCCTGCGCGTCGAGCAGCGCGCCGACGTGGCGCAGGGGTTCCCGGAGGGCGGCGTAGGCGCGGCCGCCGACGGTGGCGGTGCCGGACGTGGGGTGGTCGAGGCCGAGCACCAGGCGCATGGTGGTGGACTTGCCCGCGCCGTTGGGGCCGAGGAAGCCGGTGACCCGGCCGGGCAGGACCCGGAAGGTGAGGTGGTCCACGGCCCGCCGGGCGCCGTACTCCTTGGTGAGGTCCTGGACGTCGATGCTGGTCATGGGAGCAGCGTGACGGCCCGTCGGGGGGCGGGGCCTCCCCCGCCGGTGGAGTCCGCCTCCCCCTCGTGGGGGAGGTTCCCGCGGGCGGCGGTGGCACGATGGCGGCATGGTCCGCTTGCTCCGCCCGTTCGGCCGGACGGTGACGTACACCCGGCTGCTGCACCTGTTCGTCGCGATCGTGTGGCCGTCGATGTGGCTGTTCATCGAGGAGGCGTGGTGGACCTGGGCGGTGGCGGCCGCGGTGCTCGTGCCCGTCGGGCTGGTGCCCGCGATGCGCACCGTGGAGGGGCTGCAGGCCCGGCTGCTGCTGACCGGTCAGCGGCACGACAGCGGGAGCGCCGGCATCGTCGTCGCGCCGTCCGCCTCCCCGGGCGACCGGGGCAGGCTCGTCGTCTGGCTTCAGGCGCGGCTGCTGATCGGCTGCGCGACCTCGGTGTTCATCGCGCAGCTGCTGCTGGCGATCGTGGACTTGGTGGCCTCGGTGTTCGGCGGGGACACGGCCGGCGGGGAGTTGCTGCTGCTGGAGGGGCACGACTGGTGGCACGTCCTCCTGCTGCCCCCAACGCTGGTGGTCCTGGCGGTGGCCGTGGTCGCCCCGGGCCGGCTGATCACGGCGCTGGCCCACCGCTTGCTCGGCCCCTCCCCCGCCGAGCGGCTTGCCGCCATGGAGGAACGCACCGAGCAGCTCCTGGAGCGCACCCGTATCGCCCGGGAACTCCACGACTCCATCGGCCACGCCCTGACCGTGGCCGTCGTGCAGGCGGGCGCCGCCCGCGCGGCCGGCGACCCCGCCTTCACCGACCGGGCCCTGGCCGCCATCGAGGAGACGGGCCGTGCCGCGCTGGAGGACCTGGAGCGGGTGCTCGGCGTGCTGCGCGAGTCCGGGCGTCCGGTGAGCGGCCGGCCGACCCTCACCGACGCCGGCCGGCTGCTGGAGTCCGCGCGGACGTCCGGCGCGACGGTCGACGTCGACATGGCGGGGCCCCTGGACACGGTGCCCGGGCCGGTCTCCCGCGAGGGGTACCGCATCCTCCAGGAGGCGCTGACCAATGTGCTGCGGCACGCGGGCGCCGTCCCGGTGCGGGTCCGTGTCGCGGTCGGCGACGGCTCGCTCGGCCTGGAGGTCCGCAACCCGTACACCGGCCGGACGCCCGCGCCCGACCGGGGCAGCGGTCTGCGCGGCATACGCGAGCGTGCGGCCCTGCTGGGCGGGCGGGCGCACACCGGACCCGACGGGGGTGACTGGCGGGTGCGGGTGGAACTGCCGTTGCGCTGATCTACGCTGGCCGGATGCCGGTCACCGTTCTGCTCGTCGACGACGAACCCCTCGTGCGGGCGGGGCTGCGGGCGGTGCTGGAGGCGCAGCCGGACATCGAGGTCGTCGGGGAGGCGGCCGACGGGGCGGCGGTGATACCGCTGGTGCGGCGGCTGCGGCCGGACGTGGTCGCCATGGACGTACGGATGCCGCTGCTGGACGGGATCGAGGCCACCCGCGCGCTGCTGCGGTCGGTGGCGGCGCCGCCGAAGATCCTCGTGGTGACGACCTTCGAGAACGACGAGTACGTGTACGGGGCGCTCCGCGCGGGCGCCGACGGCTTCCTGCTGAAGCGGGCGCGCCCGGCCGAGATCGTGCACGCGGTGCGGCTGGTCGCCGAGGGGGAGTCGCTGCTGTTCCCCGCCTCGGTGCGCCGGCTCGCGGCGGAGTACGGCGACGGCGACGGCGACGGCAACCGCGCGGCGCGCGCCGCGCTGGAGCGGGCGCGGCTCACCGGGCGCGAGGGCGAGGTGCTGCGGCTGATGGCGCGGGGCCTGACGAACGCGGAGATCGCCGCGAAGCTGGTGGTGGGGACGGAGACCGTCAAGTCCCATGTGAGCGCCGTGCTGGCGAAGCTCGGGGCGCGCGACCGCACCCAGGCGGTGATCGCGGCCTACGAGTCGGGCTTCGTGGCGCCGGGCTGATCGGGCCGCCCCGGGCGGCCGTGCCCGGAGGTCGCCGGGGTCCGCCGCGCCGAGTACGATCCGCCCAACACGCGCACGAGCTGGGAGGACGGACGGTGGGTCGGCTGACCGGCGGGGACCCCTCGCTGTTGCGAAGGATCAACTCCGCCGTGGTGCTGCACGCGTTGCGGGCCACGGACTGCGCGACGCTGACCGAGGTGACCCGGGTGACGGGGCTGTCCCGGCCGACCGTGGAAGGCGTCGTCGAGGGGCTCATCGAGGCGGGCCTCGTCGTGGAGACGGCGGCCGGTGAGGGCGCCGCGCGGCGGCAGGGACGGCCGGCGCGGCGGTTCCGCTTCCGCGCGGAGGCGGGGCATCTGCTCGGCCTGGAGATCGGCGCGCACCGGGTGGCCGCGCTGCTGGCCGATCTGGACGGCCGGGTGATCGGCGCGCAGTCGAGGGACGTCGACGAGACCGTCGACGCCGACGAGCGGCTGGAGCGGCTGAGCACCGCCGTCGCGGAACTGCTGCGCCGGGCCGGTGTGCCGCGCGGCTCGCTGCGGGCGGTGGGTGTGGGCACGCCCGGCATCGTCGAGGCGGACGGCACGGTACGGCTGGGCACGGCGCTTCCCGGCTGGACGGGGCTGAGCCTCGGCGAGCGGCTGAGCCGGTCCTTCAGGTGCCCGGTGCTGGTGGAGAACGACGCCAACGCGGCGGTCGTCGCCGAGCACTGGAAGGGCGCCGCCCGGGAGACCGACGACGTGGTCTTCGTGCTGGCGGGGCTGAGTCCGGGGGCCGGCTCGCTGATCGGCGGGCGGCTGCACCGGGGGTTCGGCGGGGCGGCCGGTGAGATCGGGGCACTGCATCTGCTGGGCCGGGAAGCGACGCCGGAGACACTGCTGTCGACCACGGACGAGCCGTTGCACCCGCTCGACGAGCAGGCGGTCGCCGAGGTCTTCGCCCAGGCCCGCGAGGGCGATCAGCGTGCGCTGGCGGCGATGGACCGCTTCATCGGACGGCTGGTCCACGACGTGGCGGCGCTGGTGCTGGCGCTCGACCCGGAGCTGGTCGTGATCGGCGGCTGGGCGGCCGGCCTGGACGGCGTACTGGAGCCGCTCCGGCGCGAGCTGGCCCGCTACTGCCTGCGCCCGCCCGGGGTCACCCTGTCCCACCTCGGCGAGGCGGCGGTCGCCACGGGTGCGGTGCGGCTGGCGCTCGACCATGTGGAGGAGCAGCTCTTCGCGGTCGAGGGCTCGGTGACGGCCCGCCGCTGACGCGCCCGGACCGCACGGTGAGCTGCCGTCGCCGCGCGCAGCCCACGGCTCCGCCACCCGGCGCCCGGCCGTCGGCGAACCGCGAACGGGCCTCGCGTGCGCCCGCCTGCCGCCTGGATCAGGCCGGCTCCGGTGAAGCCCCCGCGTCACACCTGGGGAACGCCGCGCCGGGCAGCGCCGACACCGCCGTCCGCCGGCGCTCGGGCGCGCCGGCGGGCGGCATGTGCGGGTGCGGGTGCGGGTGCGGGTGCGGGTGCGGGGTCAGGATGCCCGGCATTCCGGGCCGTGGTGGATCTCGACACCGCCGGAGTCGCCGAAGGTGAGGCGGCAGGTGTCCGCGCGGTAGGTCGCCACGGAGAGCGCCGCGGTGCGGCCGCGGGCGATGCAGCGGGTGGTGACGACGAGGACCGGCGCGCCCGGCAGCCGGTCCAGCTCCTTGGCGTCGTCCGCGCGGGCGGAGCCCAGCTCCACCGCGTTCTCCTGCCGCTCCAGCTCCAGCCGCTGCAGTTCCCGCAGCACCGCGCGGGCGCGTGCCGCGCCGGACGGGGCGTCGATGGCGGACAGGTCGGGCACCGACTCGGCCGGGACGTACAGCAGTTCGGCGGCGACGGGCTGGCCGTGCGAGACGCGGGAGCGCCGTACGACGTGCACGGGCTCGTCGCGGCCGGTCACCAGCGTCTCGGCGACGGCGGCGGGCGGCACCTCGAGCGCGCAGTCGACCGCCTGCCAGGCGTCGTGCGGCCCGCCCGGCCAGGTGTGCTGCGCCGTGCCGACGGACACCCCCATGCGCGGCGGGGCGACCGTCGTGCCCACTCCGCGGCGGCGCTGCAGCCGGCCCTCCAGCTCGAGCTGTTCCAGGGCCTGCCGGAGCGTGGCGCGGGCGACGCCGAAGCGGGCGGCGAGGTCACGCTCGTTGGGCAGGATCTCGCCCACGGAGAACTCCGAGTCCAGCGCCTCGGTCAGCACGGTCCTCAGATGCCAGTACTTCGGTTCCGGCACCGTTTCCAGCTGCGTGGTCCCCACCCTGTCCTCCACGATCGCCGTGTCCGGCGGGCGTTTTAGCGCCCTTGTTTATTAAAGGTTGTTTCACTTGTCTGCGACCATAGGACGGCCCACACCCTTGGTCAATACCAATCGGCACGACGACGGGCCCCTCGCGGCGGGGGCCCCGGTGACGGGGCGGTCCTACAGGGCCGCGGCGAGCGACGTCAGCTTGTCGGGGTTGCGCAGGACGTACACCGTCCGGATGCGCCCGTCGGCGACGTCGAGCTGGAAGACCGAGTCGGGCTCGTCCCCGGACAGCGCGAGCACCGCGAGGCCGCCGTTGACCTCCAGGAAACGGAGGGAGAGGGCGGGCACGCTCTTGCGGGCGGCGCCGAGGAGGAAGCGTCCCACGTGGTCGGCGCTCTCCAGGACCCGCAGCGGGGCGCGGGACTTGCCTCCGCTGTCGCCGACCAGCCGCACGTCCGGGGCGAGCAGTTCCAGCAGGCCCTCCAGGTCACCGTCGGTCGCGGCGGCCAGGAACCGCTCGGTGAGGTCGCGGCGTTCGGCCGGGTCGACCTGATAGCGCGGACGCCGCTCCGCGACGTGCTTGCGGGCCCGGCCGGCGAGCTGGCGCACGGCCGGTTCGCCCCGGTCGAGCACCGCCGCGATGTCGGCGTAGGGATAGCCGAACGCCTCCCGCAACACGAACACCGCGCGCTCCAGCGGCGAGAGGGACTCCATGACGACGAGCACGGCGAGAGACACGGAGTCGGCGAGGACGGCCCGTTCGGCGGTGTCCGGGACGGTGTCGCCGAAGTCGGTGACGTACGGCTCGGGCAGCCACGGTCCGACGTACGTCTCGCCGCGCGACTTGATCCGGCGCAGCCGGTCGATGGCGAGGCGGGTGGTCACGCGCACCAGGTAGCCGCGCGGTTCGCGCACCTCGGCCCGGTCGCCGGCCGACCAGCGCAGCCACGCGTCCTGCACCACGTCTTCCGCGTCGGCCACCCGGCCCAGCATGCGGTAGGCGACCCCCATGAGAACGGGTCGGTGTGCCTCGAAGACGTCGGTCACGGTGTCGGTGGTCACGGCACCATCCCAGCCGACCGGTGCGGTGGTGTCCAGGCGGCGCCGGCCGCCCGCACCCGTACCGGCGCGGGGGCTACCCGTCGGTAGCAATTGCTGACAAGCTGTCTACGGACGTCGGGCGACGTCCGTTTCCGCGAGTCCCAGACGAGGAGCACCCTCATGTCCGCGACCGTCACCTTCGAGGTCACCTCTCCCCTCGGCCCGCAGACCGTGACCCTGTCCTACGCGCGCGCCGGCCGCGGCGAACCGCTGCTCCTGCTGCACGGCATCGGCCATCACCGCCAGGCATGGGACCCGGTGGTGGACATCCTGGCGACCGAGCGGGAGGTGATCGCCGTGGATCTGCCCGGCTTCGGCGCCTCCCCGTCGCTCCCGCACGGCCTCACCCACGACCTGCCCACCATGAACGCCGCCCTGGGCGCGCTGTGCGAGGAACTGGAGCTCGGCCGGCCGCATGTCGCGGGCAACTCGCTCGGCGGGCTGCTGGCCCTGGAACTCGGCCGCGAAGGGCTCGTACGGTCCGTCACCGCCCTGTCCCCCGCGGGCTTCTGGACCGGGGCGGAGCGGCGGTACGCCTTCGCCGTGCTGATCGGGATGCGGCGGATCGCGGAGCGGCTGCCGCTCCCGATGGTCGAGCGCCTCGCCCGCTCCGCGGCCGGCCGTGCGGCACTCACCAGCACCATCTACGCCCGGCCTGGCCGCAGGTCCCCCGAGGCCGTGGTCGCCGAGACGCTCGCGCTCGCCGGCGCCACCGGCTTCACCGAGACGCTCCGCGCGGGCACCGCCGTACGCTTCACCGACGACGTGCCCGGCATCCCCGTGACCGTCGCCTGGGGCTCCCGGGACCGGCTGCTCGTCCCCCGGCAGGGCGTGCGCGCCAAGCAGATCATCCCCCGGGCCCGGCTGGTGCGGCTGCCCGGCTGCGGCCACGTCCCGATGAACGACGACCCGGCGCTCGTCGCACGCGTCATCCTCGACGGCAGCCGCTGAGGGCGGGACTCCGCCACCGCACCGGGCCGCCCCCGCCTAATGTGGCCCTGACATGACGCCACCGCAGACGGGTCCCGAGAAGTCCGGCGCCTCCTCCGCCTGGGAGTTGCTGCTGCCCGCCGCCTCCGCGCCGGCCCGCGCGCGTGGCCGTTCGCTGCAGGCCGCGCTGCGCGAGGCGGTGCGGTCGGGACGGCTGGCGCCGGGGACCCGGCTGCCGTCCAGCCGTGACCTGGCCGCCGACCTGGGCGTGTCCCGCGGGCTGGTCACCGACGCGTACGAGCAGCTGACGGCGGAGGGCTATCTGCGCTCCGGCCGCGGCTCCGGGACATGGGTGGGAGCGGCGGCACGGGCCGCCCGCCCGCAGGCCCACGACCTCGCCCCGCGCGCCCCCGGCGCCCGCGTCGACTTCGTCGCCGGCACGCCCGACCTGTCGCTCTTCCCCCGGGCGGCGTGGGCCGCCGCGCAGCGCGACGTGCTCACGGACCTTCCGCACCAGGAGCTCGGTTACCCCGATCCGCGCGGGCTGCCCCGGCTGCGTACGGCGCTGGCCGGACTGCTCGCGCGGCGCCGGGGCGTGGTGGCCGACCCGGAGCGGATCGTCGTGCTCTCCGGGGTGGCGCAGGCGACGGCGCTGCTCGGTTTCGCGCTGCGCGCACGCGGGATGCGCTCCGTCGGCGTGGAGGACCCCGGCAGCCCGCAGCACACGGCCCTGTACGCCGCGGCCGGCGTGGCCTGCGTGCCCGTGCCGGTGGACGGGGAAGGGCTGGAGACGGAGCGGCTGCGGGCCTCGGGGGTGCGGGCGGCCACCGTGACGCCCGCGCACCAGTTCCCCACCGGCATCGCGTACTCCGCGCGGCGCCGGGCCGAACTGCTGGACTGGGCACGGTCCGTGGACGGGATCGTGCTGGAGGACGACTACGACGGCGACTTCCGTTACGACCGGGCGCCCGTCGGAGCACTTCAGGGACTCGACCCCGAGCACGTGGCCTACGCCGGTTCGGTCAGCAAGTCGCTCGCCCCGGGGCTGCGGCTCGGCTGGCTGCTGGTGCCGCGGGCCTGGACCGAGGAGGTGGTGGAGCGCAAACGCACCATGGACCTCGGTCATCCCGCCCTGGACCAGGCGCTGTTCGCCCGGTTCGTGGAACGCGGCGACTACGACCGTCAGCTGCGCCGCTGCCAGCGCGCCTACCGCGAGCGGCGCGACGCCCTGGTCGCCGCCCTCGGGCAGCACTTCCCCGGCGCGGAGGTGTCCGGGATCGCGGCCGGGCTGCACGCCATCGTCTCGCTGCCCGCGCGCCACGGGCCGCGGGAGCGCTTCCTCGCGCGGATGACGGCGGCCGGCGTCTCGGTGCGCCCCCTCACGGACTACGCGCACGGCGCGGCGCCCGAGGAGGACGTACGGCTGGTGCTGGGCTACGCGCATGTGACGCCCGCGCGCATCCACGAGGGGGTGCGCCTGATGGCGGAGGCCGCCGCAGCGTAGGCGTCCGCTTCCCTGGCCGGTGCGATCGGTTGTTCACTCGGGGTTTGCGTGCGAGCCGCGCCGCCCGAGTAGTTGTGGCAGCCCACACTGGCCGGAGTCCGTCCCTGGAGGCGCATCCATGTCAACTCGTCCGTTCCCCGGCCGCCGCGCCGTACTGCGCGGCTCGCTCGTGGCCTCGGCGGCCCTGACCCTGCCCACCGCGCTCGGCGCGGCGCCCGCCTTCGCCCGCTCCGGGCGCCCGCGGGCCGAGTGGGGCGTGCAGACCGGCGACATCACCCGGGACTCGGGACTCGTGTGGGTGCGCTCCGACCGTCCGGCGCGGATGATCGTCGAGACGTCGGCGACCGAGTCGTTCCGCAACCCGCGCCGCCGGCGGGGGCCGCTGATCGGCGCCGGCACCGACTTCACCGGCACCACCCGGCTGCACGGACTGCCGTCCGGTGAACAGATCCACTACCGGGTGCTGCTCGCGGACCCGGACGACCCGCGCCGCACCGGCGAGCCGGTCACCGGGACCTTCCGGACCGTCACCTCCCGGCGGCGGGACGGCGTCCGGTTCCTGTGGTCGGGCGACCTGGCGGGACAGGGCTGGGGCATCAACCCCGACATCGGCGGCTACCGCATCTTCGACGCGATGGAGCGGCTCGACCCCGACTTCTTCCTGTTCAGCGGCGACACCGTCTACGCCGACGGCCCCGTCTCCGCGACCGCCGCCCTGCCGGACGGCGGTGTCTGGCGCAACATCACCACCGAGGAGAAGTCCAAGGTCGCCGAGACGCTCGCCGAGTTCCGGGGCAACTTCCGCTACAACCTGCTCGACGAGAACCTGCGCCGGTTCAACGCGCGGGTGCCGTCCGTCGTGCAGTGGGACGACCACGAGGTGCGCAACAACTGGTACCCGGGCCAGCGGATCGCGGACACGGACGCCCGGTACACGGAGAAGAGCGTCGACGTGCTGGCGGCCCGGGCGCGGCGGGCGTTCAGCGAGTACTTCCCGATGTCCACGCTGCGGCCGGGCGACCGGGAGGGCCGGGTGTACCGGGTGCTGCGGCAGGGGCCGCTGCTCGACGTGTTCGTGCTGGACATGCGGACGTACCGGGGCGCCAACTCCTCCGGCGACCAGACCGTGGACCCGCAGGGCATCCTCGGGCGCGAGCAGCTGGAGTGGCTGAAGCGGGAGCTGTCCCGGTCGCGGGCGGTGTGGAAGGTGATCGCCGCCGACATGCCGATCGGACTCGTCGTGCCCGACACGACGGAGGGCAGCCGGCACGTCGAGGCGGTGGCCCAGGGCGACCCGGGCGCGCCGCTGGGCCGGGAGCTGCAGATCGCGGAGCTGCTGCGGTTCGTCAAGCACCGGCGGATCACCGGCACGGTATGGCTGACGGCCGACGTGCACCACACCTCGGCGCAGCACTACCAGCCGTCGCGGGCCGCGTTCGACGACTTCGAGCCGTTCTGGGAGTTCGTCTCCGGTCCGCTGAACGCCGGCGCCTTCCCCGCCAGCGCCCTCGACGGCACCTTCGGGCCGGAGCGGGTGTGGGTGAAGGCGCCGAGCGCCTCCAACGTCTCGCCCGCAGGCGGCTACCAGTTCTTCGGCGAGGTCGACATCGACGGCGACAGCGGCGAGTTGACGGTGCGGATGCGGGAGCAGGACGGCACGGTGCTGTTCACCAAAACGCTGAGGCCCGGCCTGGTCGGTCAGTAACTCAACAAAAAGGACAGAAGCATGCTTTACCCGTCAGTCACAGTGAGTTCGTGATCACGAAACACGATTCCTTCACAGTGGCTGTATGAGTCGAGACATGTCTGAAGTGACGAACCCCCGGAACGGCGGCTCCGCGCACCGCCGGTGGAGCCCCGTCGAGCTCTCCGCGCGGTGCACGGCCGCCTTCCACGCATGGTGGGCACGGCGCCACGGCCACGCACCGCCGGCGCCCGATACCGGCGGCGCCCGGCCGCCGTCCGCCGGTGCGGGCGGCGGCGTGCTGTGGCGGATGCGGACGACGGTGAGGGACGAGCCGGGCGCCCTGGCGGCGCTGTGCACGGCGCTGGCCGAGCACCGGGTCGACATCCTGAGCCTGCAGACGCACCCGCTCGGCGAGGAGACCGTCGACGAGTTCCTGCTGCGGGCGCCGGAGGGGACGGACCTCACCGCGGCCGTGTCGCTCGCCGGGGGCCGCCACACCTGGACCGAGCGGGCCGACGCGCACGATCTGGTGGACGCCCCGACCCGGATCCTGGGCCTGGCCGCCCGCGCCGCCCAGGACGCGTCCGAACTTCCGCTGGCTCTGCGCCAGTTGCTGGGGCGGTGCACGATCCGGTCCCTGCCCGCCGCACCGGCGGGCGGAGGGCCGGCGCCCGGGACCGTGGCCGCGGAGGGCTCCCTGGAGGACACCGTGATCCGGCTGCGCGCCCCGGAGGGCGGGACGATCACCGTGGAGCGGCCGTATCTGCCGTTCACCCCCACGGAGTTCGCCCGCGCCCGGGCCCTGGTGGAGCTGGACGCCCGGCTCGGCCCGCGGATCCCGCGCGGCCGGGACGTGCTCAGGCTGCCCGAGGGCGGCGCCATCTCCGTACGCCGCGCGGACACCGGGGACCTGGCGGCCGCGCGGGAGATGCACGAACGCTGCTCCGCCGAGACCCTGCGCAGGCGGTACCACGGACCGGTCGGCGACGCGGACCGCTATCTGAACCATCTGCTCAGCCCCCGCTTCGGCCGCACCCTCGCCGCGCAGACCGCCTCCGGCCGGATCGTCGGCCTCGGCCACCTGCTGTGGGACGGCGACGAGACCGAGGTGGCGCTGGTCGTGGAGGACGACTGGCAGCGGCGCGGCATCGGCGGTGAACTCCTCACCCGGCTGGTGTCGATGGCGGCCGAGGCTGGCTGCGCCCATGTGTACGCCGTGACGCAGGCGTCCAACACCGGCATGGTCGCCGCGATGCGCGGCCTGGGGCTGCCGCTCGACTACCAGATCGAAGAGGGCACCCTGGTGATCACCGCCCGCCTGGACGCCGTACCGGCGCGCCGCCCGCGGGAGTCCGGAGAGCGGATCGGCCGCGCCTAGGCGCCCCCTGCGCGCACGGGGAACGGCCCGGCGGTTCCCGCCGGGCCGTTCCCCGTGGACGCGGTGCCTCAGCCCTGGGCCAGCGCCTCCGGGCGGGCGGGCGTCGCGGTCCGCTCCCCCAGGGCCGCGTCCAGATCGGCCCACAGGTCCTCGACGTCCTCCAGGCCGACCGAGAGCCGCAGCAGCCGGTCGCCGACCCCGGCGTCCCTGCGGTCGTCGGCGTCGACGATGCGGTGGCTGATGGACGCCGGGTGCTGGATGAGGGAGTCCACGCTGCCGAGGCTCACCGCCGGGGTGATCAGCCGTACGCCGCCGATCACCGCGTGCGGGTCGCCGTGCACCTCGAAGGAGACCATCGCGCCGCCGATCCGCGGGTAGTGCACCCGGGCCACGCGCGGGTCGCCGGACAGCCTGCGGACGAGTTCGGCGGCGTTCGCGGAGGCGGCCCGCACCCGCACCGGCAGGGTGGACAGGCCGCGCAGCAGCAGATAGCCGGCCAGCGGGTGCAGCACGCCGCCCGTGGCGAACCGCACCTGGCGCAGCCGCCCGGCGAACTCCTCGTCGCAGGCCACCACGCCCGCCAGCACGTCGCCGTGACCGCCGAGGTACTTGGTGGCGCTGTGCAGCACGAGGCGGGCCCCGTGCTCGGCCGGGCGCTGGAGGACCGGGGTGGCGAAGGTGTTGTCGACCAGCAGCGGCACGGAGCCGCACGCGTGGGCCACCGCCCGCAGGTCGACCTCGGCGAGCGTGGGGTTGGCCGGGGACTCCACGAGCACCAGGCCGGTGTCGGGGCGCAGCGCGTCGGCGACCCCGGCCGGGTCGGTGAAGGTCACCTCGGAGCCGAGCAGTCCGGCGGTCAGCAGATGGTCGCTGCACCCGTAGAGGGGCCGCACCGCGACCACGTGGCGCAGGCCCATCGAGCCGCGGACCAGCAGGACGGCGCTGAGGGCCGCCATGCCGCTGGCGAAGGCGACCGCCGACTCCGTCCCCTCCAGCCGCGCGAGGGCGGTCTCGAAGCGGGCGACGGTGGGGTTGCCGAGGCGCCCGTAGACGGGCGGGCCCTCCGGCTCGGCGCCGGTGGTGGCGAAGGCGTCGATGCGGGCGGCCTCGGCGCGGCTGTCGTACGAAGGGTAGGTGGTCGACAGGTCGATCGGCGCGGCGTGCAGTCCCAGTCCGGCGAGGTCGTCGCGGCCCGCGTGCACGGCCTCGGTGGCGAGTGCTCGTGTGGTGCGTCGCATGTCCATGCCCAGTTCCATGAACGGAAGGGTGAACACCGGACGGGTCGGGCCGGTCGATTACCGTGCTACGTTCGGCCGATGGCCGAATCTGTCGTACTGGACCCGGTGGACCTTCATCTGCTGCGGCTGTTGCAGAACGACGCCCGGACGACGTACCGGGACCTCGCCTCGCGGATCGGGGTCGCGCCGTCGACCTGTCTGGACCGGGTGGCCCGGCTGCGGCGCTCGGGCGTGATCCTCGGCCACCGGCTGAAGCTGGACCCGGCCAAGCTGGGCCGGGGCCTGCAGGCTCTGCTGTCGGTCCAGGTCAGACCGCACCGGCGGGAGCTGGTGGGGCCGTTCGTGGAGCGGATCCGGGCGCTGCCGGAGTCGCTCACCGTGTTCCATCTGACCGGCCCCGACGACTACCTGGTGCATGTTGCGGTCGCGGACATGACGGATCTGCAGCGGCTGGTGCTCGACGAGTTCACCGCCCGGCGTGAGGTGGCGCGCGTGGAGACGCGGCTGATCTTCCAGCAGTGGGACTGCGGCCCGATGCTGCCGCCTACGCCCTCGGCGCAAACCGGGTGACGTGCCGCGGGCCGCGTACCAGGATGGACCGCATGTCACAGACCAACAGCGCGCTTCCCCGTCAGGTCGCCGACGCCTACGTCGACGACCTGATCGCCCTCGACCCGGTCACCGGAACGTTTCTCGGAGTGAAGGAGAGCTCCTCCCGTCTGCCCGATCTCTCGCCCGCCGGACAGGAGGCGGTCGCCGCACTGCAGCGGACCACCCTGGCGCGGCTCGCCGAGGCCGAGCGGCTGCCGGGCGCGGACAGCGACATCGAGCGCCGCTGCGCCCGTCTGCTGCGCGAGCGGCTCACCGCCGAGCTGGCCGTGCACGAGGCCGACGAAGGTCTGCGCGCGGTCGGCAACCTAGGGACGGTCGCGCACTCGGTGCGCGAGGTGTTCACCGTGACGCCGGCGGAGTCGGAGGAGGACTGGACGGCGCTCGCCGAGCGGCTGCGCGCGGTCCCGGCCGCCCTGGCGGGCTACCGGGAGTCCCTCGCGCTCGGCCTGGAGCGCAAGCTGTACGCGGCTCCGCGGCCGACGGAGACGTTCATCGGGCAGCTCGCCGAGTGGGCGGACACCGGCGAGGGCCGCGGCTGGTTCGAGGACTTCGCCGCCGCCGGACCCGACGCGCTGCGCACGGAGCTGGACGAGGGCGCCCGCGCGGCGACCGCGGCCGTGGTGGAACTGCGGGACTGGATGCGCGAGGTGTACGCGCCCGCCGTGGACGGCGCGCCGAACACCGTGGGCCGGGAGCGCTACGCCCGCTGGTCCCGCTACTTCAACGGCACCGACCTCGACCTGGACGAGGCGTACGCGTACGGCTGGTCCGAGTACCACCGGCTGCTCGGCGAGATGAAGAAGGAGGCCGAGAAGATCCTGCCCGGCGCCGCGACGCCCTGGGTGGCGCTGGCGCACCTCGACGAGCACGGCCGGCACATCGAGGGGGTCGACGAGGTCCGCGAGTGGCTCCAGGGGGTGATGGACCGGGCGATCGAGGCGCTGGACGGCACCCACTTCGACCTCGCGGAGCGGGTGCGGAAGGTCGAGTCGCGGATCGCGCCGGCCGGCAGCGCGGCGGCGCCCTACTACACGCCGCCGTCGGAGGACTTCTCCCGGCCGGGCTGCACCTGGCTGCCCACGATGGGCCTGACCCGGTTCCCGGTCTACGACCTGGTCTCCACCTGGTACCACGAGGGCGTCCCCGGCCATCACCTGCAGCTGGCGCAGTGGGTGCACGTCTCGGAGAACCTGTCCCGCTACCAGGCGTCGGTGGGCGGGGTCAGCGCCAACGCCGAGGGCTGGGCGCTGTACGCGGAGCGGCTGATGGACGAGCTCGGCTTCCTCGCGGACGCGGAGGAGCGGCTGGGCTATCTGGACGCGCAGATGATGCGGGCGACCCGGGTGATCGTCGACATCGGCATGCACCTGGAGCTGGAGATCCCGGCGGACTCGCCGTTCCACCCGGGTGAGCGCTGGACGCCGGAGCTGGCGCAGGAGTTCTTCGGGGCGCACAGCAGCCGCCCGGCCGACTTCGTGGAGAGCGAGCTGACCCGTTATCTGACGATCCCGGGTCAGGCGATCGGCTACAAGCTCGGCGAGCGGGCGTGGCTGCTGGGCCGCGAGAACGCCCGCGCGCGGCACGGTGACGCGTTCGACCTGAAGGCGTGGCACATGGCCGCGCTGTCCCAGGGGTCGCTGGGTCTGGACGACCTGGTGGACGAGCTGTCGGCGCTGTGACCGCGGGCGGCGGCGCCGTCAGCGCCGGAATCCGCCCCCGGAGTCGACGACCTGACCGGTGATCCGGTCCGCCTCGTCGGGTGGCCACGCGACGAGGCGGGCGGGGTCGTCGGGCACGCCGGTCAGGGCGCCGGCCGGAGCTGGACGAGGACCATCCAGGTCTCCGGTCCCGGCTGCACCCGGGCCGCGCGGACGGCGTAGCGGCCCGGGGTGAGGGCTAGGCTCACGTGGTCGGTGGCGGCGGAGTCGGAGCCGGGCCAGGCCGCGTCGAACAGCAGGGCGGTGCCGGACACCCTCCAGTACACCTCGGGCTGCCACTGGGCGGTGTCCAGCGCGGCCGGGACGCTCGCCAGGAGGTCCGCCTCCGCGTCACCGGCGATCCAGCGGACCAGGGTGCCGTGCTCGGGGAGGAAGGCGGTCGCGGCGGGCTCGTCGCCCATGACGAGGGCCGTGGAGTCGCCGACCGGAAGGAGCCCGACGAGTCCGTCCACCTCGCAGGCGCGGTCGTAGTCCGAGGCCGTCTCCTCGCCGTCGGCTCCCGTCCAGAACGGCAGCACCGTCTCCGGCACCGCGACGAGCGGCCCGCCGCCCGACTCCACCCACTCGACCGTGCCCGGTTCCGCGTATCGCACCATGCGCAGAACCTACCGGGTCGACTCCCTTGCCGGGCGCGGGGGTTCGGGGTCAGCGGGCGCCGTGCCGGCGCAGCTCCGAGCCCGTGCGGCCCTTCACGACCTCCAGTTGGGCGTGTATCCGCCGCCGCAGATCGGCGACGTGGCTGACGATACCCACGCTGCGGTCGCGTTCGCGCAGGGAGTCCAGGACGTCCAGGACCTCGTCGAGGGTCTGGTCGTCGAGGCTGCCGAAGCCCTCGTCGATGAAGAGGGTGTCCAGCCGGACCCCGCCCGCCTCGTCGGTGACGACGTCCGCGAGGCCGAGCGCGAGGGAGAGCGAGGCGAAGAAGGTCTCGCCGCCCGAGAGGGTCGCGGTGTCCCGCTCCCGTCCGGTCCAGGCGTCGACGACGTGCAGACCGAGGCCGCTGCGGCCGCGGCCGGTGCGGTCGTCGGAGTGGACGAGGGTGTAGCGGCCGGACGACATGCGGTGCAGCCGTACGGTCGCGGCGGCGGCGACCTGTTCCAGCCGGGCGGCGAGGACGTAGGACTCCAGGCGCATCCTGCGCTCGTTGTCCGCCGAGGTGCCGGCGGTGAGGCCGGCCATGCGGGCCACGCGGTCGTACTCCTCGCGCAGCGGTCCGAGCCGGCGCGCCGAGGCGGTGGCCCGCGCGGAGAGCCGGTCGAGTTCGGCGCAGCGCCGGTCCGCGGCGTCCCGCGCGGAGGCCGCCTCGCGCACCCTGCGGCCGGCGTCCTCGGCGGCCCGCTGCGCGGAGGCGACGTCGGCCGGCGGCCGCTGGGCGGCGGCCGCCGTCTCCGGCTCGGCGAGGACGGCCCGGACCGCCGCCTCCTCGTGCTGCCAGGCGTCCAGGCGCCGCTGGAGTTCGCGGTGGGCGGCGTCGTCGAGGAGGGCTTCGGCGGCGTCCCGCGGGGTGTCGAAGCCCGCGCGGAAGGCGGCGTCGGCGAGCCGGGCGTCGGCCTGCTTGAGGCGCTGGGCCGCGTCCTCGGCGGTGCGGGCGGCGTCGGCGGCGTCCGTGAGCCACTGGGCGCTCCGCTCCAGCTGCTCCGCGCGCGCGGCCACGCTGGTGGCGTCGCCGCGGGCCCGCGTCAGCTCCTCCTCGAGGGTGGCGTGTTCCCGGTCCAGCCGGTCGCGGTGGCCGACCCGGGCGGCGGCGCGCACCGCCGCCTCGCGCTGGGCGGCGGTGCGCAGCTCGTGCTCCTGTTCCGCGCGGCGCAGCCGTTCCTGCGCGGGGTGCAGTGCCGAGGCGGTTTCCCTCGCCTGCGCGTACTGCCGTTCCAGCTCCTCGGCCTCGCGGGCGAGCTGTTCGGTGGCGGTGTCGCCGGCTTCCGCGCTCGCGGCGGCCAGCGCCTCCCGTGCGGCGGCGAGCCGCCGCTCGGCGCCGGCGCGGTGGTCGTCCGCCTGCTGGTGGCCGGTGAGGGCGCGTTCCTCCGTCTCGCGGTCGACGTGGCCGTCGACCTTGCGGGCGGGGGCGGGGTGTTCGGTGGCGCCGCAGACCGCGCAGGCCTCGCCGTCGGTGAGGCCGGCGGCGAGTTCGGCGGCGATGCCGTTGAGGCGCTGTTCCTTGAGGTCGAGCCAGTGCTGCTTCGCCGCGAGCGCCTGTTCCCGGGCGACGCGGGCCTGTTCGCCGGCCGCCCTGGCGTCCTCGGTGAGCCGGTCGCGCAGCCGCGCGGCGTTCAGCCGCCGGCGTGCGGGCTCCCGCTGCTCGGCGAGCTGTTCGGCCCTGCTCGCGGCCCGCTGGGCGGACTCGATGCCGGCCTGCAGTCCCGCGCGGGTCTCCTCCCAGTCCGCGAGCCAGGTCTCCGCGTCCTCGAGCACCTCCCGGTCGGCGCGTTCCTGCCGGTCCAGGCCGGCCCGCTCGTCGAGGAGTTCCGTCAGCCGCCGCTCGGCGCGGCGGGCGGACTCCAGCCCGCCCAGTTCCCCGGCGGCCCGGCGGGCGGCGGCGGCGAGCCCGGCGGATCCGGCGTCCGCGAGGGACGCCGGGAGGAGGGCACGCGCGCGCGACTCCGCGCCGGACGCGCGCCGGTGCTCGGCCTCGGCGGAGTCCCGCAGCTCCAGGGCGGGGGCGACGGTCTCGGCCTTGCGGGCGCGCTCCATCCGGGTCTGCGCCTCGCGGTGGGCGCCGGACCGCTCCTGGAGGCGTGCCGCCCGCTCCCGCGCCTCGGCGAAGCGCCGCTGCAGCCGGTCCCGTTCGCGTACGCCGTCCAGGACGCGGTCGGTTTCGGCGAGGGCGGCCTCGGCGGTGGCGAGGCGGCAGCGGGCGGCCGTGAGCCGTTCCCGCGCGGTGCTGCGGGCGACGGCGGCGGCGCCCAGCACCGTCTCGGCCAGCCCCGGTTCGCCGGGCGTCAGCTCGGGCAGCTCCATGGTGTCGCCCGCGGCCTGCTGCATCCGGTGGGCGTCGGCGAGGAGGTCCGCGTCGCCGTCCCGTACCCGGGACTCGGCGGCCCGCCGGCGCTCGGCGAGGCGCTTCTCCACGTCGGCGAAGCGGCGGGTGTCGAAGAGGCGGCCCAGCAGCTTGCCGCGGGCCTCGGCGTCGGCGCGCAGGAAGCGCGCGAAGTCGCCCTGGGGCAGCAGCACGACCTGGCAGAACTGCTCCCGGCTCATGCCGAGGAGCTGGGTGATCTCCTCGGCCGTCTCCTGGTGCGAGCGGCTGAGGTCCTTCCAGGTGCCCGAGGCCGCGTCGCGTTCGCGCAGCCAGGTCTGCGCCTTGTCCAGGGTGGTGCCGGTGCCGCGTTTCTTCGGGCGCTCCCAGGGAGGCTGCCGGGTGATCTCCAGGCGGCGTCCGGCGACGGTCAGTTCGAGGGTGACCTCGGTGCGGACGCCCGGCGCGGCGTGGTCGCTGCGCAGGGTCATGCCCTGGCCGCTCTGCCGGGCGCCGGGTACCGAGCCGTACAGCGCGTAGCAGACGGCGTCCAGTACGGAGGTCTTGCCGGCGCCGGTGGGGCCGTGGAGCAGGAAGAGTCCGGCGGCGGACAGCTCGCCGAAGTCGACGCTCTGGGTGCCGCCGAACGGCCCGAAGGCGGTCAGGTCCAGCCGGTGCAGCCTCACCGCGCCACCTCCCGGGCGGCGTCGTCCACGCGCACCCCGTCGAGGGCGTCCCGCAGGACCGCCCGCTCGTGTGCGTCGGGGCCGGCGCCGCGCACATGGGTGACGAAGTCCTCGGCGATCTGCTGGTCGTCGCGGCCGGCCAGGCGTCTGGCGTAGGAGACCCCGGGCCCGTCGGCCGCCCGGTCGGGGTCGAACACGAGGGTGAGGGTGTGCGGGAAGCGCTCCGTGAGCCGGGCCATGGGGTCGGCCGGGCGGACCGGGTCGGTGAGGGTCGCCTCGACCCACGCCTCCTGGTGCCGGGCCAGTGCGGGGTCGGCGAGCAGGTCCTCCAGGGTGCCGCGGATCCGGGCCAGCGCGCGCGGCACCGGGCAGTCCACGCGCTCGGCGGTGACCGCCCCGTCGGCGGCCAGGTCGACCAGCCACATGGTCTTGCGGTGGTTCGCCTCCGAGAAGGAGTACGGCAGCGGGGAGCCGGAGTAGCGCACGCGGTCGGTGAGGGTCTGGCAGCCGTGGAGGTGGCCGAGCGCCACGTAGTCGACGCCGTCGAACACCCCGGCGGGCACGGCGGCCACCCCGCCGACGGTGATGTCGCGCTCGCTGTCGCTGGGTTCGCCGCCGGTGACGAAGGCGTGCGCGAGGACGACGGAGCGGGTGCCGGGCGGGCGGGCGGCGAGGTCGGCGCGGACCCGGTCCATGGCGGCGGCGAGCACCGCCTCGTGCCCGGCCCGCTCCACCTCGAACGCGTCCTTCACCAGGGCGGGTTCGAGGTACGGCAGCCCGTAGAGGGCGACGTCGCCGTGCTCGTCGGACAGCACCACCGGTGTGCCGCACGCGGACGGGTCGGTGCGCAGGTGGATGCCCGCGCTTCCCATGAGCCCGGCGCCGACGCCGAGGCGGCGGGCCGAGTCGTGGTTCCCGGAGATCATCACCGTCGGCACGCCGAGAGCGGCGAGCCGGTGCAGGGCGTCGTCGAAGAGTTCGACCGCGGCCAGCGGGGGCACGGCGCGGTCGTACACGTCTCCCGACACGACCACCGCGTCCACGTCGCGCTCGCGCACGGTGGCGACGAGGTGGCGGATGAACTCGGCCTGGGCGCCGAGCATGCCCACCCGGTGGAAGGACCGGCCGAGGTGCCAGTCGGAAGTGTGCAGCAGTCTCATGGTTTTCGCAGCGTAACCGCAGGCTCTGACAGCACGGGCGGTTACTCCCGTATCGCTCCGTCATGGCCCGGTCCGAATTGGCCTGTTATCCACGCATATCCATGGATCGGGGGCCGGTCACGCGTCCCCGTAGGCCTCTCCGCCCGGTTCGAAGCGGGCCGTCCCGGCGGTGGCGTCGGCGAGCCACGCGCGGAAGGCCGCCACGTCGGCGTCCGGGAGGGCGATCTCGATCGCGACCTCCTCGCCGTAGCGCACGTCCCGCACCTCGCGTCCGGTGGCGCGCAGGTCGTTCTGCACCTTGCCGGCCCGCCCGTGGTCGACGGTCACCGTGGCCAGCCGGAAGCGGCGCCGGGTGATCGTGCCCAGGGTGTCCAGCGCCTCGCCCACGGCGCCGCCGTAGGCGCGGATGAGGCCGCCCGCGCCGAGCTTGACGCCGCCGTAGTAGCGGGTGACGACGGCGACGGCGTACCGCATGTCGCGGCGGAGCAGCATCTGGAGCATGGGGACGCCCGCGGTGCCGCCCGGTTCCCCGTCGTCACTGGCCTTCTGGGTGGAGGCGTCGGCGCCGATGACGTAGGCCCAGCAGTTGTGGGTGGCGTCGGCGTGCTCCTTGCGGACGGCGGCGATGAATTCCTGCGCCTCCCGCTCGCCGGCCGCCGGGGCGAGCGCGCACAGGAAGCGGGAACGGTTGACCTCGGTCTCGTGCACACCCGCGCGGGCGACGGTGCGGTACTGGTCCTGCATCCCGCCAGCCTATGCGTCCGCGCGCGGCCTAACGCCGCCCGCCCCTGGGCACGGTCAGCGAGGTCAGCAGGGCGGAGCCCGGGGCGAGGTCCCGCCAGGCGGCGCCGCGCCAGGACAGCACGGCGATCGCGGAGGTCGGGAACTTCGCGCGGACCCGGTCCAGGGTGTCGTCGAGTCCGTCGCCGGCCAGCGCCAGGACGAGGTCCTCCAGGCCGGGGTTGTGTCCGATCAGCAGCAGCGTCTCGACGTCGCCGGGCACCTCGCGCACCACGTCCAGCAGTTCGCGGGCGTCCGCGTGGTAGAGGCGCGGCTCGTGGCGGACGGGCGGGGGCGTGCCCCACTGGCCGGCGGCCAGCTCCCAGGTGCGGCGGGCCCGGACGGCGGTGGAGCACAGCGCGAGGCCCGGCAGGCAGTCGGCCTCGGCGAGCGCCCGCCCCGCGGCGGGGGCGTCCCTGCGTCCGCGCGGGGCCAGGGGACGCTCGTGGTCGGGGACGTCCGCCGGCCGGGCGGACTTGGCGTGGCGCAGGACGACCAGGCGGCGCAGCGGTCCGCGCCCGGCGCGCTCGATCACGCCGGGGCTCCCAGGTCGCGGGTGAGGTCGAGGCCGAGCAGCCGGTCGGCGTAGGCGTAGGTCTCGAAGCGGGCGCCGTCCGCGAGGTCCGGGTCGGTCTCCACCGCGCGCAGGACGCCCAGGACTCCGGCGGTGTCCAGGTCGTCCTCCCACGCGGTGCGCAGGTCCGCGCGCACCGGGTCGGGGACGGGCCGCGAGGGCCGCCCGGCCCAGTCGGCGACCGCGCGGCGCCAGCGGTCAAGGGTGGCGCCGGCCTCGTCCAGGGTGGCCGGGCCGATCCGCAAGGTGGCGCTTCGGGGGCGGGCGAGCAGGGCCATGCGCAGGGCGGCGGGGTCGGCGTCGCCCGGTGCGCCCGGCGCCTCCCAGAGCACGGGGGCCACGGCCACGCGCACCCCGTCGGGGGTCGCGCCGCCCTCGCCCACCACGTGCAGCACCTGGGCCTCGCCCAGGCCGGCCCCGGTGTCGCCGCCGTCCTCGAAGGGCCGCACCCCGAGGGCCGCGCCCGCCGCGCGCAGTTCCGCCTGCCGCCCTTCGCCGGTGAGCAGCGCCCATACGGGCGTGCCGCCGAGCTCCAGGGCCCGTACGAGGAGATCGGCGACGAGCAGCACCCGCAGGTGCGTCGGGTCGGACCCCCGTGTGTGGGCCTGGACACGGGTCAGGCCCCGCCGGGCGGGGGTGGCGTCCACGGGTTCGCCTGTCCGGGCGTCGGTGATGCGCAGCACGAGCCGAGCGTAGGCGCGCCGGCGCGCGTACGCAGGCATCCGGACCGCATTTCGCGTCGCCGGGGAGAGCGGCGGCACCGGGAATCCCCGCGCGCCCCGCCCGGTTGAACCGGGCGACAGCGGTTTCACGACTCCCTGGAGGTCCACGGTGTACGGCGACGAGGCGACGGTCCGCAAGATCCTCACCGGACTCGGTGACACCTGGGCCGTGGTGGGCCTGTCGTCGAACCGGCAGCGCGCGGCGTACGGGGTCGCCCAGGTGCTCCAGCGGTTCGGCAAGCGCGTGGTGCCGGTGCACCCCAAGGCCGAGACGGTGCACGGCGAGCGGGGCTACGCCTCCCTCGCGGACATCCCCTTCGAGGTGGACGTCGTGGACGTGTTCGTCAACAGCGACCTGGCCGGGGCCGTGGCGGACGAGGCGGTGGCCAAGGGCGCGAAGGCGGTCTGGTTCCAGCTCGACGTCGTCGACGAGGCGGCGTACGAGCGGACCCGCGCGGCGGGCCTGGAGATGGTGATGGACCGCTGCCCGGCGATCGAGATACCCCGCCTCGGCTAGCCGTTCCCCCGGGTCCGCGCGAGTGACCGGGCGGTGCCCGGTCAGTCGTGCGGGGGCCGGTCGCCGAGCCTGTGGTCGGCCACGTTCAGCGCCTCGTCCACCAGCCGCCGCAGATGGCCGTCGCGCAGGGAGTAGATCACCCGGCGGCCCTCCTTGCGGGTGTCCACCAGCCCCGCGAGCCGCAGTCGCGCCAGATGCTGGCTGACCGCGGGGCGGGCCGCTCCGCAGGTCTCGGTGAGCGTGGTGACGTCGGCCTCTCCGCCGGTCAGGGCGTGCAGCAGGGTGAGCCGGGTGCGGTCGCCGAGCAGGGCGAGCAGCTCCGCGGCGAGCGCGAAGTGTTCCTCGCCGGGTGTGCGTGGGTGCGCATCGTGCGCAGGTGATAGGTGCATGCGTGCGCTCATACGCACATAATGGGCCCGTGGGCGCCGTCGCGTCCACCTCGCGCACCGGAAGGGGACGATCGTGAGCGACCGCCACCACCACGGCCATGAGCACGGGCACGACCACGACCACGACCACGACCACCAACATGAGCACGACCACGGACACAGTCACGGTCACGGGCACCGCCGTTCCGTGTTCCGTCGCCTCGCCCATCTGCTCGCCCCGCACTCGCACGAGACCGCCGACAAGCTCGACCCCGCGCTGGAGTCCTCGGCCCGGGGGATGCGCGCGCTGTGGGTCTCCCTGGCGGTGCTGGGGGCGACGGCGCTCGCGCAGGCGGTCGTGGTGGCCGTGTCGGGCTCGGTGGCGCTGCTCGGCGACACGGTGCACAACGTCGCGGACGCGCTGACCGCCGTGCCGCTGGGGATCGCCTTCGTGCTGGGCCGGCGCGCCGCCACCCGCCGCTTCACCTACGGCTACGGGCGCGCGGAGGATCTGGCGGGCATCGCGATCGTCCTGACGATCGCCGCGTCCGCCGCCTTCGCGGGGTGGACGGCGTTCGCGCGGCTGCTGGAGCCGCGCCCCGTCGGGCACATCCCGGTGGTAGCCGTCGCGGCGCTCGTCGGGTTCGCGGGCAACGAGTGGGTGGCCCGCTACCGCATCCGGGTCGGGCGTGAGATCGGCTCGGCCGCGCTGGTCGCCGACGGACTGCACGCCCGCACCGACGGGTTCACCTCACTGGCGGTGCTGCTGAGCGCCGGCGGCGCGGCCCTGGGGTGGCGGTTCGCCGACCCGGTGGTCGGTCTGGCGATCACGGCGGCGATCGTCCTGGTGCTGCGGGACGCCGCGCGGGAGGTGTTCCGGCGGGTGATGGACGCCGTCGACCCGGCGCTGGTTGACCGGGCCGAGGAGGCGCTGAAGCGGGTTCCCGGCGTGCGCGGGGTGGGCGAGCTGCGGCTGCGCTGGATCGGTCACCGGCTGCGCGCGGAGGTGGCGGTGGTGGTGGACGGCGGGGCGACGCTGCGCGAGGCGCACCATGTCGCCGTCGAGGCCGAGCACGCTCTGCTGCACGCCGTCCCCCGGCTGACCGCGGCCCTGGTCCACGCGGATCCGGAGCCGGTGCCGGGCGGGGCGGACCCGCATCTGGCCCTGGCCCACCACGCCGTGCGCTGACCTCAGACCACTCCCAGCCCTTCGATCACGACCGCTCCGGGCAGTTCCGCGAACGCCTTGCCCGGGACCAGGAGCTTGCCGCGCCGCCGGCCGCTGCCGACGAGCACGTACGGCAGGTCCACGACGGCGGCGTCCACCAGCACCGGCCAGTCGCCGGGCAGCCCCAGCGGTGTGATGCCGCCGTACTCCATGCCGCTCTCCCCCGTGGCGGTGTCCATCGGGGCGAAGGACGCCTTGCGGGCGCCGAGGTGACGGCGCACCACGCCGTTGACGTCGAGCCGGGTGGCGGACAGGACGACGCACCCGGCGAGCGTGGTCGCGCCGCCCCGCTTGGCCGCGACCACCACGCAGTTCGCCGACCGCTCCAGCAGGTCCCGGCCGTAGTGCTCGACGAAGACGGCGGTGTCCGCCCAGCGCGGGTCGGTGTCGACGTACAGGATCCGGTCGGCGGGCACGCCGCCGCTCCAGTCGCGGACGGCCGCGGCGACCGGGGCGGTCAGCTCGTCGAGGCAGTCGGGGGCGGGGGTGGCCCGGTCGAAGTCTCCGATGGGTGCGCGCATGGCGGCACCGTAACAGCCGGCCGGAGGGCGCCCGTCAGTGCACGGGCGGCACCGAGACGGTCATGATCATCTCCATCGGGACCTCGCCCCTGTTGCCGTACGTGTGGGGCGTGTTGGCCTCGAAGGAGACGCTGGCACCGGCCGGCACCCGGTGCTCCGTCCCGTCGACGGTGAGGGTCAGCTCCCCCGTCGTGACGTGCAGGAGTTCGACCGTGCCGGCGGGGTGCGGGTCAGAGTCGCTGCCCTCGCCCGGCATCAGTTTCCAGTCCCACATCTCCAGCGGGCCCGGCGCCTCGGCACCGGCGAGCAGCCGGTTGTAGCTGCCCTCCTCGGTGTGCCAGAGCCGTACGGCCTGGTCGGCGGGGACGATACGGACCTTCGGGCCCCGCTCGTAGTCGAGCAGGGTGGTGACGCTGACGCCCAGCGCGTCGCCGATCTTGACGACGGTGCCGATGCTCGGGTTGGTGCGGGCCTGCTCGATCTGGATGAGCATGCCGCGGCTGACGCCCGCCCGCGCCGCGAGCGTGTCCAGGGTGAAGCCGCGCTCGGCGCGCCAGCGCTTGACGTTGCGCGCCAGGGACTGGGTCAGCAGGTCGAGGTCCGACACATTCCATCCGTTCAATATCCTGGATAATAGGGTCCACTCCGTTCAACTACGTTGAGATGCACCCGATCGTTCACCGCACTGTACTGCGAGGCCCGCCGTGACAGCGCCCTTCGCCCTGGCCACCAGCCTGCTGTAATGGCCCTGGCGGCCAACGGTACGTACGCCGTGGCCGCGCGGACCGGCCCGGTGACGGTGGCCGCGGTCCTCGCGCTCCTGCCGGCGACGGGCTGAGGGCGGCTCAGCTCCCGGGCTCCAGCTCGGCGAGCCGCGCCGGACCGCTCGCGGCCGGCTCCCCGACTCCGGTCGAGGCCTGTCCGTCGAGCTCCGCGAGCCGGGCCACGGCCTCCTCGTCGAGCGCCGACAGCGCCCGCAGCTGGTCCGGGGTGACACCCTCCGGGATCGGCACGGGCGCCGGGGTGCGCAGGGGCGGCTGCCAGCCGTCGGCGGGAGTCCAGCGGCGTACGACACGGGCCGGGGCGCCCGCGACCACCGCGTGGTCGGGCACCGTTCCCCGGACCACGGCGCCCGCCGCCACCACCACATTCCGCCCGACGCGCGCCCCCGGGAGGATCACCGCGCCGGTGCCGATCCAGCAGCCGGGTCCGATCTCCACCGGCTCCATCCGCGGCCACTGCTTGCCGATGGGCTCGTGCGGGTCGTCGTAGGAGTGGTTGGTGGAGGTGACGTAGACGTACGGCCCGAAGTAGCAGTCGCTGCCGATGGTGACCGTCGTGTCGGCGATGACATGGCTGCCGCGCCCCAGGACGACCCCGTCGCCGATGCGCAGGATCGGCTCCGGGCCGAGGTCCAGGCCGGGCATCAGGCCGGCGGTGAGGGTGACCTGCTCGCCGACGATGCAGTGCGCGCCGAGCCGGATCCAGGGCTCGCCGAAGACCGTGCCGAGCGGGAAGGCGAGCCTGGTACCTGTTCCCATGGCCCCGAAGCGGAAGCGGCCGGGGTGCTCGGCGGTCACCGAACCCGTGCGCTGGGCCCAGGCCCAGCCCGCGTGGACCGCGCGCTGAGCGAGGCGGCGCGGCCAGGACGAGAACGTGTTCTTGCGCTTCGGCACCCGCTCACCGTAGTCGGCGGGCGCCGCGCCGTCGGGACGGTGACCCTGTGATCTTCACCCCACCGGGCAGGCGTACGGTGCGGGGTGTCTACGACGTGGGTGGAGGAGAGGCCGATGACGCACCGCGCGCTGATCACAGGTGTCGGGGGCAGGGAGCCGAAGGTCGACGGGGACGCGTTCGTGGCGCCCACGGCCTCGGTGATCGGGGACGTGACGCTGCACGCGGGCGCGAGCGTCTGGTACGGAGCGGTGCTGCGCGGGGACGTGGAGCGGATCTCCGTCGGCGCGAACAGCAACGTGCAGGACAACTGCACGCTCCACGCCGACCCGGGGTTCCCGGTCGGTGTGGGTGAGCGGGTGTCGATCGGGCACAACGCCGTGGTGCATGGGGCCACCGTCGAGGACGACTGCCTGATCGGCATGGGGGCGACCGTGCTCAACGGCGCCGTGATCGGCGCCGGGTCCCTGGTCGCTGCGCAGGCGCTGGTGCCGCAGGGGATGCGGGTGCCGCCGGGGTCACTGGTCGCCGGGGTGCCGGCGAAGGTCCGGCGGGAGCTCACCCCGGAGGAGCGGGAGGGGCTGACCCTCAACGGGACGATGTACGCCGAGCTGGCCAGGGTTCACCGGGAGGAGCACGGGGCCTAGAGGGCCCGGTCGGTCCGCGGGAGGGGCGGCCGCGCCCCTTCACGGCGGGTGTCAGTCGGCGGCGGCGACGGGTTCGGGGGCCGCCTTCTTCGCCTTGCGCTTCAGCACCAGCATCGAGGTGACGCCGATCAGGACCGCCGCCACCAGGCCCAGCCAGGAGAAGCGCTTCAGCCAGGACTCGGCGACGATGCCCACGTAGTAGATGACGGCCGTGGTGCCGCCCGCCCACACGATGCCGCCGAGCACGTTGGCGATCAGGAACTTCCAGTACGGCATCCGCAGCACACCCGCGAGCGGGCCGGCGAAGATGCGCAGCAGGGCGACGAAGCGGCCGAAGAAGACGGCCCACATGCCCCACTTCTGGAAGGACCGTTCCGCGGTGGCGATGTGCGCCTCGCTGAAGTGCCGGGGGAACTTCGCCCCCAGCCAGGCCAGCATCGGCCGTCCACCCTTGCGGCCGATGGCGTAGCCGATCGAGTCGCCGATGATCGCGCCGGCGGTGGCGCAGGCGCCGAGGACCACCGGGTCGATGTCGCCGTGCTGGGAGGCGAGCAGCGCGGAGGAGACCAGGATGATCTCGCCCGGCAGCGGGATGCCCAGGCTCTCCAGCCCGATGACCACTCCCACCAGCGCGTACACGGCGACCGCGGGTACGGTCTCGAGCCACTCCTGCACGTGCAACGCCCTGTCCTCCCGGTCCGCCGTCCGTGCGCCCGGTCCCGGCGCACGAACGGGAAGCCTACCGGGTCACCGGCGCCGGCCCGGCGGTCAGCCGTTGGGGCGCAGGGTCCAGACGACGCTCATCTCACCGGTGACCGCGCCGTCCTCGCGTCGGATGGCGATCGAGACGGGGAACTCGGGGCGGCGGCCCTCGTCGAGCTCGGCGACGACCTCGGCGGCCGGCCGGCCGAGGGTCGCGGTGGCGGTGACCGGACCCATGGCCAGCTTCTTGTAGGCGATCTCGGCACTGACGGCCAGCGGCACGGCACGCGCGAGCTGGTCCCCGAACGCGGCGAGCACGATCGCTCCGCTCGCGGACTCACCAAGGGTGAACATCGCGCCGGCGTGCGGCCCGCCCACGTGGTTGTGGTACTCGTTCTGGTCCGGCAGCGCCACCACGGCCCGCTCCGGCGTGGTCTCCAGGAACTGGAGGTTGAGGGTCCGGGCCATGGGCACCGTGGCGGCGAGCATCTCGCCGATGGACATCTGGTCTGCGCTCATGAGCGCAGGTTACCGACGAGTAGCCTCGGCCGCCATGCCGCCCGTCCCACGAGTTGCTACGTCCCTGTCAAAGGGCAGTGACCGAACCGTGTCCATGGCGCGGCTAGGGTTGCTGCCCATGTGGCCAGAGCAGCAGCCGCCCGGGGGCGAGCAGAACCCGCAGTCGAACAATCCGTACCAGCAGCCGGGGTACCAACAGCCGAATCCGTATCAGCAGCCCGGCTATCAGCAGCCGAACCCGTACCAGCAGCAGCAGGGGTGGGGCGCGCAGACCGCAGTGGGCGGACCCCAGCCACCGCAGGGCGGCGGCGGGAACCGGACGAAGCTGGTGGCGATAGTCGCGGCGACGGCCGTGGTCGTGGCCGCCGGTGTGACCGGGTTCCTCGTGCTCGGCGGCGACAAGGACGACGAGGCCGACGGCAAGAAGGACGGCAAGCCGTCCGCGACCGCGTCCAAGGAGACCTCCGCCGAACCGAGCACCTCCGCCTCGGAGAACAACCCGCGCGGCGGCGACGAGGAGAAGGCGACCATCCCGGGCTGGAAGGTCGTCGTCAACACGCGCTTCGGCACCAAGTTCGACGTCCCCGCCGACTGGGAGATCGAGACTCCCGGCACCAGCGTGGGCTTCGAATGGGAGGAGAAGGACGGTGAGACGGACCGCACCACCGTCACCGCCCCGGCGTACCTGAAGTCCAAGTGGTGCACGAGCGACGACGACAAGGACGGCCGCGAGGACGACACCGCCCTCGCCACCGCCGGCACGCGCGGTGAGAACGGCGCCAAGGACACCGACATGGCGGCCGAGACCCGGGTGCCGTGGTGGATCTACGGTGGGTACACACAGCCCGACAAGAAGAGCGTGAAGTACGACAAGCCGAAGGCGTACACCACGGCGGCCGGCCTCAAGGGCAGCGTGGCAACCGCGCACTCGGAGAACACGCCGCAGAAGGGCAAGTGCGACAGCGAGGGCAAGGCGACCACCTTCGCCTTCAAGAACGGCGCCGGCGACTTCGTCACGTGGAACCTGTACGGCGCCAAGGGCGTCACGGACGAGATCCCGGACGCGACCGTGCAGAAGATCCTCAGCACGGTCCGCCTCACGGAGGACGCGCCGACGGAGTCGTAGCAGGTCGGGGCCGGCAATCCATTTGGCAAGCCGGCCCCGTCCCGGCGATAGTCACGGGGTGCCGACCACCCTCCTGCGCCGCCGCCCCGCCTTCGCGGGCCGCAACTACTCGCTGCTGACCGCCGCCGCCGTGGTGACCAACCTGGGCAGCCACGGCGCCCTGATCGCCGCCGCGTTCGCCGTACTGGAGACGGGCGGTGACGGCGGCGACGTGGGTCTCGTGGCCGCCGCCCGCACCCTGCCGCTGGTGCTGTTCCTGCTGATCGGCGGCGCCGTCGCGGACCGGCTGCCGCGGCACCGGGTGATGGTCGCGGCCAACGCCCTGAACTGCGTCTCGCAGGCCGCGTTCGCCGCGCTGGTCCTGGCGGGCGAGGCCCGGCTGTGGCAGATGATGCTGCTCAGCGCGCTCGGCGGCACCGGCCAGGCGTTCTTCAACCCGGCCGCCGAGGGCATGCTGCTGTCCTCGGTGAAGGGCGAACAGGCGAGCCGGGCGTTCGCGGTGTTCCGGATGGCGATGCACGGGGCGACCCTCGGCGGAGCGGCGCTCGGCGGTGCCATGGTCGCCGCGATCGGCCCCGGCTGGGTGCTGGCGGTGGACGCGCTGGCCTTCGCGGTCGCCGCGGCGCTGCGCGCCTTCCTCGACGTCAAGCACATACCGCCGCGCGCACCCGGCGGCGGCATGCTGGCCGATCTCCGTGAGGGCTGGCGGGAGTTCATCGGCCGGCCCTGGCTGTGGGGCATCGTCGTCCAGTTCTCCATCGCCAACGCGGTCGTCGGCGCGGCCGACGCGGTCTACGGGCCGCTCGTCGCCCGGGACCACCTGGGCGGCGCCGCTCCCTGGGGTGTGGCGCTGGCGTTCTTCGGCGGGGGCACGGTCGTCGGCGCGCTGCTGATGACCCGCTGGCAGCCGCGCCGTCTGCTGTTCGTCGGCACCCTGTGCGTGTTCCCGCTGGCGCTGCCGTCGGCCGCGCTCGCGGTGCCGGTGCCGGTCGTCGTGCTGTGCGCGGTGATGTTCGTGACCGGCGTGTCCCTGGAGGTGTTCGGCGTCTCCTGGATGATCGCGCTGCACCAGGAGATACCGGAGGAGAAGCTGTCCCGGGTCTCGGCTTACGACTGGTTCGGCTCGGTCGCGCTGGTGCCCGCGGCGATGGCTCTGGCGGGCCCGGCGGAGACCGCGTTCGGGCGCCCGGAGGCCCTGTGGGGCTGTGCGGTGCTGGTCGTGGTCGTCACGGCGGCGGTCCTGTGCGTCCCGGACGTCCGCAATCTGCGCCGCCGGTCCCGCCCCCTCACCGGCGCGGCCCCGGACGGCGCGTCGGCCGGCGCCGGGAACCGCGTGGCGGAACTCGGCTGACGGCGCCGCGCACCGGCCCCGGCCCGGATCAGCCGATGCCGAACGCCCCCTCCGGGGGCTCCGGGGACGGCACCGCGTCCTCGTCGCGCACCGGGCGCGCACCGCGTGCGAAGTCCCGCAGGGCCGCGCCGTGCTCGACCCTCGCGGGGAAGGCGTCGGCGGCGGTGGCACGGGACAGGGCGGCGATGTCCAGGGGACGGTGAGCGGCGGCCAGTACCGCGTTGCCGAACCGGCGGCCGCGCAGCACCCCCGGCTCCGCGATCAGCGCCAACTCCTCGAACTGCGTCATCAGGGTGGCGAGTTGGGAGCGGAGGAAGGCGAAGGGGGCCGCGTCCGCGAGGTTCGCGAGATACACCCCGCCGGGCCGCAGCACCCGCGCGGCCTCCCGGACGTAGGCGACGGAGGTCAGGTGCGCGGGGACCCGTGAGCCGCCGAAGACGTCGGCGACCAGGACGTCCGCGCTGTCGTCGGGGGCGGCCTCCAGCCAGGCCCGGGCGTCGGCCGTGTGCGACGTGACACCGGCGCCCGCGGGGAGCGGCAGGTGTTCGGCGACCAGGTCCAGCAGTCCCCCGTCGCGTTCCACGACGTCCTGCCGGGAGCCGGGGCGGGTGGCGGCCAGGTAGCGGGGCAGGGTGAGCGCGCCGCCGCCCAGGTGCAGGGCGTCCACGGGGCGCCCCGGCGGGGCCACGGTGTCGAGGACATGGCCGAGCCGTCGCACGTACTCGAACTCCAGATGGGCCGGCTCGTCGAGGTCGACGTAGGACTGGGGCGCGCCGTCGACGGTGAGCAGCCAGGCCCGCTCCCGGTCGACGTCGGGCATCAGCTTGGCGGTGCCGTGATCGACCTCGCGGGTCACGGGGACTGGCTCGTTCACCGTCTCATTGTGCCGTCGTCCGCGCGGCCGTCACCGTGCCGGCGCCGACCGTGCGTCCGCCCTCGCGGACGGCGAACCCGAGTCCGGACTCCAGGGGCACGTCCCGTCCCAGCTCGACGGTCATGGTGACCGTGTCCCCGGGACGGGCCACCGCCGTCCCGCCGAGGTCGACGGCGCCCACCACGTCCGCCGTGCGGATGTAGAACTGCGGCCGGTAGCCGGTCGACACCGGTGTCGCACGGCCGCCCTCGCGGGCCGACAGCACGTACACCCGGGCGGTGAAGCGCCGGCTCGGCACCACGCTGCCCGGAGCGGCGACCACGTGCCCGCGCCGCACCGCGTCCCGCGGCACCCCGCGCAGCAGCAGCGCCACGTTGTCCCCGGCCTGGGCCTCCTCCATGGGCTTGCCGAAGGTCTCCAGGCCGGTCACCACGGTCTCGACTCCCGCGCCGAGCACCTCGACCCGGTCTCCGGTCCGGACGGTTCCGCGCTCCACCGCGCCGGTCACCACGGTGCCCCGGCCGGTGATGGTCAGCACGTTCTCCACCGGCAGCAGGAACGGCGCGTCCAGATAGCGCTCGGGCATGGGCACATAGGTGTCCACCGCGTCGAGCAGCGCGTCGATCGACGCCGTCCAGCGCGGGTCGCCCTCCAGCGCCCTCAGCCCGGAGACCCGGACGACGGGCGCGGACTCGCCGCCGTAGCCGTGCGCGGAGAGCAGTTCGCGGACCTCCAGCTCGACCAGGTCGGTCAGCTCGCCGTCGTCGACGGCGTCCGCCTTGTTGAGCGCGACCACGATGTGGTCGACGCCCACCTGCCGGGCGAGCAGCACGTGTTCGGCGGTCTGCGGCATGATCCCGTCGAGCGCCGACACGACGAGGATCGCCCCGTCGAGCTGCGCGGCGCCGGTGACCATGTTCTTGACGTAGTCGGCGTGGCCGGGCATGTCGACGTGCGCGTAGTGCCGGGTGTCGGTCTCGTACTCGACGTGCGCGATGTTGATGGTGATGCCGCGCGCGGCCTCCTCCGGCGCCCGGTCGATGCGGTCGAACGGGACGAAACTGCCGGCGCCGCGCGCGGCGAGGACCTTGGTGATGGCGGCGGTCAGGGTGGTCTTGCCGTGGTCGACGTGGCCCATCGTGCCGATGTTCAGATGCGGTTTGGTGCGGACGTACGCCGTCTTGGACATGGCGGTACCTCGAAGTCTCTCGATGGTGACGCGTGGTGGCCCCGGGCGCGGCGGATGGGCGCGCGGCCGGAACGGGGACCCCTGGAACCCGGCCGACCCTCCCCCTGGGGGGTCCGCCGGACGATCCGGGGAGGGTCAGCTTCGGGCGCCGTCGACTGCGGCGGGGAGAGCGGGAACGGCAGCCTTCGGGGCATCCGCGACCGCGGATGCTGCGAGGGGGAAGGCGTACCGGAACATGACGTCGATCCTTGCCGACGGCGCGCCCCGCGTCGAATGGTTTTCCCGCGGGCCGGGACCGGCCGTCAGGCCCCGATGTTCTTCAGCGCCTCCCGCACCGACAGCGGCGCGAACCGGCCCTGGTGGCGGGAGAGGAAGGTCCGTACGGCGTCCGGGTCGGTCTTGGCGTACTCGCGCAGGCACCAGCCGATGGCCTTGCGGACGAAGAAGTCCTGGTGCCCGGACTGCCGCAGGCAGTAGTCGAAGAGGCGTCCGGTGTCGGTGCGTTCGCGGTACCGCAGTTGGTGCAGCAGGGCGGCGCGGGCGAGCCACATGTCGTCGTCGCCGATCCACTCGTCCAGCTCGGCGGTGAGGCCCCGGTCGGCCGCGACGAGTGCCCCGACGACGTGCGCGGCGAGCAGGTCGACGGTGTCCCACCAGGGGACCGTGGTGACGAGGTGACGGACGACGGGCAGCAGGCCCGAGGAGCAGTGCCGCACGTGGCGGCGCAGATAGTCCACGGCGAAGTACTGGTACTCGCGCTCGGGCAGCTCCCAGCAGCGCAGCGCGACGGCCGCGCAGTCGGCCTCGCCGGGGTGCGGCAGTCCCGCCACCACGGTGCGCGACAGGGCGCGGCGGACCGGGGTGGTCAGGCCGAGGAAGGGGGCGACGTCCTTCATGTACGCGCGCATGGCCACGGCCCGCTCCGGGTCCGCGGCGGACCCGTACGCGGCGGTGAGCCGCTCCAGCACGGTGCCGGCGAGCGGGCTCTCCGGCACCGGCGGTACGGCGGCCGCCGACCGGCCTTCTGTGACGCGCATGAGACGAACACTACGGCGATCACACACATATGTCGGTTAGTGTCACCGGATGCTCGATGCCACCACCCGCTCTGGGGGCACCGCCACGGCCACTCCCCGGGCCACCGCCACGGACCTCGCCGCGCCGCTCCCCCCGGCCCCGGGCTTCGCCTCCCGCTGCGCGAGAGTGCTGCTGTCGCCCTGGTCACGGCTGTCCCTGCTCGTCCTGCTGCTCGGCACCGCCGCGTCGCTGATGCTCGCGCTCGAACCCCAGCGGCTGCTGACCGACGGCTGGCCCGCCCAGCTCGGCGGCGCCGCGGCGGTCGTGGCGTACGCGGTCGCCTACGGTGTGTGCACCGTGGCGTTCGTGCCGCGCCCGCTGCTGAACCTCGCCGCGGGCGCGCTGTTCGGCTCGCAGCTCGGCCTGGGCGCCGCACTGGGCGGCACGGTGCTGGGTGCGGGACTGGCCTTCTGCCTCGGGCGGGCGCTCGGCCAGGAGGCGCTGCGTCCGCTGCTGCGCGGACGCTGGCTGAAGGCCGCGGACGACCAGCTGAGCCGGCACGGCTTCCGCTCGATGCTCGCCGCCCGGCTGTTCCCGGGCATCCCGTTCGCCGCCTCGAACTACTGCGCGGCCGTCTCCCGCATGGGGCTGCTGCCGTTCCTGCTGGCGACGGCGCTCGGCTCGATCCCGAACACCGCCGCCTACGTCGTGGCCGGCGCCCGTGCCTCCACGCCGACGTCGCCGGCCTTCCTGATCGCGCTGGCCTGCATCGCCGTGCCGGGCCTCGCGGGCGCGGTGGTGGCGTGGCGCAAGCGGCACCAGCTGCGCGCCCGGTGAGCCGGCCGGATCCGCGTCAGACGCGTTCGAGGGCCATGGCGTTGGCGAGTCCGCCCGCCTCGCACACGGCGCGTGCGGCGCGGAGGCACGCCACGAGGACCTCACCCCGCACCCGCAGGCGCCCGGGTGGACGGTGAGCGGCCCGACGGCCGCCTGAGCCGTCACGTGCCGCCCGGTGCGCGGGCCGTGAAGCCCCCGTGCAGGGGCCGTCATCTTGGGGCGCTACGCTTCCCCGCGGCACACCTGATCATCGAGCACCGCGCACGGCGGTGGGGTGCGCCAGTCGCCCGTTCCACGATCGGCACTTGGACTTCGCTACCTCATGTCTTGGTTCGAATCACTCATCCTCGGACTCGTCCAGGGGCTGACCGAGTTCCTGCCCGTCTCCTCCAGCGCGCACCTGCGCCTGACCGCGGCCTTCTCCGGCTGGGAGGATCCGGGCGCGGCCTTCACCGCGATCACCCAGATCGGCACGGAAGCCGCGGTCCTCATCTACTTCCGCAAGGACATCGGGCGGATCCTGTCGGCCTGGACCCGCTCCCTGACGGACAAGTCGATGCGCAGCGACCCCGACGCGCGCATGGGCTGGCTCGTCATCGTGGGCTCGATCCCCATCGGCGTGCTCGGCGTGACGCTCAAGGACCAGATCGAGGGCCCCTTCCGTGATCTGCGGCTCACCGCGGTGATGCTGATCGGCATGGGCATCGTGCTGGGCGTCGCCGACCGTCTCGCGGCACGGGCCGAGAGCGGCGGCCGGCACCGCGTCGCCAAGCAGCGCAAGGAACTCGGGGACCTGACCGTCAAGGACGGCCTGATCTACGGCCTCTGCCAGGCCATGGCCCTCATCCCGGGCGTCTCCCGCTCCGGCGCCACCATCAGCGGCGGTCTCTTCATGGGCTACCGGCGCGAGGCCGCGGCCCGCTACTCCTTCCTGCTCGCCATCCCCGCGGTGCTGGCCTCCGGGATGTTCGAGTTGAAGGACGCCGCGGACGGCGGGCACGTCACCTGGGGTCCGACGATCTTCGCCACGGTGATCGCCTTCGTCACCGGCTACGCGGTCATCGCGTGGTTCATGAAGTTCATCTCGACCAAGAGCTTCATGCCCTTCGTCTGGTACCGCGTCGCGCTCGGCATCGTCATCCTCGCCCTGGTCGCCACGGGCGCCCTCAGCCCGCACGCGGCGGAGTCGGCGGGCTGACCTCCCGGCCCGGGCGAGGGCTTACCGGCGGGACGTGACCCGGGCACGTGACCGAGCACATACGGCGTCGGTAGCCGTCCGGTAGCGCAGGGTCAGTTCCTGGCCCTAGGCTTGTCCGCATGTCCCCCGATTTAGTGACCCCTGGTTCCGTGCGGTCCGCCGCCGAGGTCAATGAGCAGATCCGCGCGCTCTGGCTGCGCGCGGGCGGCTCCCTGTCCGCCCAGGAGCGCGAGCAGTACGAGCTGCTGGTGGTCGAGTGGGCGTCCGCGATCCGCAGCCGGGTCGTCGAGGCGGCCTGACCACGTCCGCCCCGAAGGCCCGCCGGCGGCTCAGCGCCCGCCCGCCACTCTCAGTACCGCGCCCGTGGTGTACGAGGCGTCCGGCGACATCAGCCACGCCACGGCCGCGGCGATCTCCTCGGCCTGCCCCGCCCGTCGCAGCGGCACCGCCGCCGCGGCCTGCCGGGCACGGTCCGGAGCGCCCATGGCGGCGTGCATCTCCGTGTCGATCACACCGGGAGCGACCGCGTTGACACGGATGCCGTCCGGACCCAGCTCCTTGGCCAGGCCGAGGGTGAGGGTGTCGACGGCGGCCTTGGTCGCCGCGTAGTGCACGTACTCGCCGGGGCTGCCCAGGGTGGCGGCGCCCGAGGAGATGTTCACGATCACGCCCTCACCCCGGGGCGTCATGAGCTGCGCGGCCCGCCGCGAGCACAGCAGGGCCCCGATGAGGTTGACGTCGACGACCCTCCGCAGGGTGTCCGTGCCGACCTCGGTGAACCGTCCCAGCGGCCCCGTCACCGCCGCGTTGTTCACCAGTCCCGTCACCGGCCCCAGCTCCCGCTCGGCCGTCTCGAAGAGCCGCTCGACGTCCGCCTCGACGGACGTGTCCGCGCGCACGGTCACGGCCCTCGCCCCCGCGGCCCGCACCCCCCGCGCCACGTCCTCGGCGGCCGCGGAGTCCCGGACGTAGTTCACGGCCACGTCGTGTCCCTCCGCGGCGAGCCGCAGACAGGTCGCGGCGCCGATCCCCCGGCTGCCGCCGGTCACCACCGTGACAAGACGCTTCATGACTGCCTCCTGGCGAAGAGCGACGAGCGAAGATCCTCAGCCTCCCAGACGCCCGGGCGCCGGGTCGTCCAGGGGTGGGGCCTCACTCGCGGACGCCGCCGGAGGGGCCGTCGTCCGTGGCGCGCGTCCACAGCGAGAGGCCGCTGCTCGTCGCCACGGCGACGGTGCGTACGGAGGGCGAGAAACCGACTGCCCGCAGTTCGGAGACGATGTCCGACCGGGCACAAGGTCAGGCGGTCATCCGGAGGCCACGACCTCCCCGGCCAGGACCTCGGGGGGCCGGGGAAGCAGCGACGCCAGGTTGTCGCGCACGAAGTCCGCGGCCCTGGCGACGGATTCCTCCGCGCCGGCCCGGTCCTGGAAGACGCTGGTGGAGACCATCACTCCGTCCCCTGCGTCGATCCAGTAGTAGGCCACGAAGCCGGCGACCTGGCGCATGAGCGGCACGAACCCCTCGTTCACCAGACGTGCCGCCTCGGCTGCGTCGGTCACCCCTTCGTACCGCCGGACTGCTGCGTACATCCGAACTCCTCGAGACGTTCCGGGTTCCTCCTCGCGCAGACGTCGTACCCCGGCGACGGCGGTCCGGCTCGCCAAGGGCCGGGCAGTCACCTGAAGGGCCACGCCGGTGATCCGAACGGCGGCCGCCGGCCCGGACCCGGGGCCGTCCCGGGGGGCGCCGGGATTCACCGCGCACGACCCCTTGGCGGGGCACGTCCCATGGCCAACACTGAGCCGATGACGCAGCGTGTGGAGCTCGCGACCGTGAGGGACCGGCTGGCCGTGGACGGGCTCGTCACCGAGTACGCGGTGGCCGTCGACGACGGGGACTGGGAGGCGTACCGGGGACTGTTCACCCCGGACGGGCGGGCGGACTACCGCTCGGCCGGTGGCATCGAGGGGGACGCCCGGGCGGTGGCCGGATGGCTCGCGGAGAGTCTCGGGGACTTCCCCGTGCGGCAGCATCTGCTCGTCAACCGGCGCCTCCGCTTCGGGATCTGGGAGCAGGACGCCGGCGACACCGCCGAGGTGCAGGCCGACTACGTGAGTCCGCTGGCCCGCGCGGGGGCGGACGGCACGTCCGCGGTGCCGGAGTTCGTGTGCGGCGGCAGGTGCGTGTTCGCGATGCTGCGCACCGGTGACGGCTGGCGGCTGAGCGGGGTGGTGGTACGGGAGAAGTGGCGCCGGCTTCCCGACCGGCGCTCGGCTCATGTGATCAACTGACCGGGATCACCTCCAAGACGCACACTGGAGGCACCACGGGGTAGGGAGGCGCCTATGAAGACGCTCGTCCACTGGCTCGCCTCCCCGTGGCGGCGCTCGGCCCTCGCCGCGGTCGCGGGCGCCCTGCCCGTCCTGGCCTTCCCCGCCCCCTCGCTGTGGTGGTTCGCCTACGTCGCCCTCGTGCCCTGGCTGCTGCTGGCGCGGACCGCCCCGACGGGGAGGCGGGCTGCCGTCGACGGCTGGTGGGGCGGGTTCGGCTTCATGCTGGCCATGCACCACTGGCTGCTGCCGAACCTGCATGTGTTCACCTTCGTCATCGCCGCCCTGCTGGGCGCGCTGTGGGCGCCGTGGGGGTGGCTGGTGCGGCGGCTGCTCGGCGGGGTGCCGTCACGCGGCCGGGTGCTGGCCGCCCTGGCCGTGCTCCCGTCGGGCTGGCTGGCGGCCGAACTGGTCCGCTCGTGGCAGGGGCTCGGCGGCCCCTGGGGCGTGCTCGGGGCGAGCCAGTGGCAGGTGGCGGCCGCGCTGCGACTGGCGTCGGTCGGCGGTGTCTGGCTGCTGAGCTTCCTGGTGGTGGCCCTGAACGTCGCGGTGGCGGTGCTGGTGGCGGTCCGGCGGGCCCGGGTGCCGGCCGTGGCCGGGCTCGTCGCCGTGGCCGCCGTCACCTCCGCCGCCTGGGTGTTCGCGCCCCGGCCGGACACCGGCGGCCGGGCCCGGATCGCGCTGGTGCAGCCGGGGATCGTCGCCGGAGCGGACAGCGCCGACCGCCGCTTCGACCGCGAGGAACAGCTCACGCGCGAGCTGGCCGGCCAGGACGTCGGCCTGATCGTCTGGGGCGAGAGCAGCGTCGGCTTCGACCTCGGGGACCGGCCCGACCTGGCGCGGCGGCTCGCCGCGCTCTCCCGGGAGACGGGCGCCGAGATCCTGGTCAACGTGGACGCACGGCGCTCGGACAGGCCCGGCATCTACAAGAGCTCGGTGCTCGTCGGCCCGGACGGCCCGACCGGCGACCGGTACGACAAGATGCGGCTGGTCCCGTTCGGGGAGTATGTGCCGGCCCGGTCCCTGCTGGGCTGGGCGACGTCCGTCGGCAAGGCGGCCGGCGAGGACCGGCGTCGCGGCTCCGAGCAGGTGGTGATGGACGCGGGGAACGGACTGCGGATCGGCCCGATGGTGTGCTTCGAGTCCGCGTTCCCGGACATGAGCAGGCATCTCGCCGAGGACGGCGCGGACGTGCTGCTCGCGCAGTCCTCCACTTCGACGTTCCAGCACAGCTGGGCGCCCGGGCAGCACGCCTCGCTCGCCGCGCTGCGGGCCGCCGAGACCGGCCGCCCGATGGTGCACGCGACCCTGACGGGTGTCTCCGCCGTGTACGGGCCGGGCGGGGAACCCGTCGGCCCGCGGCTCGGCACCGACGCCAGTGCCGCGCGGACGTACGAGGTGCCGCTGGCGCACGGCACCACGCTCTACGTCCGTCTCGGCGACTGGTCGCTGTACGGGGCCCTCGTGATCCTCGCCGCCTGGGGTATCGCCGAGGCCGTGAACGTCAGGCGGAACGCTCGTGGACGGCTCGTACCACCCGCTCGCACAGCTCATGGGTCGCCAGCGCGTCCCGGGCACTGAGCACCGTGCCCGCGCGGACCGCGTCCAGGAAGGAGAGCACCGCCTGCTCGATGCCGCGCTGCCGCGGCACCGGCACCCAGTCCCCGCGCCGGCGCACGGTCGGCTGGCCCTTGTGGTCGATCACCTCGGCGAGGTTGACCACCTGCCGCTTGCTGTCCTGTCCGGAGACCTCCAGGATCTCCTCGGCCGAACCGCTGAGCCGGTTCATCACGCCGAGGGCGGTGAAGCCGTCGCCGGAGAGCTGGAGCACCACGTGGTGCAGCAGCCCGCCCTCGGTGCGGGCGCGCACGGTCACGTCGTCGATCCGGCCCGGCACCAGGAAGCGCAGGGTGTCGACGACGTGGATGAAGTCGTCGAGGATCATCCTGCGCGGTTCCTCCGGCAGCCCGACGCGGTTCTTCTGCATCAGGATCAGCTCGCGCGGGTGGTCGGCGCACTGGGCATAGCCGGGTGCGAAGCGCCGGTTGAAGCCGACGGCGAGACCGGTGCCGCGCTCCTCCGCGAGCGCCACCAGCCGCTCGGCGTCGGCGAGTTCGTAGGCGAGCGGCTTGTCGACATAGACCGGTACGCCCGCTTCGAGGAGCCGGGTCACGATCTCCGGGTGGGCCTCGGTCGGCGCGTGCACGAACGCCGCGTCGAGGTCCTGGCCGAGCAGGGCGCCGAGGTCCGCGTGGCGCTGCCCGGGCGGGAGGTGGAGGCCGTCGGCGACCCGGTCGAGCGTCGCGGGGGTGCGGGTCTGCAGGTGCAGCTCCACCCCGGGCTGGTGGGCGAGCACGGGAAGGTAGGCCTTCTGCGCGATGTCACCGAGTCCGATGCAGCCGACCTTCACGGGGTGTTCTCCTCTAGCCATCGCCTGCCGTGGTCCGGTGCGAGCATACGGCGTCCCCGTTCCCTCCCCCCGGGCGGACGCCCGCCCCGGAAGCCTGGTGGGCGGGGGCGGGTCCGGGCGAGGATGAGCAGCATGACGACCGAGCGCGACGAACCCGCCGTCAACGCCGACGAGCGCACCATGCTGGAGGGGTGGCTCGACTACCACCGCCGCACCCTCGCCTGGAAGTGCGAGGGGCTGACCGACGAGCAACTGCGCACGGCGTCGGTGCCGCCCTCGAAGCTGTCCCTGATGGGTCTGGTGCGGCACATGGCCGAGGTGGAGCGGATCTGGTTCCGCCGGGTGCTCGCGGACGAGGACGCCGGCCCCCTCTACTTCAGCGAGGCCGACCCGGACGGCGAGTTCCACCTGACCGGGGCGGACACCTGGCAGGACGCGTACGGCGCCTGGCAGACCGAGATCGGTCTCGCCCGGCGCAACGTGGCCGGCCTCGCCCTGGACGACCTGTCCCGCGGCCGGAGGCACGGCGGCGACCGCTTCAGCCTGCGCTGGATCTACACCCACATGATCGAGGAGTACGCGCGCCACAACGGTCACGCCGATCTGCTGCGCGAGTGCGTGGACGGCTCCACCGGCGACTGACGTCACCCGTGGCGGGTGCGGAGCCTCCGTACGGGGCGCGGGATCACCCGTGCGGGGCATGCTGCGCCTGTCCGCCCCCTGCCGGGCGGCCGGAGCCAGCAGAGTGGCACGGGTGCACCGAAATTCGACCACAGCAGCGCTTCTGGTGACCCTGGCGGTCTCGGCCCTCTCGGGCTGTGTGACGGTCCAGCGGCCCCTGGCCCCCGGACCGGCGACGGCCCCGGCCCAGCGGCCCGAGCCACGTACCGTCGGGCGCGACGAGACGCAGGTCGTGCAGGCGCCGGCGCGCGAGGCCCTGGAGATGGTCGGCCCGGACCGGCCGCCGAGGACATCCGCGTCGCCGTCGCACCGCGCCGCTCCCACGTCAGCCCCGACGGCGCGGGACACCCCGTCCGCCGACAGGAAGGGGCAGGCACCGCCGGCGCGTCCCGGTACGGGCGGCAACGGTCAGGAGGGGCGTCCCCCGGCCGGCCTTCCCGGCGCCGCCGCGTCGATGCCGGGCAGCCCGTCGGGCGGGCCGGACCTCTGCGCGCTGGGCAGGCAGTACGGCGGCTGGCGGCCGGGCAGCCAGGAGGCGGTCATCTGCGAGGAGACGTACGGCCGTTGACCCCGCGGGGTGGTGCGGCGTCCAGGCCCTAAGGGTGCTGTCCCGGCCGTCCCCGGCCATCGGGCGACCCGTCCTCGCCCAGCAGGGTCTCCAGCCGGCGGACGGCCTCCCGCACGCCCTCGCCGTAGCGGTCGCCGGACAGTGCGCGGGCCGCGCTGCGGGCCCGCTGGAGATGGGTGCGGGCGGCGTCGGGGCGGCCGAGCCTGGCGTAGCCGGCGGCGAGGCGCAGATGCAGCGACGGGTAGAGGGCACGCACGGCGGGGCTTACCTCGCCGCCGTCGGGGCGGTCGCCCGTGACCTCCTCGGCCGCCGTCAGCGCCCGCAGGTCCCAGGCCAGCGCGTCCCCGGGATCGTCATGGGTGCCGGCCAGATAGTGGGCCAGGGTGCAGCGGTGCAGCGGGTCGCCGTGCTCGCCGACCTCCGTCCACAGCAGGAGGAACCGGCGCCGGGCCTCCTCGCGGTCCCCCGCGTGGCGCAGCATGGCGACCTGCCCGATCCTCGTCGGCACCCCGTCCGGCGCCGTCCCTTCCCGCCGCTCCGCCACCACGTCCTCCGCCCCGCTCACCGGCTGTCGTGCCCGACGCTAACCGCAGACGGGGGCGATACCGGACAAGCCGCTCCGTGGAGTCCGGGCGGGCCGGGTGCGGGGCCCTGAGGGGCGGTGCGCACCCGGCGGGGCGATGTCAGCCCAGGTCCGGAACGGTCCAGTCGATCGGCTCGTGGCCCTGCGCGGCCACCGCCTCGTTGATCTGGGTGAACGGACGGGAGCCGAAGAACTTCTTCGCCGACAGCGGGGAGGGGTGGGCCCCCTTCACCACCACGTGGCGGGTCTCGTCGATCAGCGGCAGCTTCTTCTGCGCGTAGTTGCCCCACAGGACGAAGACCGCCGGGTCGGGGCGGTTCGCCACCGCGCGGATCACGGCGTCGGTGAACCGCTCCCAGCCCCGGCCCTTGTGCGAGTTGGCCTCGCCGGCCCGCACCGTGAGCACCGCGTTGAGCAGCAGCACGCCCTGCTCGGCCCACGGCATCAGATAGCCGTTGTCCGGGACCGGCGTGCCCAGCTCGGCGTGCATCTCCTTGTAGATGTTCCGCAGGGACGGCGGGATCCGCACACCCGGCCGGACGGAGAAGCACAGGCCGTGGCCCTGACCCTCGCCGTGGTAGGGGTCCTGGCCGAGGACCAGGACCTTCACCTTGTCGAACGGCGTGGCGTCCAGCGCCGCGAAGACCTCCTCGCGGGGCGGGTAGACGGGACCGTTCGCCCGCTCCTCCTCGACGAACTCGGTCAGCTCCTTGAAGTAGGGCTGCTGCAGCTCGTCACCCAGAACCCCGCGCCAGGACTCGGGCAGCATGGCGATGTCGGTCACGTCAATGTCCTCACGTGTGCGGTCACTTCCAGGCCACAGAACCTACAGGCGACCACTGACAACCCGCCCGGCGGACGGTCGCACCCGGCTCTACCAGCTGGTCTTCCGGGAAAGCTCCCACACCATCATGATCGTCGACGGGTCCAGCGCCCGCTCCGCGCCTGAGACGTCCCGGCTCGCCGCCACGTACTGCCGGCCCTGCCACAGCGGCAGCAGCCGCGCGTCGTCGACGAGGATCTGCTGGGCCTCCTCGAACTGCTTCACCACGTTCCCGCGGTCGCTCTCCCGGCGCGAGCTGGGCAGCAGCTTGGTGGTGATCTCGGTCGCCTCGTAGGGCGTGCCGAGCGCGTTCTGCTTGCCGACGAAGGGGGCGATGAAGTTGTCCGCGTCCGGGAAGTCGGGCGACCAGCCGCGCCCGAACACCGGGTACTCGCCCTTCTGGTAGCCCTCCACGTAGGTCTTCCAGGGGCGGCTCTTGAGCGTGATGTCGAAGAGTTTCGACGCCTCCAGCTGCCGCTCGAGTTCCTTGAACTCCAGCGCTGTCTCGGATCCGTAGCGGTCCGTGGTGTACCAGAGGGTCAGCGGGACAGGCTCGGTGATGCCCGCCCCGGTGAGGATCTGCCGGGCCTTGGCGACACTCGGGTCGCCGTAGTCGTCGAAGAAGCCCGTGGTGTGGCCCGTCAGGCCCTTGGGGACCATGGAGTACAGCGGTTCGACGGTGTCCTTGTAGACCTTGTGCGCGATCGCCGCGCGGTCGACGACCTGCGCGACGGCCTGGCGCACCTCCTTCTTGCCGGCCCACGGGTCCTTCGGGTTGAACACCAGGTAGTTGATGTCCGTCCCGGTGCCGTCGATCAGCTGGATCTCCTCCTCCTTGGAGGCCTTGCCCTGGAGATCGATGATGTCGTCCGCCGCCACACCCCGGTAGGTCAGGTCGACCTGGTCGTCCCGCAGCGCCTTGACCATCGTGCCGGAGTCCTGGAAGTAGCGGATGGTCACCGCGTTGTTCCGGCGCTCGGCGAAGCCCTTGTACCGGTCGTTGCGGGTGAGTTCGGCGCGCTTGCCCTCCTCGTAGGACCGCAGCGTGTACGGCCCGGAGCCGACGACGCCGCTCTCCTCGCGCAGGGCGCCGGCCGGGTAGGCGTCGGGGGCGACGATCGACATCGCGGGCGTGGCGAGCACGAACGGGAAGGTGGCGTCCGGCTTGTTGAGGTAGAAGACGACCTCGCGCTCGCTGGGGGCCTGCACCCGTTCCAGACTGCCCAGCAGACCGGCCGGACCGCCGTTGACGTTGATCTGCCGGATGCGGTCGATGGAGTGCTTGACCGCCTTGGCGTCCAGCGTGCTGCCGTCCGAGAACGTCAGGTCGTCACGCAGCTCGCAGCGGAACACCTGGTTGGAACTGTCGGTGAACTCGCAGCTCTTGGCGGCGTCCGGCTGCGGAGCGGTCGCACCGACCGGGTAACTCAGCAGTGTCTGGTAGATGTTGCGGAACAGCTCCCATGAACTGTCCCAGGACGCCGCCGGGTCCAGCGTGCTGGGCGAGCTGGTGGTTCCCACGACGATGGGTCCCGCGTCGTCCGACGAGTCCGAGGACAGGAGGCCGCATCCGGCCACCAAGGACGATATGGACGCGATGGCCGCCACCCGCCGCAGGCATCGGTTCCGGTTGAACACGCGCACGCTCCTCGATCTGCCGTCCCAGGGGTTGGCAGACCCTACCGCAGTGTTCGCCCCGTTGACCCCCCTCTGTACGCCCCTCGAGATCGACTTCTCGATGACTACGTTGTCACCCACCGTCGCGACCCCGATACGCCGACACGGGCGCCGTTTTCGTCAACGGACGCCCGTGCCGGACGGTCGAAATCCAGCCGCGTCAGGCGACGCCGGCGTTCAGGAAGATGCCGCCGTCGACCACCAGCGTCTGGCCGGTGACCCAGTCCGACTGGTCCGAGGTGAGGAACGCGGCGGCGCCGCCGATGTCGGACGGCACGCCGAGCCGGCCCAGCGGGTAGGCCGCGGCGGCCTCCTCCTCCCGGCCCTCGTACAGCGCCTGCGCGAACTTGGTCTTCACCACGGCCGGGGCGATCGCGTTCACCCGTACCCGGGGCGCGAACTCGTGCGCCAGTTGCTGGGTCAGGTTGATCAGCGCGGCCTTGCTGACGCCGTAGGCGGCGATGAACGGCGAGGGCGCGATGCCCGCGACGGAGGCGATGTTGACGATCGCGCCGCCGTTCTCCTTCTGCCAGGCGTGCCAGGTCTTCTGCGCGAAACCGAGCGCCGAGATCACGTTGGTCTCGAACACCTTGCGCGCCACGTTCAGGTCGAGGTCGGCGATCGGCCCGAACACCGGGTTGGTGCCGGCGTTGTTGATCAGGTGGTCGACGCGTCCGAACGCCTCCATCACGCGCTCCACGGCGGCCGCCTGATGGGCCTCGTCGTGCGCCTTGCCGGCGACGTGAATGGCCCGGTCGGGGCCCAGCCGCTCGACTGCCTCCTTGAGGGCGTCCTCGTTGCGGCCGGTGATGCAGACCCGGTCGCCGCGCGCGACCAGTGCCTCCGCGACGCCGTAGCCGATGCCCCGGCTGGCGCCGGTGATCAGGGCGACCTTGCCCGAGAGTTCCACTGAAGTCATGTCCTCGGTCTTCCTAGTCGAGCGGTCCGCCGGCGACGTACAGCACCTGGCCGGAGACGAAGCCGGCCGCGTCACCGGTGAAGAAGGCGATCGCGTTGGCGATGTCCTCGGGCTCGCCGACCCGGGCGACGGGGATCTGGGTGGCGGCGGCGGCCTTGAAGTCCCCGAAGCCCATGCCGACGCGGTCCGCGGTGGCCTTGGTCATCTCCGTGGCGATGAAGCCGGGAGCGACGGCGTTGGCGGTCACCCCGAACTTGCCGAGCTCCTTGGCGAGGGTCTTGGTGAAGCCCTGCAGACCGGCCTTGGCCGCCGAGTAGTTGACCTGACCCCGGTTGCCGAGCGCGGAGGAGGAGGACAGGTTCACGATCCGGCCGAACCCGGCGTCCACCATGTGCTTCTGGCAGGCCTTGGACATCAGGAAGGCCCCGCGCAGGTGCACGTTCATGACGGTGTCCCAGTCGGACACGCTCATCTTGAACAGCAGGTTGTCGCGCAGCACGCCCGCGTTGTTGACGAGGACGGTCGGCGCGCCGAGCTCCTCGGCGATCCGCGCGACGGCCGCTTCCACCTGCGCCTCGTCGGAGACGTCGCAGCCGACCGCGATCGCCTTGCCGCCGGCGGCGGTGATCTTCTCGACGGTGTCCTTGCAGGCGGCCTCGTCGAGGTCGATCACGGCGACCGCGCGGCCCTCGGCGGCCAGTCGTACGGCGGTGGCGGCGCCGATGCCGCGCGCGGCGCCGGTGACGACCGCGACCCGCTGCTCAGTGGTGGACATTGCTGCTTCTCCTCGCCCTTGGGATGCGGCTCTGGCGGCCGGACCCATGGCAATGAGCGACCGCTTAGTACCTTCAGCAGACGTGACGCTAGAAGCCCTGGCACCCGGTGTCAACGGCACGCCGCGGGTGTGTGATCCATTCGCCGCGCGGCGCACTCGCGGGGAGTACCCGATCGGCCCACCGTCGCGCGCCCTCGTGCCGGGCGGCCCCTAGCGTCGAAGCGCGAGCCACCCCTGGCCGGAAAGGAGGCGTCCCGTGCGCCGTCGCACCGGTGCCATAGGCACGCTGATCGCGCTCGCCGCGATCCTGCCCCTGGCCGACCCCGCTCACGCCCAGGACCTGGACTGCGGCGACTTCACCTACCAGGAGGACGCGCAGGCCTTCTTCGACACGGACCCGAGCGATCCGCACCGGCTCGACGAGGATCCGGGGCCGGACGACGGAGTGGCCTGCGAGGCGCTCCCCCGGCGCGGTCTCACCTCCTCCACGTTCCGGCCCGCGCCCTCGCTCTCGCCCTCTCCCGCCACCACCGCGCCGACCCGTTCGGCGTCCCCGTCGTCCGCCGTGCCGACCCGGACCGCGACCGCCGCCCCGGCGCCGGCGACACCGTCCGCCACTCCCACCAGGACGTCCGCCGCCCCCACGCCGGCCGCCTCCGTCGCTCCGACCCGCGGGGTGCGGGGCGGACTGGGCGGCTCGTCGGAGTCCGCACCCGGTGGCTGGGACCTGGGCATCGGCGCCACGTTCGTGTCGGGCGCCGTCCTCGCGGCCGGATGCGTGCTGAAGCGCCGCCGGACCTGACGCCCCGTGGGCGGCGCCCGCTCTCAGCGCACGAGCAGGTCGAGCAGGCGCTCCGCCTCCGCCGCCGGATCCGCGGTGAGCCCGGTGTGCACGGGGCCGGGCTGGACGATGGTGGACCGGGGCGCGATCAGCCAGCGGAAGCGCCGTCCGGCGTCGTCCCGCGCCGCCTGCCCGGCCGCCTCCCCGCCCGCGCAGACGCCTTCGACCGCGCGCAGCGCCGCCCGTACGCCGGGCAGGTCGGCCGCCGGGTCGAGGGCCATCAGCCGTGCCTCGTCGAGATGGGTGCGGGCGGCCACGAAGGACTTGGGACGGCAGTACACGAGCACCCCGGCGTTGACGCACTCGCCGCGTTCGACGCGCGGTACGACCCGCAGCAGGGCGTACTCGAAGACGTGACGGACGCTCACCGGTCCCCCTCGAGGCCGTGGATGTGCTGGTGGACGGTGGCCGCGCGGGCGGCCAGCGGCCGGGCGTAGGCCGCCCGCAGGTCGTCGGGGGTGTCGAAGCCCGGCTCCCCGGCCAGCCAGACGTCGGGGATCTCCGCGGTGACCTCGGCGAGCAGCTCCTCGGTGACCCGCGGCGCGAGTGCGGCGGCGGCGGAGGCGATGTCCGGCGCGAAGGTCCTGAGCGCGTGGTCGGAGGCGTCGTAGGGGCGGGCGGCGGAGGCCGCGGCGCCGGGCCAGTTGTGGTGCCAGATCATGGTCGCGCCGTGGTCGATGAGCCACAGTTCGCCGCCGTGACGCAGCATGTTGGGGTTGCGCCAGGAGCGGTCGACGTTGTTGACCAGCGCGTCGAACCAGACGATCCGCCCGGCCTCCTCGGGCCCCACCTCGAAGGCGAGCGGATCGAAGCCGAGGGCGCCGGAGAGGAATTCCATGCCGAGGTTGGTCCCGCCGCTGGACTTCAGCAGCTGCTGCACCTCCTGCTGGGGCTCACCGAGCCCCAGCACGGGGTCGAGCTCGACCGTGACCAGCCGCGGCACCCTCAGCCCCAGCCGGCGGGCGAGCTCCCCGCAGACCACCTCGGCGACCAGCGTCTTGCGGCCCTGCCCGGCGCCGGCGAACTTCAGGACGTAGGTCCCGAGGTCGTCGGCCTCGACCAGTCCCGGCAGCGAACCGCCCTCGCGCAGCGGCGTGATGTAGCGGGTGGCGGTGACCTCGGTCAGCATTTCGCCAGGTTACGCGATCTCCTGACCCCGCCGTCCGGCCTCCCCAACCCCTCCGGTGTCCGGCGGTTCAGCCGACCGTCGGCAGAGCCCGGCGGACGGGCACCGCGTTCAGCACCTCCTGCGCCACGGGCTCCCCGCTGTCCGCGTCGACGCAGCTCACGCGGACCACGGGCTCACCGGGGCTGTCGCGGCCGGCGGTGGCGTCCAGGGCGAAGAGCACGGACACCGGTCGCGCCTCCTTCCGCGTCGCGTGCACTCCCGAGTACAGGAGGATCCGCCAGCCGTCCTCCTCCCAGTGGTCCAGCAGCCCCGAGCGGACCACCGGGGAGGCGGTCTGCCAGGCGAGCGAGCGCTCCAGCAGTTCCACGCTGGCGGCGACCGGCACCTGGTCCCCGCGCCCGGTGCCGAAGAGCGGGTGCCCCCGCACGCGGAGCCCGAGCCGGCGCAGGGGCAGCAGCCACCACCGGTCGGGATCGACCGACAGTGCCGTCAGGACGACGGCGGCGACGGCCAGGAACAGGAGCGAGCCGCCGGGCCGTGCGGAGAGGGTGGACCACCAGGCGCCGTGCGCCGCCGCCGCGGTCGCGCCGCCCGCGAGCACCACGGCGGCGCGTGCGAACGCGCGCCAGGTGATCGGGGTGTCCTCGTTCGCAGAGCAGCCGCAGGAGGACTCTGGCGCCAGCGCCCGGCCGTAGCCCAGGTAGGCGAGGAACCCGGCTCCGAGGACGGCGGTCGCCGCGCCCGGCACGGGGCTCGCCGGGAGCGCCAGCAGCCCCGCGGTGAGCAGGAGTTCCAGCGCGCCGACGGCGCGCAGCACCAGTGCCGCCCGCCCGCTGCTGCGCAGCATGCGGGCCAGCGCCGTCCTGGGCGCCTGGCGCACGGTGTCGCGGTGGAAGAGCTTGACCGAGCCGGTCCACCCCAGCAGGCCCGCGAGAACCAGGGGCATGAGGTGCGTTGTCAGTGAGAGCATCGTCGTCCCACCTGTCTCCCTCCTGTGATCCGGACGTCAGTGCCCGACGGATATACGGACGATGTCCACGGAGTCGTCGGCCGGCCGCCAGGCCCCGAGCACCTGGGCGCTCTGCCCGATGCGCAGCCGGGACAGGTCGGAGGTGAGCGCGCGGCCCGCGTAGGAGGCGTTGGTCGTGTCCGGGAGGACGTGGCCGACGATTTCGTGCCGTCCGTGGGAGAGGTGCAGCCGGCTCTTCGCGATGCCGCGGATCCTGGTGTCGAGGTTCACGATGTTGACCCACACCGCGTCGGCGGCGACGGTGCCGTCGGGCATCGGGACGCCGCGCGCGTAGAGCCCGTCACCGACCTCGATCTCGGCGGCGGTGGTGGGCCGGGCCTTCCAGACGCTGGTGGCGTTGGTCATTCGGACGCGGGCGTGGTCGCCGTAGGAGCCGGCGACCTGCAGGACACTGCCGGTGATGCCGGTGATCCGGCCCTCCACGAAGGAGGACTCGGGGATCGCCGGGTCGAGCGACGGCTCGGACGCGAAGGCCGCGTCGGCGTCGATCCCACCGAGCGCCGTCGCGCCGACGATGGTCACGCCGCTGAGGGCGGCCGTGGTGAGGAAGCGCCGGCGGCCCGGGCCGCGGTGGTCGTTCTGGCGGTACGTCATGGCTAACTCCTCCTCACTCGTAGATGTAGACCGGCAGCTTGCCGGAGCTGAGGCTGCCGATGGCCGAGAAGGCGGCCGGGGTCAGGTCCAGGACCCGGTTGGTGCGGCAGGCGCCGTTGCAGCAGGCGGCCTCGCCGCACCAGCTCTTGGTGCGCGGCCCGCAGTCGGTGATCGTGATGCAGACCGTGGCGCCGGAGCACTGGTGTCTGACATTCATCACGGAGCCGCAGCCGCGTCTGGGGATGTTCTCGCCGCACAGGTCGGGCCGGGTGATGTCCCAGCACGCCTGTGACGCGTTGGGCCAGGCGCCGTGATTCGCGCTGGACCGGCAGTTGCCGCAGGCGCCGCCGCCCGCGCTGCCGCACGGACCCCATGAGGATCCGCAGCAGAACCAGGTCGTCTCACCGGCCCACAGGCTGGTCGATCCGCATGCCATCGTGCCACCTCCTGTTGAATGTCGTGCCCATGACAAAACGATCGAGGGGTGTCGCACACATCGCACCCCCATGATGCGTGCGTCTACGCGCGTTGGCCAGAAGGCCTCCGGAGAACGGCCGGCCGGGCACGGCCAGGGCCGCCGAGACATCATGAAAAACCCCGACGGCGGGAGCCGGGTCGGCCGCGCTCGTGTCCCCGGCCGCCGCGGCCCGAGGGCGATGTGACACCGGGTTCCCGGGGCGTCGGCGGAGGCCAGGGCGGGAGGGGCGGCGGCCGACAGCGAAACGACAGCCGTGGTTTACGCCCGCCCGACCGCCCGCAGGCCAAGCTCGGCACACCTGAACAGCGTGGGCCCGCTGACCGTACCTCTCCCCGGATCACCCAGTCCCCCCGGAAGGAACACACCGGCATGACCGCATCGCTCAACTCCGTATCCGGACCCGCCCGTCGGACCGTCGTGGCGGCGGCCGGAGCGGCGGGCCTCACCGTCGCGCTGACCGCGTGCGGAGGCTCCGACGACGACTCGTCGGGCTCCTCGGCGGACTCCGGCTCGACCGGCGGGTCCTCCGACGGCGGCGGCACGAGCGGCGGGGACGCGGGCGGCGGCGGGAACGCCCTCGCCTCGACCGCCGACATCCCCGAGGGCGGCGGGAAGGTCTTCGCCGACCGCAAGGTGGTCGTCACCCAGCCGACGGCGGGCGAGTTCAAGGCGTTCTCGGCGACCTGCACCCACCAGGGCTGCGCGGTGAAGAGCATCGCCGACGGGGTCATCAACTGCCCCTGCCACAACAGCAACTTCTCCATCACCGACGGCAGCGTGAAGAGCGGCCCGGCGACGAAACCGCTACCCGCCGTGGAGATCACCGTCAGCGGCGACTCGATCACCCTCGCCTGAGCCGCCGGTACCCTGCACGGCAGGAGAGAGGAAGGGGCCGTATGACCGCCACGCAGCGCCGGGGCCGGAAGATCATGATGACTCCCGGCGAACTCGACGACTTCCTCACCGTCCAGCGCACCTGCCGGGTCGCCACGGTGTCCGCCGACGGCGCGCCGCACGTCAGCACGCTCTGGTTCGTCTGGGACGGCACCTCGCTGTGGCTGTACTCCGTGGTGCGCAGCAAGCGCTGGGCGGATCTGCGCCGGGACCCGCGGGTGGCGATCGTGGTCGACACGGGCGAGGAGTATGACGAACTGCGTGGCGCGGAGCTGTCCGGGCGGGTGGAGTTCGTGGGCGAGATCCCGCGCACCGGCGAACTGCGCGCGGAACTCGACGTCCCGGAGACGCTGTTCGCCCGCAAGAGCTTCGGCCTGGACGAGATGCCGCACGACGGCAGGCACGCCTGGCTGCGCCTGACCCCGGAGAAGATCGTGTCCTGGGACTTCAGGAAGCTGTCGACGCTGCCGTAGGCGCCCCGTCCGCCGTCCCCCCGACGCGCTCCCCCGCCGCCCGCAGCGCTCCGACCGCCGCCCGGATCGACGGGCGGCGGTCGGCGTCGGCGCGCCACACGACGAAGACGTGCCGCTGTATGCGCTGCCGGAGCGGGACGGTCACCACCCCCTCGGGCAGGGGGTTGCGGCCGAGCAGCGGCGCGACGCAGACGCCGAGCCCCGCCGCGACCAGACCGAGCTGGGTGTGGCTCTCGGCGGCCCGGTGGGCGACGACCGGCTCGACGCCCCTGGACCGCAGCGTGAGCATCAGCCACTCGTGGCAGAACTCGCCCTCGCCCCAGGTGATCCACTCGTCCTCGGCGAGCTCGGCGAGGTCCACCTCGTCGCGGCCGGCCAGCCGGTGACCGGCCGGGAGCGCCACATCGGCCGGGTCGTCCAGCAGGAGCGCCTTGACGAGGCCGTCGGGCAGCGGCATCGGCTTGTTGTGCCAGTCGAGCACCACCGCGAGATCCAGATCGCCGCGCACCACTCCCCTGATGCCCCGTTCCGGTTCCAGCTCGCGGGAGCGCACGCGCAGCGCGGGGTGGCGCTGGCGCAGCTCTGCGAGCGCCGTCGGGAAGAGTCCCCGGGCGGCGGTCGGGAACGCCGAGAGGCGCAGCTCACCGGCGACCTGTCCGCGCTGCGCCTCCAGGTCGGACTGGGCCAGCTCGACCTGGGAGAGGATGCGCGCGGCGTGCTCGGCGAGCAGCCGGCCCGCGTCGGTGAGCCGGATTCCGCGCCCGTTCCTGGCGAGCAGTTGCTGGCCGACCTCGCGCTCCAGCTTGGCCATCTGCTGCGAGACGGCGGAGGTGGTGATGTGCAGTCCCTCGGCCGCCACGCTGACCGAGCCGTGCCGGGCGAGGGCGTCGAGGGTGCGCAGGCGCTCCAGGTTCAACATGTAAGCGATGCTACGAGATACCGCGTGCGAAATCTCGATTGTGCTACGAGATGGGTGTCCCGCATCGTTGCCTCCATGAGCAGTGTCACCGCGACCACCCCCACCACCGTGCCGGCCCCGGCCGGCTCCGCCCCGGAGCGCGCCCGTCCGCGTCTGGACTGGCGTCTGCGCTTCGGCGCGCTCTCCCTGATCTGGGGGTTCAGCTTCCTCCTCATCAAGGTCGGCACCCAGGGCTACGCCCCCTTCCAGGTCACCCTGGGCCGGCTGGCCTTCGGCACCGCCGTGCTGGCGGTCGCGATGGCGGTACGGCGGGAGGGCCTGCCGCGCGGTGCGCGCACCTGGGGCCATCTCGCGGTCGCCGGCTTCCTGCTGAACGCGCTGCCTTTCTCGCTGTTCGCCTTCGCGGAGCTGACCATCCCGTCGACGCTGGCCGGCATCTGCAACGCGACCTCGCCGCTGTGGGGCATGGCGCTGTCGATGGTGGCGCTGTCCGAGGACCGCCCGACCCGGGTGCGGGTGGCGGGGCTGGGCGTGGGCTTCCTCGGAGTGCTGACGGTGCTGGGCGCCTGGCAGGGCTTCCAGGGCCTGGACGCCCGCGGTACGGCACTGGCCCTGCTGGCCTCGCTGAGCTACCCCGTCGGCTGGATCTACGTCCGCCGCACCCTGGCGGGCAGCAGCCACTCGAACCTGTCGCTGACCGGCGGTCAGCTGCTGCTCGCCACGATCCAGCTGGCCGTCGTCACCCCGCTCTTCACCACGATGCCGACCGGCTTCGCGGTCGGGCCGCTGCTGGCGATCGCCGCCCTGGGCACGCTGGGCACCGGGCTGGCCGTGCTCGTCCAGTACGGCATCGTGGCCGAGGTCGGCCCGACGACCGGCCAGATGGTCACCTACTTCGTGCCCGTGATCGCCGCGGCGGCCGGCGTCGTGCTTCTCGGCGAGACGCTGACCTGGTCGACACCGGTCGGCGCGGTGATCGTGCTGGCCGGCGCCGCACTCACCCAGGTGAGGCCGAAGCGACCGGCCTAGCCCGGCTGCACGCCCCTGGACCGCGGCAGCACCACCGCGGCCCAGGGGCCGTCCGGTCCCGACGGCCGGGTGCCCGGGCACACTGCCCGCCCGCCGGCGGCGGTCCGACGTTCCGCGTCAGGCGTATGTCCGGGCCGGTCCTCCGGCGGGGCCGACGGCTTCGGCGATCGCCTCGGCGAGGGGCTCGATCTCGTCGTCGGCGAGTGTCGAGACGGTGACGCGGATGCCCGGCGGCGCGCTCATCCGGAAGCGGGCGCCGGGGGCCACCGCCCAGCCCGCGTGCAACAGCCGGGCGACGGCGCCGGTCTCGTCCGGGACCGGCACCCACACGTTCATACCGCTGCGCCCCCGCGCCACGACCCCGCGCCGGGCCAGTGCCCCGATCAACGCGTCCCGGCGCCACCCGTACCGCGCGGCCACGCCCGCCGGGTCCACCGCCCCCTCGCTCCACAGCCGTACCACCGCGCGCTGGACGATCCTGCTGACCCAGCCCGGCCCGAGCCGCTGCCGGCCGCGCACCCGGTCGAGGGTGACCGGGTCCCCGGTGAGCACCGCGAGCCGCAGGTCGGGGCCGTACGCCTTGGCCGCCGAGCGGACGAAGGCCCAGTTGCGCGTGGCACCGGCCAGGGGGTGCGGCGGGAGGTCGACGATGTGATGGCCGTGGTCGTCCTCCACCAGCAGCGTCTCCGGGTGCCCGGCCAGCACCGAACGCAGGGCCCCCGCCCGTGCGGCGCTCACCGCGGCGCCGGTCGGGTTCTGCGCGCGGCAGGTGACGATCAGGGCCCGCGCCCCGTCCGCCAGCGCCCTGCCCACGTCGTCGGGGAGCGGCCCCTCGTCGTCGACCCCGACCGGGACGACGCGCAGTCCGAGCGCCGGAACCAGGTCCAGCAGACTGCCCCACCCGGGATCCTCCACGGCGACCGCATCCCCGGGCCTGAGATGCGCTGCCAGCACCCGCTCCAGGGCGTCCAGCGCGCCCGAGGTGACGGCGACGGGCCCGTCGGGCACACCGTCGGCGTCCAGTCCGGCCCGCGCCAGCCGGGCCAGTTCGGGCTCCACGGGCGCGTGCCCGTAGAGCACCGGCTCACGGTCGCCCTGCCCGGCCGCCGCCGCGAACGCCCCGGCCAGCGCGGGCAGCAGCGCGGGATCGGGATTGCCCTCGGACAGGTCCCGCACGCCCGGCGGGACCTCCACCCGGATGAGATCGCGCGCCGTCGTGGCGGGCTTGGGCCGCACCCGGCTGCCCCGCCGGCCCGCGGTCTCGATGACCCCGCGCTCGCGCAGGGTCCGGTACGCGGCAGCGACCGTGTTCGGGTTCACCCCCAGCCGCTCCGCCAACTCCCGCATAGGAGGCAGCAGTTCGCCCGGCCGTAGCTCCCCTTGCCCCACCGCGGCCTCGATGCTCGCGGAAATCTCCGCTGCGCGCCGCCCACTGATCCGATACTCTCCTAGCACAAAGTCAATTATGCACTAGTGCAATGGAGAGCGCCATGCAGGGGACCCAGCCGCAGCAGCGGGACGACGCCACCTACCCGCCCACCGAGCGGACCGTCCCCACCCGCTCCCCCGGCCGGGCCTCGTACGACAAGGAACTGGTGCACGCGATACTCGACGAGGGCTACGTCTGCCACCTCGGCTTCGTCCGGGACGGCGCGCCGGTCGTGCTGCCCACGCTGTACGCCCGGGCCGGCGAGCGTCTCTACGTGCACGGTTCGACCGGCTCGCGCCCGCTGCGCGCGGCGCGGCAGGCCGACCCCGGGCTCCAGGTCTGCCTGACGGTCACCCACGTCGACGGGCTGGTGCTGGCCCGCTCGGCCTTCCACCACTCGATCAACTACCGCTCCGTGGTGGTGCACGGCACGGCGTACGACGTGACCGACGCCGAGGAGAAGCGGCAGGCGCTCGACGCCCTGGTCGACCAGGTGGTACCGGGCCGCGCCGCCGACTCCCGCCCGGCCGACAAGAAGGAGCTGGCCGCGACGGCGGTCATCCGCCTCGACCTGGACGAGGTCTCAGCGAAGCTCCGCACCGGCGGCGTCAACGACGAACCCGAGGACCTCGCCCTCCCCCACTGGGCCGGTGTGGTTCCCCTCCGCAAGGGCTACGGCACCCCGCTCGCCGACCCGGGGCTGGCACCCGGCACCGCGCTGCCCGGTTACCTGACGGCCCTGTGACACAGGCCGGCCACCTCCAGCCGGAGGTCGGCTCCGCACAGGCCACGGCGGGCTGAGCCCCCACGCCGGGCTGCCCTCGGACCCCACGTACGCGGGCAAGCGGTCCGCACCCCTACGGGACCGGACGCCGGCCGGCCTCCCGGCGCGGGACGGACGGCGCGCACGCATACCCCGCGCCGGCGGCCGCCCGGCCGCCGAACCGGACGCCCGAGGAAGCGCCGGAGGCCGCCCCCGCCCTCAAGCCGGGGCCGCCTCCGGCTCCGACCCGCGGGCAGCCCTCGCGTCGCGGGCCTCGCCCACCGCGAGGCCCGCGACCGAACCGAGCATCAGCAGCGTGCCCGCCAGGGTGGCCGCCGTGAGCCGCTCACCGAGCAGGGCGACCGCGAGCACCGCCGCGCTCACCGGCTCCAGCAGCATGATCACGGACACGGTCGCCGAGCGTACGACGGCCGCGCCGGCGAAGTAGAGCCCGTACGCGAGCGCCGTCGGCACGGAGGCGACGTACGCCAGCAGGCACAGCAGCACCCCGGGCGCCTCGGTGTGCGGCACCAGTCCCTCGACCGCGGCGAACGGCAGCAGCACCAGGCTGGTGACGGCGAACGCCCCCACGGTCGTACCGGAGGAGTCCGTGCCACCGTCGCGCCCCCACCAGCGGGTGAGCAGCGTCATCGCCGAGTAGCCGGCCGCGGACAGCAGGGCGAGCAGCACGCCCCACGGGTCCACGGTCGTCCGCCCGCCGCCGAGGACGAGCACGACGAGTCCGGCGAGCGCGCCCGCGACGGCGGCCAGGCCGCCGCGCCCCAGCCGCTCGCCCATGGTCAGCCGTGCGCCGAGCGCGATCAGCACGGGTCCGGCGCCGAGGGTGACGACGGTCGCCACGGCGAGGCCCGTGGCGGAGACGGCCGCGAAGTAGGCGGTCTGGAAGACCGCGAGCCCGATCCCGGTGGCCGCGGCCCGCAGCACCCGGCGGCCGAGCGGCTGCCGCGCGGCGGTCCGGGTGCGACGGGACAGGAGCCGAGCGCCGAGCAGCAGCACGAGGCCCACGGCGCAGCGCCAGAAGGAGAGGGCGACGGGCCCCATGTCGCTGGTCCGGTAGACCAGTGAGGCGGCGGCGCCCGCGGTGCCCCAGGCGGCACCGGCGACGATCAGATAGAGGAGGCCTCGCCCGACGGGCAGGCCGGAGACGGCGTTCGACACGTGTTCTCTCCGCAGATGCACGCACCGCGCGCGACCGCGCGGGTGCGGAAGTTCGGGAAGGGATCCCGGATCGGGCCCGGTCGGGGCCTGAGCGGCGGGATCCGCGGACTTCTTCCGCGGGCAGCACCGTTACGCCCGGCGCCATGCCGGGCGGATGTACCGGAGGGCCCGCCTCAGGCGGCCGGAGGCGGAAGAACGAGTGCGCGTGCGTGCATGATCAGCACCCTATGCGGTGGTTCCCGGCACGGACAACTCCCGTTCCGGACCGCCGGCCGCGACCGGTGTACCGGTGCCCTTGGACGGCGCCGAGGACTGGGCGATGAAGGCGCCGGTCAGGACGACGGCTCCGCCCACGATCTGCGGCGCCGAGAGATGCTCGCCGAGCAGGACCCAGGCGAGGACGGTGGCGATGACCGCCTCCAGACAGGCCACGACACCGGCGACCTGCGGCGAGAGCCGGCGCACCGACACCACCCCGGTGACATAGGCGACGACGGTGGCGACGAGGACGATCCAGCCCAGCAGCACGGCGGCGGCGACCGGGGTGCCGTTCATCTCCGCGCTGCCGGTCAGCACGGACCAGTCCATGGACCAGGGACGGGCCACGGCGGTCAGGACGGCGGCGCCGATCAGCAGGCCGTAGGCGATCACCCCGAGCGGGTCGGGGGCCTCGTCGCCGTCGCTGCCCTGGTCGGACAGGACGAAGTAGCCGACCTGGCAGCAGGCCGCACCGAGCGCGAGCAGCAGTCCGAGCGCGTCGAACCCGAGGCCCGCCCACACCTCGACCACACAGGCGAGACCGCCCACGGCCAGCACCACGCCGACCGCGGCGGCGCGGGTCACCGGCCGCCGCTGCACGAACCGCACCCAGCCGAGCACCAGCGCCGGCGCCAGATACTCGACCAGCAGGGCGACCCCTACGGGGATGCGGGACAGGGCGGCGAAGTAGAAGGCCTGGACACCGGCCACGGCGAACAGGCCGAACCCGGCGAGCAGCCCCGGCCTGCGGCGCAGCAGTCCACGGTGGCGCACCGCCAGCGGCAGCATGACGAGCGCCGCGCCCGCCACCCGCAGCCACACCACGTGGAGCGGGTCGAGACCCGCCTCGATCAGCGGCTTGGCCGCGACACCGGAACCCCCGAAGGCCAGCGCGGACAGCAGCGCGAGACCGAGTCCGACGCCCTTCCTGTGGTCGCTCCGGGTACTGACAGACGTAGGCACCGGCACATGATGACAGGCCCCGACAGGAGCTTCACCCTCTATGGCACCTGTCTCACCGACTGGACGACGCCTCGAGGCGGGCGAACAGCTCATGGGGGTCGATTCCGGCGCGCTCGAGCACCTCCACTGCGCGCGACCGCGGGTCCACGACGATCGCCGCGAGCAGGTCCGTGACGCCGGCCGGATGACCGCCGTGGCGGGCGGCGCGCCCGTGGGCGTGCTCCATGCAGCCGGCGGCCAGCGGCGAGAGGCCCCCGGCCTCGGTGACCACGGGGACACCGCCGGAGTCCTCGACGGCTCCCTGCCAGCGCAGGCCGTAGCCGATGCTGCGCTGGACCAGGTAGCCGAGCAGCCGGGCGATCCGCGGGCCCTCGCCGAAGAGCGCGCGCACGTCGGCGTCGGACTCGAGGAGCGAGTGCAGCAGATGGGCGGTGTCGATCTGCCGGTCCCCGTCCCGGACGGCTCTGCGGCGGGCACCGGCCACCACCGCCGCCAGTTCGGGACTGAGCCTGACATCGCTCTCCGCGCGGTGGGCGCCCTGCTCCTGGAGCTCCTGGGCCTGCTGCCGGGGGATACGGGGTTGCACATCCCCACCCCATCAGCCCCCGGGGGCCCCGGGCATCCCCGGCGGGAAGCATCTTGGCGTCCCACGGGAAGTGGACGCCCCGGGCAGAAATCTCCTCCTTGCGAAGGAGATCAGAGCGTTTCACGCCGGGAGGCGCGCGCCGGTTTGCGTCACGCCCCCCGATCGCTTCCGGCCGTCCGTCAGTCCTCGTCGGCGAGGATCAGGTACAGCTTCCTGCGGCTCTCGTTGATGACCGCCAGAGCCTTCTCCCGCTGCTCCTTGCTGCCCGTCTTCCAGACCTGCCCGAAGGCCTCCATCAGGCCGAAGCCGGCCTGCCGGATCTCGCCCAGCGCCTCCCAGTCGACCCCGCGCGAGGCCTCCTCCCAGGGCGCCTCGGGGCCCTCCTCGGCGGCGGCGCGGCCGCCGTCGGTGAGGGAGAACAACTTCTTGCCGCCCTCGGACGCGCTGACGATCAGCCCCTCGTCCTCCAGCAGTTGCAGGGTGGGGTACACCGAGCCGGGGCTGGGCTTCCACGCCCCGCCGCTGCGCTCGGCGATCTCCTGGATCATCTCGTAGCCGTGCATCGGACGGTCCTTCAGCAGGGCCAGGATCGATGCCCGCACGTCACCGCGCCGCGCCCTTCCCCTGGGCCCTCCGCGCCCCCGTCCGCCCCAGGGGCCGCCGTGCCCGAAGCCGGGGCCGAAGGGGCCGCCGGGGCCGCCGGGCCCTCCCGGCCCGAAGGGGCCGAAGGCGGCGCGCAGCCGGTCGAAGTCGCCACGTCCGCCGCGCGGGCCGCCGTGACCGTGTCCATGCTCGTGACCGTGGGTACGCATCGCAACCACTCCATTCCATCGTTGATCTGTCGCGATGCTTCAACGATATATCGCAAACAAGCGTGCGACAACCCCCGCAGTCTGCGAGGCGGCCGTGCCGAAGGGTCCAGGACTCGCGAATTGGCCTTGGCCCCCGGCTCCGCGCCGCCCCTACCGTCAGGGCATGCGGATTCGAATCGTCGACGCCTTCACCGACCGGCCCTTCGCCGGCAACCCCGCCGGAGTGCTGCTGCTTGACGCCTTTCCGGACGACCCCTGGCTCCAGAACGTCGCCCTGGAGGTCAACCACGCCGAAACGGCCTTCGCCCACCCGCTCCCCGCGGGCGGCGAGGCGGACTGGGCGCTGCGCTGGTTCACCCCGGCCACCGAGGTCGCCATGTGCGGCCACGCGACGCTGGCCACCGCGCACGTCCTGCACACCACCGGGGCACACCGGGGCCCGGTGCGGTTCGCCACCCGCAGCGGCGTACTGACCGCCACCCCCGGTGAGGACGGCACCCTCACGCTGGACTTCCCCACCGCCCGGCTCACCGCCGTCGATGTCCCGGAGGGCGTCGCCGAGGCGCTGGGCGCGCGGCCGCTCGCGGCGTTCGACACCGGCCCGGACATCGGGGACCTGCTCGTCGAGGTCGCCGACGAGCGGACCGTGCACGCCCTGCGGCCCGACCACAAGGCCCTGACCACCCACTCCGAGCGCGGCATCATCGCCACCGCCCGCGCCGAGAACCCGGCCCTCGGCTACGACTTCGTCTCCCGCTGCTTCTTCCCGAACGTCGGCATCGACGAGGACCCGGTCACCGGGAGCGCGCACACCGCGCTCGCCCCGTACTGGGCCGAGCGCCTCGGCCGCACCACGCTCACCGGCCTCCAGGCCTCACCCCGGTCCGGCCGCGTCCGCACCGAGGTGCTCGGCGGGCGCACCCTGCTGAGCGGACGGGCCGTGACGGTCATCGAGGGCGAGCTGCTGGTCTGAGCCCGGCAGCACGGCACAGCCGAGGGGGCGTACGGCCGTGCCGTACGCCCCCTCGGTACGGGCTCACGCCGTCGGCAGCCAGCCGACCTTGCCGGCCAGCAGCGCGTATCCCACGAACGCCCCGATGTCGAGCAGCGTGTGCGCGACCACCAGCGGCCCGACCCGGCCCCAGCGCCGGTACAGGAGGACGAACACCACGCCCATCACCATGTTCCCGATGAAGCCGCCGATGCCCTGGTAGAGGTGGTACGAGCCGCGCAGCACCGAACTGCCCGCGAGCGCGGCGCCCGGGGTCCAGCCCAGCTGGTCCAGCCGCCGCAGCAGATAGCCGACGACGATGACCTCCTCGACGATCGAGTTCTGTAGCGCCGAGAGGATCAGTACGGGGAACTTCCACCACACGTCCGGAAGCGCCTCCGGCACCACGGTGAGGTTGAAGCCGACGCCGCGCGCGGCCAGGTAGAAGGCGATGCCGCTGCTGCCGATGACCGCCGCGACCGCCGCGCCGCGGCCGAGGTCGGTCCAGGGGCGGGTGCGGTCGAAGCCGAGGGTGCGCAGACCCGCGCCCTCACGCAGCAGGAAGTGCGCCACGAGCGCGACCGGCACCAGCGCCGTGGTGATGCCGAAGAGCTGCCAGGCCAGGTCCAGCCAGGGCCGGCCCGGCGCGGCCGAGGCGTTGAGCGTGGCCGCCTGGTCCTTCAGCCCGCCCGGTTTCGTGACCGAGCCGACGAAGCTGATCAGGGCCGAGACCCCGCTGGCGCCCAGCGAGAGCGCCAGCACCAGCAGCGTCTCGTTGCGGAGCGTCGTCCGCGAGGGCCTCCGCCCAGGACAGTAATCGGCCTCCGGGCCCGCCTCCGCCTGCACACCTGCCTCCACATCACCGATCGGTCCGATCAGTATGAGGGCAACGGCCGTGCGCGCTGCCGGGGGCCGGACCCGGACTCAGACCGCCGGCACCGGTTCCGGCAGCCCCACCGGCCAGGTGTGCACCGGGTCGCCCAGCTGCGTCAGCTCGCGGTAGCGGCGGGTGGTGGCGGCCAGGGCCTCCTCCCTGGTGAGGCCCAGCTCCAGGGCCCGGTGGAAGGTCGCGGACTGCCAGGTCGCGCCGTTGACCCGGCGCCTGCACCGCTCCTCGATGACGCCGAGGTACAGGTCGCGGTCGGCGGGCTCGATCCCCCACGCGTCCAGCCCCGCCTCGGCGAGCGGCAGCAGTTCGTCCCGTACCAGGGTGACCGCGTCCACGTCGCCCAGGCCGCCGAGGCGGCCGCGCCGGGGCCAGGTGAAGCGTGCGTCGATGCCGTCCTTGCAGGCGGCGTCGAAGTTGGCGGCGGCGGCCTCGAAGGGCAGCCGGGTCCACACCGGCCGGCTGTCCTCGGCCAGCGCGCGGACGACTCCGTAGTAGAAGGCCGCGTTGGCGATGACGTCGGTGGTGGTGGGGCCGGCCGGCAGCACGCGGTTCTCCACGCGCAGGTGCGGGACGCCGTCGGCGATGCCGTAGACGGGGCGGTTCCAGCGGTAGACGGTGCCGTTGTGCAGGACGAGTTCGGCGAGGGTGGGGACGCCGCCGCGGTCCAGCACCTCCAGCGGGTCCTCGTCGTCGCAGATGGGCAGCAGGGCCGGGTAGTAGCGCAGGTTCTCCTCGAACAGGTCGAACGCCGAGGTCACCCAGCGCTCCCCGAACCAGGTGCGCGGCCGCACGCCCTGTGCCTGCAGCTCGGGCGGGCGGGTGTCGGTGGACTGCTGGAAGAGCGGGGGCCGCGACTCCCGCCACAGCTCGCGGCCGAACAGGAACGGCGAGTTGGCGCCGACGGCGATCTGCGCGGCGGCGACGGCCTGCGCCGCGTTCCACACCCCGGCGAAGCGCTCCGGGGTGACCTGGAGGTGCAACTGCACCGAGGTGCACGCGGCCTCCGGCGCGATGGACTTGGAGGTGCAGCTGAGGTGCTCCACGCCCTCGATGTCGAGGGTGAAGTCCTCACCGCGCGCGGCCACGATCTGCTCGTTGAGCAATGCGTAGCGGTCGACGTCGGAAAGGTTCGAGGAGACCAGGTCGTCCCGGTCCAGCGTCGGCAGGATGCCGATCATCACGATCCCCGCGTCCACCTCAGCGGCTTTGCGGTCGGCGTACGCGAGGGAAGTGCGCAGTTCCTCGTCGAGCCGGTCGAATACCCGTCCGCCCAGTCTATGGGGGGCAATGTTGACTTCCAGATTGAACATGGCGAGCTCTGTCTGGAAGTCCCTGCTGGCGATCCGCTCGAGGACTTGCGCATTCAACATTCTCGGCATGCCGTCGGCGCCCGCGAGATTCAATTCGATCTCCAGCCCCATGAGGTTCTTGGGACGGTCGAACCGCTTCTCCGCCAGGAGCCGCTCCAAGCCCGTCAGACACCTGCGGAGCTTCTCGCGGTAGCGCTGGCGATCGGACAGGTCGAACTGGCCTGCCACGACCTTCTCCCCCATCGAAGAGTCCTTCCTTGCACGGGCGAACCGAAGACCGGCCGCCGGGGTCCCGGTCCACAGGGGAGGATGCCCCGTCGATGCGATCGATAACGCCCCGGACGGCACCGCCGGCCGCTACTCTGGTCGAGAGTGACCAGTGGCACATTCACGAGGCATGGCACAGAAGGCATCTTGCGTGCCGGTTGCGAACTCGTGAAAAACGCCGACGAGAATGGGCCGACCACTTCGCGGCCATTTTCCGAGGTCATCGGCGTGCGCCCGGTTCGGAATCGGGATTATTTTCGCGTTTCACCGGCCAGAAGTACCCTTGCCCGGCCGGTCGAAAACAGCTAGGCGAAACACAGTCTGAACACACGTCGTATAAACTTCGCACACAAGGCAGAAGGTGGGCGCCCACGGTCGAGTGATCCAGCCGGGAGGCGGCGTGCGGCGGTCCTCGCCCCGTCTCCCGGGCTCGGCCCCCGGCCCCCGGCCTCTCTGACCTTCGCGAGCTGACAGCGCCGTCCGCCCCGCCACGCCCCGCCCTCGCGCCACCGTGCCTTCGAATGAGAGGCGACCCACCATGCCCCTGCATGTCCCCCCGGCTCCCGCGCCCGCACTGCGTTCCGTCCTGACCGCACTCTCCTCGCCGACCGCGGTCAGCGAAGCCCGTACCCCCTCCCTGCTCCTCGCCCAGGGTCCCCTCTCCCCCGAACTGCCCCTTCCGGTGCATGTGCTGGACCGGGTCACCCCCGACGGCGCGACCGCGACACGGCTGGCCGGATGGCGCTTCCTGATCCGCACCGGCGACCGCGCGGTGGCCGCCGCGGACACGGTGCTCACCGCCGACGGCTGGGCCTTCTCCCGCTTCTTCGAGGGCCCCTACATCCCCTCCACCGAGCTCGCGCTGCGCCAGGCCGAGGCCATGGCCCAGCCGTACCAGCCCCGGCTGCTCTCGGTGCCCGGCCTCTACATGCTCACGCTCTGGCTGCACGGCGACCCCACCGCGGACGGCGCCGCCGGCCACCCGGCCGCCACCGACCTGCTCGTGCCGCTCGCCCCCGCTCCCCCCGGCATCGCGGCCCACCGCCCGCACCGGGTCACGGAGCTGCTTCCGGTGCTGACGCACCGGTCGAGCCCGAGCCGGCTGCTCGGCTCGCCGGCCTGAGGATTCACCCCGTACCCCGCCGCCCCGGTACCGAGGGGGCGGCGGGGTACGCCGTTGTGCCCGCACGGACTAGCCCCATCCGGCCACGGCGAACCACCCGAAGTGACAGTGCAGTTGAGCTGAACCGTCCGCGCGGGTGACGCGTCCTGAACCTGTGAGGGGCGGTGCCGCGAAATCCCTGCGGATCCGCGCCCATGGGGCAACACTGGTTTCCGACCGACCTATCACAACGGGGGGCGGCCATGAACGAAGCTTCACGCCGCGGAACTGAGACAGCAGCCGACTCACAGGTCACCACAGAGCGAGAGATCCCACCCATGTGCCAGCACCAGCCATCGTGCCCCTCAGCCGACTCAGCCGACCGGGAGTCCGCCCGTCTCGTGGCGCACCACCCGGAGCAGGGCTGGAGCCTGCTGTGCAACGGTGTCGTGTTCTTCGAGGACACCGGCGAACTCCTGCCCGACGGAAGGGTCATCGCCCCGCGTTCCCGGGGCGTCAGCCTGACCACCGCCTGAGGACGACCGGGCGGAACGGGGACCGCCCGGGTACACCGGGGGCCGGACGCAGAACCCTCTGCGCACCGGCCCCGACGCGTGTCCGGGAGGCATCACGCACCGCACGGGGTCGGTGACCGACGGCTCATCCGTGCGAGGGTTCGGCCACCTCGACCGCTTCGGTCCCCTCTCGGCGCATCCGCTCGACTCCCCAGACGCCGAGCGGTCCGAGCGCCTCGTTGAGCGTGCGCCCGTGCTCGGTCAGGGAGTACTCCACCCGGGGCGGCACCTCGGCGTACACCTCACGGTGCACGAGGCCGTCCTCCTCCATCTCCCGCAGGTGCTGCGTCAGCATCTTCTCGCTCACCCCCGGCATACGGCGCCGCAGTTCGGCGAAGCGGCACACCCGACAGACGTGGAGCTCCCAGAGGATCAGTCCCTTCCATTTGCCGCTGACCACGTCGAGCGCGGCGTCGATGCCGCAGATGTAGGGCCCGCGCCTCGGTGCCTTGGCCATCACAACTCCCCCTTACGAAAAGGTAAGTACCGCAGAAAAAAGTATGTACTTCCGAGAGTGGCGGGACTCTCCGAGCATGGAGACATGAACGCCCCAGAGAACCCTCCCACCGGCCGGCACGACACCGTCACCGTGATCGGGCTCGGCCCGATGGGCCAGGCCATGACCCGCACCCTTCTCACCGCCGGCCACCCGGTCACCGTCTGGAACCGCACCGCCGGCCGGGCCGACGGCGTCGTCACGGACGGCGCGACACTCGCCGCGACACCCGGCGAGGCGGTTGAGGCGAGTGACCTCGTGATCCTCAGCCTCACCGACTACCGGGCCATGTACGACATCCTCGACGGCTCCACCGCCTCGCTCGCCGGGCGGACACTGGTCAACCTGAGCTCCGACACTCCCGACCGCTCACGCGAGGCGTCGGCCTGGGCGGCGGAGCACGGCGCGACCTTCCTCACCGGAGGTGTCATGGTCCCGGCCCCGATGGTCGGCACGGAGGCGGCCCACGTCTACTACAGCGGCCCCGAGAAGACGATGCGGAGCGGTCTGGCGACGTTGTCACCGCTCGGGACCCCGAAGTACCTGGGCGAGGACCCGGGCCTCGCCCAGATGATGTACCAAGCCCAACTCACGGTGTTCCTGACCACCCTGTCCGGACTGATGCAGGCCACGGCGATGCTGGGCAGCGCGGGGATGAAGGCCGGCGAAGCGCTGCCGGAGCTGCTCGCCTCCGCCGACTCGATCGGCGACATCCTGCGGGCCGGCGAGGAGAATCCCGGCGCCCTGCTCGACGCCGGAGAACATCCCGGCGACCTCAGCACGGTCACCATGATGGGCGCGACGTCCGACCACATCGTGGAGACCGGCGCGTCGCTCGGCCTCGACCTCGCGCTCCCGCTGGCCGTGCGCGCCCACTACCGGCGCGCGATCGAGGACGGACACGGCGGCGACAACTGGACCCGCATCATCGACGGCATCCGGGCGCCGCGCTGACCGAAGGCGGACCCTGGCACAGCGGGAGGCGTGGCGGGCCGGCGGCACCACCTATCGTGACCGGCATGCAGTCCTACACGATCGGCCAGGCAGCGAGGCTGCTCGGAGTGAGCCCGGACACCGCCCGCCGCTGGGCGGACGCGGGCCGCATCACCACCCACCGCGACGAAGGCGGACGGCGGCTCGTCGACGGGCGGGACCTGGCCGCGTTCTCCGTCGAGCTCGCCCGGGCCGGCGCCGTCGAGGAGGGCACCCCGTACACCTCGGCCCGCAACGCCTTTCCCGGCATCGTCACCGCGATCAAGCTCGGCGACGTGGCGGCCCAGGTCGAGATCCAGGCCGGCCCGCACCGCCTCGTCTCGCTGCTGACCCGTGAGGCCGTCGAGGAGCTGGGGCTGGAGGTCGGCATGGAGGCCACCGCCCGCGTGAAGTCGACAAACGTCCATATCGACCGCACCTGACGGCATCGACAGACTCCCCTCCCGCACATACGCCGATTCACTCCCTTCTTCCTTGCACATGCAAGGTGGAATGGAGTCGATCCCTCGCAGATGCGCCAGTATGATCGGCGTATCGGGGAGGGCTCCGCGGGCTCTTCTCCACCGTGCCCACAGAGGGAGTGCTCCGAGATGACCCGATTCCCGCGCCGTACACGCAGGACCCGTCGGATCGCCGGGGCGGGGGCGGCCGCCGCCGTGCTCGCGCTGAGCGCCTGCTCCTCGTCCGGCTCGGAGTCGTCCTCCTCCCCGGAAGCGAGCGGGCAGGACCTGACCGGCACGGTCACCGTCTTCGCCGCCGCCTCGCTGAAGGAGAGCTTCACGACGCTGGGCGAACGGTTCGAGAAGGAGCACCCGGGGACGCGGGTCACCTTCAACTTCGGCGGCAGCGACAGCCTGGCCGCCGGCATCAACAACGGCGCCCCGGCCGACGTCTTCGCGGCGGCCAGCGCCAAGACGATGAAGCTCGTCACGGACGAGGGGCACGCGGCGGGCAGCCCCGGCACCTTCGTCCGCAACCGGCTGGAGATCGCCACCGTGCCGGGCAACCCGCACGGGATCGACGCCCTCGAGGATCTGACCTCGTCCGGACTGAAGGTGGTGCTCTGCGACAGGACGGTGCCCTGCGGGGCCGCCGCACGGACCGCCCTGGAGGCCGGCGGCGTCTCACTGACACCGGCGTCGTACGAGCAGGACGTCAAGAGCGCCCTCACGAAGGTCCAGCTGAAGGAGGCGGACGCCGCCGTCGTGTACCGCACGGATGTGAAGGCGGCCGGTGACAAGGTGGAGGGCGTGGAGTTCCCCGAGGCCGCCGAGGCCGTCAATGACTATCCGATCGCCCGGCTCGAGAACGCGCCGAACCCGTCGGCGGCGAAGGCCTTCGTGGCGCTGGTGAAGTCGGCGGAGGGCCAGAAGGTCCTGGGCGAGGCCGGGTTCCTCGAGCCATGACCGGCCCGCAAGCCCCGGCGGCCGGCCGGGAGACCTACCGGAAGCCCCGCGCCCCCAGCCGTGGGGTGCCGCTCGCCCTCCTCGTGCCCGCCATGCTGGGGCTGGCGTTCCTGCTGGTCCCGCTGCTCGCCCTCCTCCTCCGCGCACCGTGGAGCGACCTGCCCGGTCAGCTCACCAGCCCCGCGGTGTGGGAGGCGCTGCGCCTGTCGCTGTTCTGCGCCACGACGGCGACCGCGCTGAGCATGGTCGTCGGCGTGCCGCTGGCCTGGCTGCTGGCGCGCACCGAGTTCCCCGGCCGCGGCCTGGTCCGCGCCCTGGTCACGCTCCCGCTCGTGCTGCCCCCGGTGGTGGGCGGTGTCGCCCTGCTGCTCGCCCTGGGCCGCAACGGTGTCGTGGGCCAGTGGCTGGACGCCTGGTTCGGTGTCACGCTGCCGTTCACCACGACGGGCGTCGTCCTGGCCGAGACGTTCGTGGCGATGCCGTTCCTCGTCATCAGCGTCGAGGGCACGCTGCGGGCGGCCGACCCGCGGTACGAGGAGGCGGCCACCACCCTGGGCGCCTCCCGCTTCACCGCGTTCCGCCGGGTGACGCTGCCGCTCATCGCCCCGGGCATCGCCGCCGGCGCCGTGCTCGCCTGGGCCCGCGCCCTCGGGGAGTTCGGCGCGACGATCACCTTCGCGGGCAACTTCCCCGGCCGCACCCAGACCATGCCGCTCGCGGTCTACCTCGCCCTGCAGAACGACCCGGCCGCCGCGATCGCGCTCAGTCTGGTGCTGCTGACGGTGTCCATCGCCGTACTGGCCGGGCTGCGGGACCGCTGGATGAGGACCGCCTGACACCATGCCGAAGAAGCCCGAGCACCTGTCCGACCCGGCCGGCGCCCCCGCCGCAACCGCCGCCCAGGGCCTGGACGCGCGCCTCGTCGTCGACCGCGAAGCGTTCCGCCTGGACATCGCGCTGAGGGCCGCGCCCGGTGAGGTCGTCGCCCTGCTGGGTCCGAACGGCGCCGGCAAGACCACCGCGCTGCGCGCCCTCGCGGGCCTCGCCCCGCTCACCGCCGGCCATCTGCGGCTGGACGGCGCCGATCTGCGCCGTACGCCGCCCGAGTCGCGCCCGGTCGGTGTCGTCTTCCAGGACTATCTGCTCTTCCCGCATCTGACCGCCCTCGACAACGTGGCCTTCGGGCCGCGCTGCCGGGGCGCCGGCAAGGCCGAGGCTCGCGCGCAGGCCGCCGAGTGGCTGGACCGCATGGGCCTGGCCGAACACGCGGGCGCCAGGCCCCGGCGGCTCTCCGGCGGCCAGGCGCAGCGCGTGGCCGTCGCCCGCGCCCTCGCCACGCACCCCCGGCTGCTGCTCCTGGACGAGCCGCTCGCGGCGCTGGACGCCCGCACCCGGCTGGAGGTGCGCGCGCAGCTCCGCCGCCATCTGGCCGCGTTCGAGGCCGTCGCCGTCCTGGTCACGCACGACCCGCTGGACGCCATGGTGCTGGCCGACCGGCTGGTCGTCGTGGAGGGGGGCCGGATCGTGCAGGAGGGCAGCCCGTCCGAGATCGCCCGTCACCCGCGCACCGAGTACATCGCCCAGCTCGTCGGCCTGAACCTGTACCGGGGGCAGGCCGAGGGCCACACGGTGCGGCTCGCCGCGGGCCCCGCCGTCAGCACCACGGAGGGCCTCTCCGGCCCCGTCTTCGTGGCGTTCCCGCCCGGCGCGGTGACCCTGTACCGGGCACGGCCCACCGGCTCCAGCGCCCGCAACCTCTGGCACTGCGAGGTCGCCGGGCTGGAGACCCACGGGGACCAGATCCGCGTGGAACTGACCGGGGAGCTGGCGCTGGCCGCCGACCTCACCACGGTCGCCGCGGCCGAACTGGACCTCCATCCGGGCGCCCCGGTGTGGGCGGCGGTCAAGGCGGCCCAGACGCACGCCTACCCGGCGTAGCCCGGGCACCGCGGTTCCCGGCACCGCACACGCCGGAGGGCCCCCGCTCGACCGAGCGGGGGCCCTTCGGCGTGAGTGTCAGTCCTCGTACGCGTCCAGCGGCGGGCAGGAGCAGACCAGGTTGCGGTCGCCGAAGGCCTGGTCGATGCGGCGCACCGGCGGCCAGTACTTGTCGGCGGCGCTCACCCCGGCCGGGAAGACGGCCTCCTCGCGGCTGTAGGCGTGCTCCCACTCCCCGCCGAGGGCGGCGGCGGTGTGCGGGGCGTTGCGCAGCGGGTTGTCCTCCGCGGGCCACTCGCCCGAACCGACCTTCTCGATCTCCGCACGGATCGCGATCATCGTCTCGCAGAACCGGTCGAGCTCGGACAGGTCCTCGGACTCGGTGGGCTCGATCATCAGCGTGCCGGCCACCGGGAACGACATCGTCGGCGCGTGGAAGCCGTAGTCGATCAGCCGCTTGGCGACGTCGTCGACGCTGACACCGGTCGCCTTGGTGAGCGGGCGCAGGTCGATGATGCACTCGTGCGCGACCAGCCCGCCGGGGCCGGTGTAGAGCACCGGGAAGTGCGGCTCGAGGCGCTTGGCGATGTAGTTGGCGCTGAGCACGGCCACCTGCGTGGCCCGCTTGAGCCCCTCGCCGCCCATGAGACGGACGTACGCCCAGGAGATGGGCAGGATGCCCGCCGAGCCCCACGGCGCCGCCGAGATGGGCCCCACGCCCGTCTCCGGACCGGCCTCCGGCTGGAGCGGGTGGTTCGGCAGGTACGGGGCCAGGTGCGCCCGCACGCCGACCGGGCCGACGCCGGGACCGCCGCCGCCGTGCGGGATGCAGAAGGTCTTGTGCAGGTTCAGGTGCGAGACGTCGCCGCCGAAGTGACCCGGCTTGGCGAGACCCACCAGGGCGTTGAGGTTGGCGCCGTCCACGTACACCTGACCGCCGGCCTCGTGCACCTCGGCGCAGATGTCGGCGACGTGCTCCTCGAACACACCGTGCGTCGAGGGGTACGTGATCATCAGCACCGCGAGCTGGTCGCGGTACTGCCCGATCTTGGCCCGCAGGTCCGCGACGTCGACCTCGCCGTCGTCGGAGGTCCTGACCACGACGACCTTCATCCCGGCCATCACGGCGCTGGCGGCGTTGGTGCCGTGCGCGGACGACGGGATCAGGCAGACGGTGCGCTGCTCGTCGCCGTTGGCCCGGTGGTAGCCGCGGACGGCGAGCAGTCCGGCCAGCTCGCCCTGGGAGCCGGCGTTGGGCTGGAGGGACACCTTGTCGTAACCGGTGACCTCGGCGAGACGCTCCTCCAGCTCGTGGATGAGCGTGAGGTAGCCCCCCGCCTGCTCGGCGGGCACGAAGGGGTGCAGCTGCCCGAACTCGGGCCAGGTGACCGGCTCCATCTCGGTGGTCGCGTTGAGCTTCATGGTGCAGGAGCCCAGCGGGATCATGCCGCGGTCGAGCGCGTAGTCGCGGTCGGCGAGCCGGCGCAGGTAGCGCAGCATGGCGGTCTCGGAGCGGTGCTGCTGGAAGACGGGGTGCGTCAGGTACTCGTCGTCGCGCAGCAGGGCGTCCGGCAGCGTGTCCCGCGCGGTCGCGTCCAGGGCCTCGGTGTCGCCCTCCACGCCGAAGGCGCTCCACACGGCGGTCAGCTGGGCCCGGGTGGTGGTCTCGTCGCAGGCGAGGGAGACGTGGTCGGCGTCGACGAGACGCAGGTTGACCCCGTTGTCGCGGGCGGCGGCGGCGACCTCGGCGGCCCGCCCGGCGACGCGCACCGTCAGCGTGTCGAAGTAGGAGCCGTGCACGATCTCGGCTCCGCCGGCCCGCAGCCCCTCGGCGAGCACGGTGGCGTACCGGTGGGTGCGCCGCGCGATCAGCCGCAGCCCCTCCGGGCCGTGGTAGACGGCGTACATGCCGGCCATGACGGCGAGCAGCACCTGGGCGGTGCAGATGTTGCTGGTGGCCTTCTCGCGGCGGATGTGCTGCTCACGGGTCTGCAGGGCGAGGCGGTACGCCTTGTGCCCGTCCGCGTCGACGGAGACGCCGACGAGCCGGCCGGGCAGGCTGCGCGCCATCTTCTCCTGCACGGCCATGTAGCCGGCGTGCGGTCCGCCGAAGCCCATCGGCACACCGAAGCGCTGGGTGGTGCCGACCGCGATGTCCGCGCCCAGCTCACCGGGCGACTTCAGCAGGGTGAGGGCGAGCAGGTCGGCGGCGACGGTGACGAGCGCGCCGAGCCCGTGCGCCTGGTCGATGACCGGCTTGATGTCGCGTACGGCGCCGGAGGCACCCGGGTACTGGATGAGTACGCCGTTGATCTCGCGCTCGGCGAGCGCGGCGGGGATGCCGTCGCTCAGGTCGGCGACGACGACCTCGACGCCGGTCGGCTCGGCGCGGGTCTCGATCACGGCGATCGTCTGCGGAAGGGCGTCCGCGTCGACCAGGAAGAGGCCCTTCTTGTTCTTGCCCATGCGCCGCGACAGGGCCATCGCCTCGGCGGCGGCGGTGCCCTCGTCGAGCAGGGAGGCGCCGGACGTGGGCAGTCCGGTGAGCTCGGCGACCACGGTCTGGAAGTTCAGCAGCGCCTCGAGCCGGCCCTGCGAGATCTCCGGCTGGTACGGCGTGTAGGCCGTGTACCAGGCGGGGTTCTCCATCACGTTGCGCAGGATGACCGGCGGGGTGAAGGTGCCGTAGTAGCCGAGCCCGATCATGGAGCCCAGCACCTCGTTGCGGTCGGCCAGCGACCGCAGCTCGGCCAGCACCTCGGCCTCGCTCCGGGCACCCGGCAGGTCCAGCGCGTCGGCGTTCTTGATCACATCCGGCACCGCGGCGGCCGTCAGCTCGTCCAGCGAGCCGTAGCCGACCTGCGCGAGCATCTTGGCCCGTGCCTCGTGGTCGGGGCCGATGTGGCGCTGCTCGAAGGGGATTCCCTGTTCGAGTTCGGAGAGCGGAGTACGAGGGGCGGTCATTGAGGAGGCCTCCTGGTCCGACGACCTTCGAGGGGCACCACGGCGCGGGTGCCCGGACGGCCTCCCCCTCTGTCATCTCAACCTGAGAGCTTCACCGGATCGCCCGAAGACGCCCGGCTTTCACCGTCGGTGAGAGCGGAAGCCGTCGACACCCGCCCTGCTTTCCAGAGTGACCTCGTCCGCGCGGTACGTGTGCCTGAGAGATTCCGGGGAGGATTTGCTCCTTCGGCGCCCCCGGTGGTGTCCGGGGGACTCTCCCGCGCGGGGTCAGCAGCCGTTTGCCAGCGTACCAGCGAGCACCGGGCCCGGACCTTCGAGTGGCCGCTCCGCCGATTGTGCCGTTCTGTAGTGCTTACGGATGAGTTTGCGAGCAGTGGAGGGCCTGTGCAGACCGACATCGATCCGCGTCACCTGATCGGCCGCAAGGCGTTCGACCGCAACGGCACCCGGATCGGCACGATCGACGAGGTCTACCTCGACGACGCCACCGGTGTGCCGGAGTGGGCGGCCATACGCACCGGCCTGTTCAGCAGGGACGCCTTCGTCCCCCTGGAGCCGAGCGAGATCGTCGACGGCGCCCTCCAGGTGCCCTTCGAACGCGCCCTCATCAAGGACGCACCCGACTTCGGCGTGGGCCGCCATCTCTCCCCCGAGCAGGAGCTCCAGCTCTACCACCACTACGGCCTCGACATCTCCGCCCCTCCGCCCCTGCCGGACCGCGACTTCGGCAGGCTCGCCGGCCACGACAAGCAGGCCTGAGCCGCCCGCTCAGGAGCTCTCCGCGTCCGCCCCTCCGCCGGCGCCCACGTCCTCCTTCTCCCCGGGCACGCGCGGGACCAGCGGCAGCGGCTCCGCCGGCTCGAGGGCCGGGTCGCCGACACGGAACGTCCGCACCCGGCCCGGCTCGGAGAGGGGCGTCTCGAAGCGCACGGTGACCCGGCCCAGCCCGCTTCCCTGCACCCATCCGTGCCCGTACACGGAGTGCCGCACGTCGTGACCGGCAGGCCAGCGCCGCTCGGCGGGGGCCTCCCGCTCCGGCGTGTGCGCCGTTTCGTCCTCCTCGTACGGGGTGTCGCCCGCGTCCCTCCCCGCGGCCTGCGCGAACAGGTCCTCCTGTGTGTAGTCGGCCAGTCCGCTGACCCCCACTCCCAGCAGTCGTACGCCGCCCGTGGTGTCGACGGAGTCCAGCAGCCGCCCCGCCGCCTCCCGCACCACCGCCGGATCGTCCGTGGGGCCGCGCAGCGTCTCGGACCGGGTGAGGGTGGAGAAGTCGTACCGGCGCACCTTCAGCACGATGGTCCGCCCCGACAGCCCCGCCGCCCGCAGTCTGCGCACACACCGGTCGGCGAGCCGCCGCACCTCCGTCCCGACCCGCACCCGGTCGTGGATGTCCACGTCGTACGTGTCCTCGACGGACACCGACTTCGTCTCCCGCTCGGCCACCACGGGCCGCTCGTCCCTGGCCAGGGCCATCGCGAAGAGGGCGTGCCCGTGGGCCTTGCCCAGCAGCCGTACGAGCTCGTCCTCCCCCGCCTCCGCGAGCTCCCCGACCGTGTGGATGCCGGCCCGGCGCAGATGGTCGCCGGTCGCCGGGCCCACGCCGGGCAGGGTGCGGACGGTCAGCGGCTCCAGCAGGGCGCGCTCCGTGCCCGGCTCGATCAGCACCAGCCCGTCGGGCTTGGCCTGCTCGGAGGCGATCTTCGCGAGCATCTTGGAGGCCGCGAGCCCCACCGAACCGGTGAGCCCCGTGACCGCTCGTATGTCCGCGCGCAGCTTCTGCCCGGCCAGCCTGGCCGAGCGCTCGTCCCAGGCCGTGCCGCCGGCCTCCAGGTCCACGAACGCCTCGTCCAGGCTGAGCGGCTCCACCAGGGGGGACAGCGCCGCCAGCAGCGCCATCACCTGCTCGCTGACGGAGCGGTAAAGGGCGAACCGGGGCACCAGGTAGGCGGCGTTCGGCGCGAGCCGCCGGGCCTGCGCCATGGGCATCGCCGAGTGGACCCCGAAGATCCGCGCCTCGTAGGAGGCGGTCGCCACCACGCCGCGCGGGCCGAGCCCGCCCACCACGACCGCCTTGCCGCGCAGGCTCGGCTTGGACGCCTGCTCCACCGAGGCGAAGAAGGCATCCATGTCGAGATGCAGGATGGTGGGCGCGGATCTCACGTCTCCGATGCTGCCCTACGCCACTGACAATGCGGGCGTCACAGCCCCCGGGAGGCCCCGGACGCCCTCAGACCGCCTTGTTCCGCCGCCTCGCGAGCTCGTCCATCGGGTTGTGCCCGATCAGGGTCTCCCCGGTGTCGACGCGCTCTCCGTGCAGCTGTGACAGCGCGCTCTCGACGTCCCGCCACACCACGCCCACGGCGATGCCGAAGACGCCCTGGCCGCCCTGGAGCAGGGCGTGCACCTCGTCGGGCGAGGTGCACTCGTAGACCGTGGCCCCGTCGCTCATCAGCGTCATGCGCTCCAGATCACTGAAGCCGCACTCGCGCAGATGCCGTACCGCGGTGCGGATGTTCTGCAGGGAGACGCCGGTGTCGAGGAACCTCTTGACGATCTTCAGCACGACGACGTCGCGGAAGCTGTACAGCCGCTGGGTGCCCGATCCGTGGGCGGGCCGCACGCTCGGCTCGACCAGCCCGGTGCGGGCCCAGTAGTCGAGCTGCCGGTAGGTGATGCCCGCGGCGGCACAGGCCGTGGGCCCCCGGTAGCCGATCTGCTCGGACGCCATGGACGCCGCCCCTCCGCTGCTCGGCACAGCCGTCGGTCGCTGCGGAGCCTGCTCGGTCACGCCGCCGTACGGGGGATGTCCCTCGCTCGAACGGAGCCGCGAGCTCTGGGGAGGATACGGCCCGTTCGCCCCGAAACCGCGCTCGGGGGCGCCCCCCGCCGTACCGTCGCCGCTGTTTCTCACGCCGACCTCCGTCCTTGACCTGCCTCCTCGACGGTAGGCAGTCACCAAGGGTGCGTCAACGATCGCCACACTCGGCACGCCGAGTGATAATCACCCTAAGAGTGGTTTCCCGTGCCCCACCGCGGGGAAAGGCTAGCCGAATGCTCTCGGCACGGGCCCCGCCGGCCGACCGGCGGGGGCGGAGACCACCCTCACTGGTTGCTGGTTCCGAAGTCCTCCGGCGAGATCTGGTCGAGGAACTCGCGGAACTTCTCCACCTCGTCCTCCTGCTCGTCGGGAATGGCGATCCCGGCGTCGTCGAGCACCGTGTCACTGCCGTAGATCGGCGTACCGGTCCGCAGGGCCAGTGCTATGGCGTCGGAGGGACGGGCGCTCACCTCGACTCCGCTGGCGAACACCAGCTCCGCGTAGAACACGCCCTCCCGCAGGTCGGTGATGCGCACTTCCGTGAGCTCCTGGCCGACGGCCTCCAGCACGTCCTTGAACAGGTCGTGGGTCAGCGGCCGTGCGGGTGCCATGCCCTGCTGGGCGAAGGCGATGGCCGTCGCCTCCCCCGGTCCGATCCAGATGGGGAGGTAGCGGTCGCCGCCCACTTCACGCAACAGCACGATCGGTTGGTTGGAGGGCATCTCGACCCGGACACCTACGACATCGAGCTCGTTCACACAGCAACCCTAGGCCGTGCCCGGGACGTTTGGGTAGTCGGGCAGGGAACGGGTGGCCGATCCGGCCCTCCGGCCGCGCCGTCTCAGGGCAGCCGTACCCCGAGCGCCGCCTGCAGCAGCGCGGCGTGCAGCTTCACCGTGAGCCCCGCCAGCTCCTTGGTACGGGCCTCCGCGTGAGCCCTGGTCTGCGGGTTGCGGTGGCGTTTCAGCGGGGCGACCACCTGGTCCACCAGTCCGGCCTCCCGCTCGGCCGCGGCCTTCATCGCCCGCAGATGGCGCGGCCCGATGCCGAACCGTCCCAGCTCGGTGACGAGCCCGGCCACGGTGACCGCCTCGGCGTCGTAGGCCCCGTCGGCGTCCGGGGCGAGCAGCCCGTACGACTCCCACTCGGCGAGCGTCCGCTCGTCGATGCCGGCCGCCGCCAGCAGCTCGCCACGCCCGATGCGCGCCACCGCGGGCGCCTCCTCGGCGGGCTCCTGGAGAACGGGCTCCCCGTCACGGGGACGGCCCACCGCCGGCAGCCGCACGGCCTCGCCGCGCTCCACGGCGTCCAGGTGCTCGCGGATCACCTTGAGCGGCAGATAGTGGTCGCGCTGCATCCTCAGCACATGGCCGAGACGCTCGACGTCCGCGGCGCTGAACTTGCGGTACCCCGAGGGGGTCCGCCGGGGCTCGATCAGCCCCTCCGACTCCAGGAAACGGATCTTGGAGATGGTGACCTCGGGAAACTCCTCGCGCAGCACGTTCAGCACCGCGCCGATGCTTATCAGTCCGGCGCCCGCGGCGGCGGCGCCGTGCCCGGCACCGCCGCTCGGTGTCTGAACCATGGACCTTCCCTGGGGTCCCCCGGTCGGATCCGGGGAGATCAGTAGCCCCGCTGGCTCGCGTAGAAGACCAGCCGGTACTTGCCGATCTGCACCTCGTCACCGTTGGACAGGGCGACCTGGTCGATCCGCTCCCGGTTGACGTAGGTGCCGTTCAGGCTGCCCACGTCGGCCACCGTGAAGGAGCCGTCGGGGCTGCGCCGGAACTCCACGTGCCGGCGGGAGACCGTGACGTCGTCCAGGAAGATGTCGCTCTGCGGGTGACGCCCGGCCGTGGTCAGGTCGCCGTCCAGCAGGAAGCGGCTGCCCGAGTTCGGACCGCGGCGCACGACCAGGAGCGCGGAACCCATCGGCAGCGCGTCGACGGCCGCCTGCGCCTCGGGAGAGAGCGCGGGCACCTGCGTCTGACCGGTGACCTCGGCGTCGTAGGCCTCGAGACCGGAGATCGAGATCGTGGACGTCGTCTCGGAGGGGCGCTCCGGGGTGACCCCGGGCTTGAGCGGCGCGCCGCAATTGGAACAGAAACGGCTGTTCTCCGGGTTGCGGTTGCCGCACCTCGTACACACCAGGGCCGACATGGACGGATCCTCCTGCCGCGGCTGCCCGCCGGGGGCGTGGGACGCGTACGGGTCGGAGAACTCTCCACCCGTACCTGAGGTCGACGGTTGCCCGAAACCTATGCCGCCCGACTGCGCAGGGTCAACGGACGGCGCGCCCTGGCCGCCCACCTGGTCCCGGAACAGCGGACGCTGACCTTCCGCCTCGGGCTGTGCGCGGTGACGAGCGGTCGCGTTGTCGCTGTCCTCTCGCCGCGCGCTCTTGCCGAACAACTTCGCAAACAACTTCACGGGCGATTCCCCTTGACCGAAACAGACCCGCCCGTGGGGCAGGACGAACCCTGACTGAACACATTGGCCGACCCGGACATCTTCACAACGTCCGCCTCCGCCAGACAGTTTCCACCACGCACCACCCAATCGGTGCGCCGACCCCCCGCAACCTCATGCCCTCGCCGTACTCCCGCCATGCACCCCCGGTTCACTGCGAGGACGACCGAGCGTAGTCAGGCCGCTTCACCGCCCGCAAGGCGTCCACAATGATCTTGGTCGACTGCTCCACGGTAACCGTGGCCTGTTCCTTCTCGAGAGTCTGCACCACGCCTCCCGGGATGTTGAGCGCCGGCTCGAGGTCCTGCGACTTGCCGATGACCTTGAAACGATACGGCGCGGTGATCTTGTTCCCGTCCACTCCGACACCGTTGCCGGAGTCCGTGAGGTAGGTGCCGGCCACCACCCGCACACCGTTCACCTGGATCGCCTCGGCACCCGCCGCGCGCAGCTCCTGGATGGCGTCGAGCAGCATGTCCGCCTCCACCGTCCCCTTCGTGTCCTCGACGGTCATCGTGATCCCGGGGCCCTGCGCCGCCACGCTTCCCGCCAGCACACCGAGTTGCCGTTCCTTCTCGATCGTCTGCCTACGGGCCTCTTCGGCCTGGTCGGAGCTGTTCTCCAGCTCGTCGCGCTGCTTCTCGAGTCCCTGCTTCTCGTCCTCAAGACGCTCTGTGCGGTCGTCGAGTTCATCGAGGATGCGCACAAGATCTTCCTGACGTGCCCCGCGCAGCGCGCTGTCGGTGTCGCTGTTCGACGCCACCTGGACGGCCAGGCCGAAGCCGAGCCCGAACAGGAGCAGGGCGACGATGAGTTGGGCCCGGGTCACCCTCGGCGGCCACAGCCCCGCAGCCAGCCGCTGCCGGCCGGTCAGACCGGGCGGGGGCTTCGGAGCGTCCTCCTCCGCGGGTGCGGGCGTCCTCGTGGGTATCCCGGCGGGCACCTCGGCGGGCAGTTCCCTGCGCAGGCCGGCCGGGGGCGGGGCGGCGTCGGGCGCGGTCCTGGGCGGGGACACCGCCGGGCGTGTCGTCTCGTCGTGCTCGCGCTCGTTCATCGGCCTCACGCCCGGAACACGTGCCGGCGGATCGCCGCGGCGTTGGAGAAGATGCGGATGCCGAGGACCACCACGACACCCGTGGACAGCTGGGCGCCCACGCCGAGCTTGTCGCCGAGGAAGACGATGAGTGCGGCGACGACCACGTTCGACAGGAACGAGACCACGAAGACCTTGTCGTCGAAGATCCCGTCGAGCATGGCCCGCAGCCCTCCGAACACGGCGTCGAGCGCCGCGACGACGGCGATCGGCAGATAAGGCTCGACGACCGCCGGAACCTCGGGCCGGACCAACAGTCCGGCCACGACTCCCACGACGAGGCCCAGTACGGCGATCACGATGTGCCCTTCTCGGTTATCGGCTGTGCGGTACGCACGCTCACACTCGTTGCGGCAGGCAGCCGGACGTCGTCCTGTGCGGAGATGCCCGTGCGGATGCCGTAGTTCTCCTGGAGGGCATGCAGATACAGCCCGTCCGCGCTGTTCTGGAACCGGTCGCTCAGCTGCCCGCCGTCCCCCACCGCCAGCACCGTGTACGGCGGCACCAGCGGCTTGTTGTCGACCAGTATCGCGTCTCCGGCGGCCCTGATCGCCGACAGGGCGGTCAGCCGCTGTCCGTTGATGGAGACGGCCTCGGCGCCGGACTCCCACAGCCCGTTGACGATCCGCTGCATGTCGCGGTCGCGGACCCGTCCGGTGTCGGAGAACCCGGAGGTCGACCGCGGGTCGCCGTCGCCGCCGCCGCTGGCGTCCTTGGCGTCGTCCACCACGAGCCGCACCCCGGGGCCGTGCACCGCGACGGCGCCGGACAGGATCCCGACCAGCGCGGATCCGTCGCCTCCGCTGTCCCGGAGCGCGTCGCGCTGCCGTGCGCTCACATCGGCGCGCAGTTCGTCGACGCGGTCCTCGAGCTTCTCAGCGGCCCCGGTCTCCTGGTCGATCCGGTCGATCAGCTCCTCGCGCTCCTTGGCGACGACGGGAGCGGCGACGCGCGCCTGGGCGGCGCCCACGGTGACGATCAGGGCGGCGAGCACCAGGCCGACGGCGAGGCCGAGCCTCGCCCGGAGCGTCTTCGGCATGCCGCCGTCCCCGTCGGCCTTCTTCCGTGCGGCGGCCTCGGCGTATCCGTCGTCGAGGCTGTGGTCCATGACGTTGGTGATCAACGACATGGAGGCGTCCGGGCGCGCGGGCCGCGCGGGTGTGCTCCGAACGGGGTGTTGCTGCGGCATGCCGCACATCGTCGCACGCCGCGAGCACTACCTCCGAATGCCCCTGCCGGCATGCCGGACAGGCCCCGTTGGGGGCACTTGTCCGGCATACAGGTGTCCTGCCGGTCCTACCGTCCCGCGCTGTCCACGACGGCCGCCCACTCGTCGAGCAGTGCCTGGGCGGAGGCGTCGTCGGGGCCCTCGGCCCACAGATGGGTGACCGCCTCGGCCGGGTCGGGCAGCACCATCACCCAGCGGCCGTCGGCCTCCACCACGCGCACCCCGTCCGTGGTGTCCACGAAGCGGTCCCCGGCGGCCTCGACGACCCGCCGCATCACCAGGCCCTTGACGGCCCAAGGGGTCGCCAGGTCCCGCTTGAGCACATGGGCCCGCGGAATGCGCGCGTCGATCTGGCTGAGCGTGAGCTGGGTCCGCGCCACCAGCCCGATGAGCCGCACGAAGGCCGCGGTGCCGTCGTAGACGCTGCTGAACTCGGGGACGATGAAGCCGCCCTTGCCGTCACCGCCGAAGATCGTCCCTTCCTCGCCGCCCACGCGCGTCAGGTCGTCGGGCGAGGTGGTCGTCCACTCGACCTGGGTGCCGTGGTACGCCGCGACCTGCTCGGCGATCCTGGTGGTGGTCACCGGGAGCGCGACCCGGCCGCTGCGCCGCTCGGAGGCGATGAGGTCGAGCATCACGAGCAGTGACCGGTCGTCCTCGACGATCCGCCCCTTCTCGTCGACGAGGGACAGCCGCTCACCGACGGGGTCGAACCGCACGCCGAAGGCGGCGCCGGAGGACGCCACGATCTCCCCGAGCCTGACCAGCCCCGAGCGCCGCATGTCGGCCGTCTCGGTCGGCCGGGACTCGTCGAGGCCGGGATTGATCGTCAGGGAGTCGACGCCCAGCTTGCCGAGGAGGCTCGGCAGCACCAGTCCGGCGCTGCCGTTGGACGCGTCGACGACGACCTTGAGCCCGGACTCCGCGATGCCGGTGATGTCGACGTTGCGCAGCAGGGAGCCCGTGTAGGAGTCGAAGACGCTGGCGGGGAAGTGCAGGTCCCCGATCTCGCCGGGGAACGCGCGCCGGTACTCCTGCCGCGCGAACACCCGGTCCAGCTTCCGCTGGCTGCCCTGTGAGAGGTCGGCGCCCTGCCCGTCGAAGAACATGATGTCGACGGAGTCCGGCACACCGAGCGTGGTCCGGATCATGATGCCGCCGGCGCTGCCCCGCGCGGTCTGCTGCCGCGCCACGGGAAGCGGCACGTTCTCCAGGTCCCGTACGTCGATGGCGCTGGCCTGCAGCGCGGAGATGACCGCGCGCTTCAGCGCTCGGGCGCCACGGGAGTGGTCGCGCGCCGTGGTGACGGTCGAGCCCTTCTTCAGGGTCGTCGCGTAGGCGCCGGCCAGGCGCACCGCGAGCTCCGGGGTGATCTCGACGTTGAGGATGCCGGACACGCCCCTGGCGCCGAAGAGGTGGGCCTGCCCCCGGGACTCCCAGATGACCGAGGTGTTGACGAACGCGCCGGCTTCGATGGTCTTGAACGGGTAGACCCGCACGTTGCCCTGGACAATCGATTCCTCGCCGATCAGGCACTCGTCGCCGATGACGGCGCCGTCCTCGATCCGCGCCGCGCGCATGATGTCGGTGTTCTTGCCGACGACGCAGCCCCGCAGATTGCTGTGCGGCCCCACGTAGACGTTGTCGTGGACGACGGCCTTGTGCAGGAAGGCGCCGCTCTTGACGACGACGTTGGACCCCACGACGGTGTGCTCGCGGATCTCCGCGCCGGCCTCGACCTTGGCGTAGTCGCCGATGTACAGCGGCCCCCGCAGTACGGCGTCGGGGTGCACCTCGGCGCCTTCGGCGACCCAGACACCGGGGGAGATCTCGAAGCCGTCGATGTCGACGTCGACCTTGCCCTCCAGGACGTCGGCCTGGGCCTTCACATAGCTCTCGTGTGTGCCGACGTCCTCCCAGTAGCCCTCGGCGACGTAGCCGTAGATGGGCTTGCCGTCCTTCATCAGCTGCGGGAAGACGTCGCCGGACCAGTCGACGGGCACATCGGGCTCGACGTAGTCGAAGACCTCGGGCTCCATGACGTAGATGCCGGTGTTCACCGTGTCGGAGAAGACCTGCCCCCAGGTCGGCTTCTCCAGGAAGCGCTCGACCTTGCCTTCCTCGTCCACGATGGTGATGCCGAATTCCAGCGGATTGGGAACGCGGGTCAGGCAGACCGTGACCAGGGCGCCCTTTTCCTTGTGGAAATTGATCAGATCGGTGAGGTCGAAGTCGGTCAGGGCGTCGCCGGAGATGACGAGGAAAGCATCGTCCTTCAGTGCCTCCTCGGCGTTCTTCACGCTCCCGGCGGTACCGAGTGGCTTCTCCTCATTGGCATAGCTCAGTTCCATTCCGAGCTCTTCGCCGTCACCGAAGTAGTTCTTGACGAGCGACGCAAGGAACTGGACAGTCACAACTGTTTCGTTGAGCCCATGCCTTTTGAGCAGCCGCAGGACGTGCTCCATGATCGGCCGGTTGGCCACCGGCAGGAGCGGCTTGGGCATGCTTGAGGTCATGGGGCGAAGGCGGGTGCCTTCGCCTCCGGCCATCACGACGGCCTTCATGTCGGAAGCGTCCTCCTCGAAGAGACGACGGTCTGGCCGACTTCACCCGCCAGAGCTGTCCCCTCGTTTTTCCACGACGGGACATCGCGCCTCGATGCGCATACCAATCAGCGAGTTCAATCGGCCACAGCGTCCGCACGGATCAGGCGGCGGACTTGGACCACATAGAGCACTCCTGCCCACCAATACAGGGTTGTACCCCATCCTGCGAACGCCCAGCCGAAAATAGCAGCGAGTGACGAGATCCAGCCAGTTCCGTCACTGAGCAGGAGCAGTGGGAAGGCGTACATCAGGTTGAAGGTCGCCGCCTTCCCCAGGAAGTTCACCTGGGGCGGCGGATAGCCGTGCCGGCGGAGGATGCCCACCATCACGAGCAGGACCAGCTCACGGGCCAGAAGCAGGGCGGTCAGCCAGAGCGGCAGGATCTCGCGCCAGGTGAGGCCGACCAGGGTGGAGAGGATGTAGAGCCGGTCGGCGGCCGGGTCGAGCAGCCGGCCGAGGCTGCTGACCTGGTTCCACCGCCGCGCGAGCTTGCCGTCCAGGTAGTCGCTGACGCCGCTGAGAGCCAGCACCAGGAGCGCCCAGCCGTCGCTCTTCGGACCGCCGAACTCCGGCCGGAGGATCAGCCACAGGAACAGCGGTACGCCGACGAGCCGTGCCATGCTGAGCATGTTCGGGATGGTGAGGACGCGGTCTGTCTGGACCCGCGTCTCCTGGACCTCCACCCGGGATCCTCCTGTGGGAAACGTGTCGATGATGCCCCCCGACCCTACCTCAACGCAAAAAAGCTCTGGCTCTTGGGCTGTACGCCCAAGAGCCAGAGCTCTAAAAGGAGTTCGGCGGCGTCCTACTCTCCCACAGGGTCCCCCCTGCAGTACCATCGGCGCTGTAAGGCTTAGCTTCCGGGTTCGGAATGTAACCGGGCGTTTCCCCTACGCTATGACCACCGAAACACTATGAAACTGACAACCGCACCATGTGTGGCACATGGGGTTGTTCGTGGTTTCAGAACCAACACAGTGGACGCGAGCAACTGAGGACAAGCCCTCGGCCTATTAGTACCGGTCAACTCCACACGTTACCGTGCTTCCATATCCGGCCTATCAACCCAGTCGTCTACTGGGAGCCTTACCCTCTCTAGGAGGTGGGAGTCCTCATCTCGAAGCAGGCTTCCCGCTTAGATGCTTTCAGCGGTTATCCCTCCCGAACGTAGCCAACCAGCCATGCCCTTGGCAGAACAACTGGCACACCAGAGGTTCGTCCGTCCCGGTCCTCTCGTACTAGGGACAGCCCTTCTCAAGACTCCTACGCGCACAGCGGATAGGGACCGAACTGTCTCACGACGTTCTAAACCCAGCTCGCGTACCGCTTTAATGGGCGAACAGCCCAACCCTTGGGACCGACTCCAGCCCCAGGATGCGACGAGCCGACATCGAGGTGCCAAACCATCCCGTCGATATGGACTCTTGGGGAAGATCAGCCTGTTATCCCCGGGGTACCTTTTATCCGTTGAGCGACGGCGCTTCCACAAGCCACCGCCGGATCACTAGTCCCGACTTTCGTCCCTGCTCGACCCGTCGGTCTCACAGTCAAGCTCCCTTGTGCACTTACACTCAACACCTGATTGCCAACCAGGCTGAGGGAACCTTTGGGCGCCTCCGTTACTCTTTAGGAGGCAACCGCCCCAGTTAAACTACCCATCAGACACTGTCCCTGATCCGGATCACGGACCCAGGTTAGACATCCAGCACGACCAGACTGGTATTTCAACGACGACTCCCCCTGAACTGGCGTCCAGAGTTCAAAGTCTCCCAGCTATCCTACACAAGCCGAACCGAACACCAATATCAAACTGTAGTAAAGGTCCCGGGGTCTTTCCGTCCTGCTGCGCGAAACGAGCATCTTTACTCGTAGTGCAATTTCACCGGGCCTATGGTTGAGACAGTCGAGAAGTCGTTACGCCATTCGTGCAGGTCGGAACTTACCCGACAAGGAATTTCGCTACCTTAGGATGGTTATAGTTACCACCGCCGTTTACTGGCGCTTAAGTTCTCAGCTTCGCCCACCCGAAAGTGAGCTAACCGGTCCCCTTAACGTTCCAGCACCGGGCAGGCGTCAGTCCGTATACATCGCCTTACGGCTTCGCACGGACCTGTGTTTTTAGTAAACAGTCGCTTCTCGCTGGTCTCTGCGGCCACCCCCAGCTCGAGCAGCAAGTGCTCTCACCAGACGTGGCCCCCCTTCTCCCGAAGTTACGGGGGCATTTTGCCGAGTTCCTTAACCATAGTTCACCCGAACGCCTCGGTATTCTCTACCTGACCACCTGAGTCGGTTTAGGGTACGGGCCGCCATGAAACTCGCTAGAGGCTTTTCTCGACAGCATAGGATCATCCACTTCACCACAATCGGCTCGGCATCAGGTCTCAGCCTTAATGAACGGCGGATTTACCTACCGTCCGGCCTACACCCTTACCCCGGGACAACCACCGCCCGGGATGGACTACCTTCCTGCGTCACCCCATCACTCACCTACTACCAGCTCGGGTCACCGGCTCCACCACTCCGACCTCGTCCGAAGACTCAGCCGGCGGCTTCACGGGCTTAGCATCACTGGATTCGATGTTTGACGCTTCACAGCGGGTACCGGAATATCAACCGGTTATCCATCGACTACGCCTGTCGGCCTCGCCTTAGGTCCCGACTTACCCTGGGCAGATCAGCTTGACCCAGGAACCCTTAGTCAATCGGCGCACACGTTTCTCACGTGTGAATCGCTACTCATGCCTGCATTCTCACTCGTGAACCGTCCACAACTGCCTTCCGGCGCTGCTTCACCCGGCACACGACGCTCCCCTACCCATCCACACAGGCGTTGGCCCTATTGTGTGAATGACACGACTTCGGCGGTACGCTTGAGCCCCGCTACATTGTCGGCGCGGAATCACTAGACCAGTGAGCTATTACGCACTCTTTCAAGGGTGGCTGCTTCTAAGCCAACCTCCTGGTTGTCTGTGCGACTCCACATCCTTTCCCACTTAGCGTACGCTTAGGGGCCTTAGTCGATGCTCTGGGCTGTTTCCCTCTCGACCATGGAGCTTATCCCCCACAGTCTCACTGCCGCGCTCTCACTTACCGGCATTCGGAGTTTGGCTAAGGTCAGTAACCCGGTAGGGCCCATCGCCTATCCAGTGCTCTACCTCCGGCAAGAAACACACGACGCTGCACCTAAATGCATTTCGGGGAGAACCAGCTATCACGGAGTTTGATTGGCCTTTCACCCCTAACCACAGGTCATCCCCCAGGTTTTCAACCCTGGTGGGTTCGGTCCTCCACGAAGTCTTACCTCCGCTTCAACCTGCCCATGGCTAGATCACTCCGCTTCGGGTCTTGAGCGTGCTACTGAAACGCCCTATTCGGACTCGCTTTCGCTACGGCTTCCCCACCCGGGTTAACCTCGCAACACACCGCAAACTCGCAGGCTCATTCTTCAAAAGGCACGCAGTCACGAGGTAGGAACAAGTTCCTACCCGACGCTCCCACGGCTTGTAGGCACACGGTTTCAGGTACTATTTCACTCCGCTCCCGCGGTACTTTTCACCATTCCCTCACGGTACTATCCGCTATCGGTCACCAGGGAATATTTAGGCTTAGCGGGTGGTCCCGCCAGATTCACACGGGATTTCTCGGGCCCCGTGCTACTTGGGTGTCTCTCAAACGAGCCGCTGATGTTTCGACTACGGGGGTCTTACCCTCTACGCCGGACCTTTCGCATGTCCTTCGCCTACATCAACGGTTTCTGACTCGTCCCACGGCCGGCAGACCGTAGAAGAGAGATCCCACAACCCCGTATGCGCAACCCCTGCCGGGTCTCACACGCATACGGTTTGGCCTCATCCGGTTTCGCTCGCCACTACTCCCGGAATCACGGTTGTTTTCTCTTCCTGCGGGTACTGAGATGTTTCACTTCCCCGCGTTCCCTCCACTTGCCCTATGTGTTCAGGCAAGGGTGACAGCCCATGACGACTGCCGGGTTTCCCCATTCGGAAACCCCCGGATCAAAGCCTGGTTGACGACTCCCCGGGGACTATCGTGGCCTCCCACGTCCTTCATCGGTTCCTGGTGCCAAGGCATCCACCGTGCGCCCTTAAAAACTTGGCCACAGATGCTCGCGTCCACTGTGCAGTTCTCAAACAACGACCAACCACCCATCACCCCGAGCCATGAGCTCGAGTGCACTGGGGCCGGCACTGAAGGCAGCCATACGGCCGTGCCCTCAGACACCCAACAGCGTGCCCGACACCCTCACCGCTTCCCTCATTCGTTCCACGCTCTGACGAGCAGTACTGGAAGGAGAAGACGATCAAGTGTGCCGAGTAGTCAACGTTCCACCCATGAGCAACCAGTGCGAGACGTTCGCTCGCATGCTGGCCTCTGAACCGGGCAAGCCCGGCTTAGAAGTGCTCCTTAGAAAGGAGGTGATCCAGCCGCACCTTCCGGTACGGCTACCTTGTTACGACTTCGTCCCAATCGCCAGTCCCACCTTCGACAGCTCCCTCCCACAAGGGGTTGGGCCACCGGCTTCGGGTGTTACCGACTTTCGTGACGTGACGGGCGGTGTGTACAAGGCCCGGGAACGTATTCACCGCAGCAATGCTGATCTGCGATTACTAGCGACTCCGACTTCATGGGGTCGAGTTGCAGACCCCAATCCGAACTGAGACCGGCTTTTTGAGATTCGCTCCACCTCGCGGTATCGCAGCTCATTGTACCGGCCATTGTAGCACGTGTGCAGCCCAAGACATAAGGGGCATGATGACTTGACGTCGTCCCCACCTTCCTCCGAGTTGACCCCGGCGGTCTCCCGTGAGTCCCCAGCACCACAAGGGCCTGCTGGCAACACGGGACAAGGGTTGCGCTCGTTGCGGGACTTAACCCAACATCTCACGACACGAGCTGACGACAGCCATGCACCACCTGTACACCGACCACAAGGGGGCGCCTGTCTCCAGACGTTTCCGGTGTATGTCAAGCCTTGGTAAGGTTCTTCGCGTTGCGTCGAATTAAGCCACATGCTCCGCCGCTTGTGCGGGCCCCCGTCAATTCCTTTGAGTTTTAGCCTTGCGGCCGTACTCCCCAGGCGGGGCACTTAATGCGTTAGCTGCGGCACGGACGACGTGGAATGTCGCCCACACCTAGTGCCCACCGTTTACGGCGTGGACTACCAGGGTATCTAATCCTGTTCGCTCCCCACGCTTTCGCTCCTCAGCGTCAGTATCGGCCCAGAGATCCGCCTTCGCCACCGGTGTTCCTCCTGATATCTGCGCATTTCACCGCTACACCAGGAATTCCGATCTCCCCTACCGAACTCTAGCCTGCCCGTATCGACTGCAGACCCGGGGTTAAGCCCCGGGCTTTCACAACCGACGCGACAAGCCGCCTACGAGCTCTTTACGCCCAATAATTCCGGACAACGCTCGCGCCCTACGTATTACCGCGGCTGCTGGCACGTAGTTAGCCGGCGCTTCTTCTGCAGGTACCGTCACTTTCGCTTCTTCCCTGCTGAAAGAGGTTTACAACCCGAAGGCCGTCATCCCTCACGCGGCGTCGCTGCATCAGGCTTTCGCCCATTGTGCAATATTCCCCACTGCTGCCTCCCGTAGGAGTCTGGGCCGTGTCTCAGTCCCAGTGTGGCCGGTCGCCCTCTCAGGCCGGCTACCCGTCGTCGCCTTGGTGAGCCGTTACCTCACCAACAAGCTGATAGGCCGCGGGCTCATCCTGCACCGCCGGAGCTTTCGACCCGCCTGGATGCCCAGGCGGGTCAGTATCCGGTATTAGACCCCGTTTCCAGGGCTTGTCCCAGAGTGCAGGGCAGATTGCCCACGTGTTACTCACCCGTTCGCCACTAATCCCCACCGAAGTGGTTCATCGTTCGACTTGCATGTGTTAAGCACGCCGCCAGCGTTCGTCCTGAGCCAGGATCAAACTCTCCGTGAATGTTTACCCGTAATCGGGTGCACACACACGAGAGCGGAACCACCGGAGGAATAGTCCGGCGGTTCACAGCGTCCTCGCTGTGTTTTTTCAAAGGAACCTCGACCATCCGAACCGGATGGACGGGGTATCAACATATCTGGCGTTGACTTTTGGCACGCTGTTGAGTTCTCAAGGAACGGACGCTTCCTTTGTACTCACCCTCTCGGGCTGTCCTCCGGGCGCTTCCCTTCGTGTTTCCAACCTTACCAGTGATTTTCCGGCCTTCTGACCACCGTCCTGCAGGCATGCAGAAAGTGATCCAGAGTTAGGATCTGACTGAGTTGGATTGCTGCCAGGTGAGGACGTTTGACCACGCCACTCGGTCCCGAGCAGGTGTACAACTCTACACGCGGTCGCGGACCACGTGCAAATCCATTAGTGTGGGTGGTCTAGACCTCTCGTCTAGACCACCGATCAGGATCTGTCCTCCGGAACCGGTACGTCCTATGACATACGCTGCTGAACAGCGCGCCGGAGGCAGGCAGTGACGGCGGCGTACGTACAGATCTCCACGCCTGGGAGGCTTCCCATGACCACCGTGACGTCCCCGCTCGCAGGTCGGGCCATCGGACTGGCGTCCGTGCCCGACCCGGTCTTCTCCGGGGCCATGGTCGGCCCGGGTACGGCGATCGACCCCGCGCGGGAGCCCTCCGAGGCCGTCTCCCCCGTCGACGGTGTGATCGTCTCCCTGCACCCGCACGCGTTCGTCGTCGTCGACGAGAGCGGACACGGCGTGCTCACCCACCTCGGTATCGACACCGTGCAGCTCAACGGCGAGGGCTTCGAGCTGCTCGTCGCCAAGGGCGACACCGTGACGCGCGGACAGAGCATCGTGCGCTGGAACCCCGCCGCCGTCGAGGCCGCCGGAAAGTCCCCGGTGTGCCCGGTCGTGGCCCTGGAGGCGACGACTGACGCGCTCTCCGAGCTTCGTGACGACGGCGACGTGAAGGCCGGCGACACCCTCTTCCTCTGGAAGTGACGCGCCGCCGTCGGGTGACGGCGGCCAGGACGACCCACGCGGCGGGCGCACCCGCCGCCCGATCCGGAGACGGGTGAGATGGAGACAACGCTGCGAGGCGTCGGTGTCAGCCACGGTGTGGCGATCGGCGAGGTACGGCACATGGGTACGGCGGTCCTCGAGCCGCCGGCCAAGCAGATCCCGGCGCAGGACGCGGAGCGCGAGCAGGGTCGCGCCCGCAAGGCCGTGGAAGCGGTCGCTGCCGACCTGATGGCGCGCGGCAACCTCGCCGGGGGCGAGGCCCAGGCGGTGCTCGAGGCGCAGGCGATGATGGCCCAGGACCCCGAGCTGATGGCCGACGTGGAGCGGCGCGTCGCGGTCGGGAGCACTGCCGAGCGTGCGGTGTACGACGCGTTCGCGGCGTACCGGGAGCTGCTGGCGAACGCCGGTGAGTATCTGGCGGGCCGGGTGGCCGACCTCGACGACGTGCGGAACCGCATCGTGGCGCGGCTGCTCGGGGTGCCGATGCCGGGTGTTCCGGACAGCGACGAGCCGTATGTCCTCGTGGCCCGTGATCTCGCGCCGGCCGACACCGCGCTGCTCGACCCGACGCTGGTGCTCGGCTTCGTGACCGAGGAGGGCGGCCCCACCAGTCACAGCGCCATCCTGGCCCGCGCGCTCGGTGTCCCCGCCGTGGTCGCCCTGCCGGGCGCCGGTGAGATCGCCGAGGGCACGCTGATAGCGGTGGACGGCAGCTCCGGGGAGGTTTTCGTGAACCCGAGCGAGGAGAAGAAGTCGCAGCTCGAAGCGGCGGCGGCCGAGCGCAGGGCGGCGCTGGCGGCGTCGACCGGCCCCGGCGCGACCGCCGACGGCCACAAGGTGCCGCTGCTGGCCAACATCGGCGGGCCGGCGGATGTCGCGGCCGCTCTCGAAGCGGGCGCCGAGGGTGTCGGTCTCTTCCGTACCGAGTTCCTCTTCCTGGACGACAGCAAGAACGCTCCTTCCGAGGACAAGCAGGTCGTGGCCTACCGCCAGGTGCTCGAGGCCTTCCCCGAGGGCCGTGTCGTGGTGCGGGTGCTGGACGCGGGCGCCGACAAGCCGCTGGACTTCCTGACTCCGGCGGACGAGCCGAACCCGGCACTGGGCGTACGCGGTCTGCGGTCGCTGCTCGACCACCCCGCGGTGCTGCGGACGCAGCTGACGGCGCTGGCCAAGGCCGCCGAGGGGCTGCCCGTGCACCTCGAGGTCATGGCCCCGATGGTGGCGGACCGGGCGGACGCGAAGGCGTTCGCGGACGCCTGCCGGGAGGCGGGACTACGGGCGAAGTTCGGCGCGATGGTCGAGATTCCGTCCGCCGCGCTGCGGGCCCGCTCGGTGCTGCAGGAGGTGGAGTTCCTGTCCCTGGGCACCAATGACCTGGCGCAGTACACGTTCGCCGCGGACCGTCAGGTGGGTGCGGTGTCCCGGCTGCAGGATCCGTGGCAGCCCGCGCTGCTCGACCTGGTCGCGCTGTCCGCCGAGGCGGCGCGGGCCGAGGGCAAGAGCTGTGGTGTGTGCGGTGAGGCGGCTTCCGACCCGCTGCTCGCCTGTGTGCTGACCGGTCTGGGTGTCACCTCGCTCTCCATGGGTGCGGCGTCGCTCCCCTATGTACGTGCGGCGCTGGCCAAGTTCACGCTGGCGCAGTGTGAGCGGGCCGCCGCGGCGGCCCGGGCGGCGGACAGTGCCGCGGATGCCCGGGCCGCCGCTCAGGCGGTGCTGTCGGGCGAGTGACCGGGCGGGGCCGGCCGGCGATCGGCCTTTCCCGAGGGGCGTTCCACCATGGGTGGGGCGCCCCTCGGGCGTTCCCCGCTCAGTGCCGGTGGTCCGGGCCGGAGTCTTCTCCCAGGTCGGGCGGCCGGCAGTAGTCGACGTTCGATTCCGGCGGGATGAGTTCTCCCGTCTCGGCGTCGGTGCAGTAGGCGTCGAAGACCTCCCCGGCGGTGAGCGCCTCCAGGCCATGGGCCCGCAGCCGCCAGCCGTGCACGCGGTCGGGGCTGCCGGGCCGGGTGGTACGCATGACCAGTCCGCCGGGGCTGCCGGTGGCGAGGCCGACGGCGAGCACGGTGGTGAACTCGAGGGCCTCGTTCTCGTCGAGTTCCATGCGGCCGGTGTCGTCGTCGGCGTGCAGGACGGCGACGAGTGTTTCGGGCGGGCCGGAGACGCTGCACACCAGGTGCCGTTCTCCGGGCGGGGCGGTGTCGAGGATGCGGACGAGGAGGTGCGAGGCGCGGGCGAAGGCGGCCCGGCCCAGGTCCTCGCCGCACACGGCGCAGGCACCGAGGCGGGTGAGGAGGGTGGCCGCGTACTCCCAGGTGGCGCGGCGGACCGCCTCGTCGACGAGGGTGGGCAGGAGATCGGTCAGGGGCCGGCCGTCGTAGGGGACGGCGGGGCCGGTGGCGGCCAGTTCGGCGGTGAACCGGGTACGGCTGGTGTGGCTGTCGGGGTCGAGGCCCTTGGCCGCGCAGTACTCGGCGTAGTCCTCGGGGTCGAAGAGGGCGACCGTGGTGTGGCTGCCCTGCAGCGCGCGGGTCCTGAGGAAGGCCTCCATGTGCTGGAGATAGGTGGTGTGGTCGTCGAAAGAGAAGCTGTCGTAGCGCCGCATGGCGCGGAAGTCGTGTTCGTCGGCGAGCAGGCCGATGGTGCCGGCGACCTCGCGGCGCAGGACGCGCCGCAGGGTCCGGTGGTCGGTTTGTGCCATGTCTCCCCCTCTGCACAGTCGATTAATGCTCACTCACAGTAATCGGCGGCACTGACAACGGCGTCCGGCCGGGCGGGCCGGAGAGGGGGACCGGTCTTCTCCCGGGGGCGGGTCAGGCGCGCTTGCGGGCGAGTTCCTCGTAGAAGGCGAGCAGGGGGAGGTTGTCGATGGAGCCCGGGTTGACCGCCTTCTCCAGCGGGGTGCCCTGGAGGAGACGCTTGACCGGTACCTCGATGCGCTTGCCGGTGAGGGTGTGCGGAACTCCGGGCACCTCGATGATCTCGTCGGGGACGTGCCGGGGTGACAGTTGCTCGCGGATGGTCCTCTTGATCCGGCCGAGCAGGTCCTCGTCGAGGGTGGCTCCTGGCATCAGGTGGACGAAGAGGGGCATCCAGTAGCCGCCGTCGGGCTGTTCGACGCCGATGACGAGGGATTCCCTGATCTCGGGGAGGCGTTCCACGGCTTCGTAGATGTCGGCGGACCCCATGCGGACGCCCTGGCGGTTGAGCGTTGAGTCGGAGCGGCCGTGGATGACGACGGAGCCCCGGGAGGTGAGGGTGATCCAGTCGCCGTGCCGCCAGACGCCGGGATAGGTGTCGAAGTAGCTGTCGTGGTAGCGGGTGCCCTCGGGGTCGTTCCAGAAATGGATCGGCATGGACGGCATCGGGTTGGTGACCACGAGTTCGCCGACCTCGTCGGTGAGGGGCTTGCCGCTGGGGTCCCAGGACCGCAGGTCGGTGCCCAGGCCGGGGGCCTGGAGTTCGCCGATGTGGACGGGGAGGGTCGGCACGGCTCCGGCGAAGCAGGAGCAGACGTCCGTGCCGCCGCTGACGGAGGCGATCCACAGGCCGGCCCCGTCCTCGGCGAACTCGTCGTGCAGCCAGCGGAAGCCGTCCGGGGGCAGGGGGGAGCCGGTGGTGGCGACGCACTTGACCGAGGAGAGGTCGAAGTCGCGAGCGGGGTGCACGCCGGCCTTGCGGCAGGCCATGACGTACGCGGCCGAGGTGCCGTAGAGGGTGGCGCGGGTGCGTTCGGCGATGCGCCACTGGGCGCCGGTGTCGGGGTAGCCCGGGCTGCCGTCGTAGAGGACGATCGTCGTTCCGGTCAGGAGGCCGGAGACGAGGAAGTTCCACATCATCCAGCCGGTCGAGGTGTACCAGAAGAAGCGGTCCTCGGGGCCCAGGTCGCAGTGCAGGCCGAGCTGCTTGAGGTGCTCGACCAGGATGCCGCCCTGGGACTGGACGATCGCCTTGGGCAGTCCGGTGGTGCCGGAGGAGTAGAGCACCCACAGGGGGTGATCGAAGGGCACCTGCTCGAAGACCGGTTCGGTGTCCGCGGAGGTGAGTGCGGACCAGTCGAGTGCCCCGTCGGGGGCCTCGGTGCCGAGCAGGGGGATGTGCACGACGGCGCGCAGGGTCGGCAGTTCGCGGCGCAGTTCGGCGACGGCGTCGCGGCGGTCGTGTTCCTTGCCGCCGTAGCGGTAGCCGTCGACGGTGAACAGGACGACCGGTTCGACCTGCTGGAAGCGGTCGAGGACGCTGCGGGCGCCGAAGTCGGGTGCGCAGGAGGTCCACACGCCGCCCACGGCCGCGGTGGCGAGGAGGGCGACGACGGCCTGCGGGATGTTCGGCAGGTAGCCGCTGACGCGGTCGCCGGGGCGCACTCCGAGCGCGCGCAGCTCGGCGGCGAGCGAGCCGACCTGGCGGCGCAGCTCGGCCCAGGTGACGGGGCGCGGTTCATGGGTTTCGTCGACGTGCAGGAGCGCCGCCTCGTCCGCGCGGGTCGCGGCCGCGCGCAGGGCGTGTTCGGCGTAGTTGAGGGTGGCTCCGGGGAACCACTGGGCGCCGGGCATGGAGCGGTCGCCGAGCACGGCGGTGCAGGGGGTCGAGAAGCGGACGTCGAACCACTCCGTGACGGCCTTCCAGAAGGTGTCCAGCTCCTCCACGGACCAGCGGTGGAGCGCCGCGTAGCCGCCCTCGGCCGGAGCGCCGTGGTGTTCGGCGGCCCACGTCTGGAATTTCGTGATCCGTGCCCGGGCGATCTGTTCCCGGCTCGGCTGCCAGAGCGGCTGGGGGTTCACGGTCGACATGGGGCGGCTCCCGGACTGTGCGCGTCGTGTGCGTCCTCCGCGCACGGGCTGGGGTGTGCGCGTGACACGGCTGACAGGGACGATGCCATGTGATCGACTTCCGCACCAGGGCACCCCGCACGGTCCGTGTCGTGAAGATGTGCTGCGATCACGGGTGAACGGCAGTTGAACGAGACGCCGGGCGGGTGGTGTCGATGGCAGGGTGAGCAGCATGGACGGTCGTGACCTGGTGCGTTCGGTGAAGTCGGTCGGTTCGGTGGGGGCGGCTCAGGGGTTGCGTACCGTACGGGCAGCGTGGCGCAGGCGGCGGGCCGACGCCATCGGGCTGCCGCCCCGGGGGCCGGAGCGGGCTCGGGTGCCCGGGACCCTGCGGGAGGTGGAGCCGGGGCTCGGCGGCGGGCTGCTCCGGTTCGACCGCTCGGAGCTGCGGATCTTCGTGGCGGTGAACGGGGCGGTCTTCTGGGGCTGGGACGGGGCGGCTGCCGAGCCGTCGTACGCGCTGGCCGGCCGTGGCCCCGACCCTGATCCGCGGGCCGCGCTGGAGCCGGACAAGGACGGCGGCTGGCGGGTGGTGGCCGAGCGCGTGACGGTGGTCGTGTCGCGGCACGGAGCGGTGGAGGTGCTCACTCCGGGGGGTGTGACGCTGCGGCGCGATCTGCCGCCGCGGTGGTGGGAGCCGGTCGGCGGTGGCGCCGCGCGGTGGATGCAGCGGTCCGAGGTGGCGGCCGACGCCCGGTTCTTCGGGCTCGGGGGGCGTGCGTCGGGTCCCCGGCTGCGGGACGGCACGTACCGGCTGTGGAACACCGGCCCCGGACGGGCCGGCGGCCGGGGCGACGATCCGTCGTCCGTGACGATGCCGGTGCAGATGGTGGTGGCGGACGCGGGCACGCACCTGGTGTTCCACGACAGTTCGTGGGACGGCACGGTGACGCTGCGGGAGGGCGCGGAGGGTGCCGGTTCCGGACACGACCGGGCCGGGACGAGCGAGCTGCGGATGGACGGCGGTCCGCTGCGCTGCTGGGCGATGGTCGGCACCCCCGCGCGGGTGCTGCTCGCCTGGGCGTCGCTCACCGGTGCGCCGGCGCTGCCGCCCGCGTGGGCGCTCGGTCACCACCACGTGCCGGACGCCGTCGCAGGCGAGGAGGGGGTGCGGCGGGCCGTCGCGGAGCACCGGGAGCACGGGCTGCCGCTCGACGCCGTGCATCTCGGCGTCGGCCACTTCGACGCCCGTCAGGTCTTCACCGTCGACCAGGAACGGTTCCCGAAGCTGCCGGTCCTGGCGGAGGAACTGCGGCTGGAGGGGATCGGGATGGTGTCGGTCGTCGGTCCGGCGGTCGGGGCGATGCCCGGCACCTCCGTGTACGACGAGGGAACGGGGCGGGACGCGTTCGTGCGGGACGCCTCGGGGGAGGTGGTGGAGGGCGTCGGCTGGCCCGGAGAGGTGGTCTTCCCGGATTTCACGCACGCGGGGGTGCGCGCGTGGTGGGGCGGCCTCTACGAGGAGCGGCTGGCCCAGGGGTTCGCCGGTTTCTGGCACAGCCTGGACGAGCCGACGTCGTTCACGGCCTTCGGTGAGGCGACGCTGCCGCGGTCGGCGCGGCACGCGCTGGAGGGGCGCGGCGGTGACCATCGCGAGGCGCACAACGTGTACGGGCTGTGCATGGCGGAGGCCGCGTACGAGGGGCTGCGGGAACGGGCGCCGCTGGAGCGTCCGTTCGTGTTCTCGCGTTCCGGGTGGGCCGGGATGCAGCGGTACGGCGGGGCGTGGTCGGGCGCGGCGCCGGCGGGGTGGCCGGGGTTGCGGGCCTCGCTGTCGCTGGTGCTGGGACTGGGCCTGTGCGGGGTGCCCTGCTCGGGACCGGACGTCGGCGGTCTCGAGGACGGACGGTCGCCCGAGCTGTTTCTGCGCGGGCTCCAGCTGGGCGCCCATCTGCCGTTCTTCCGGACCCATGGCGGTCCGCGTGCGGGAGGCGGGGAGCCGTGGCGGTTCGGCGCCGAGGTGGTGGAGCACGCGCGCGCGGCGCTCGTCGAGCGGCGGCGGCTGCGGCCGTACTTCGGGACGCTGGCGCATCTGGCCCGGCGTACCGGGGCGCCGTTTGTGCGGCCGTTGTGGTGGGCGGCGCCCGAGGAGCGCGCGCTGCGCGACTGCGAGGACGCCTTCCTGCTCGGAGACGCCCTGCTGGTGGCGCCGGTGCTGGCTCCGGGTACGGACCGGCGGGCCGTGCGGCTGCCGCGCGGGCGGTGGTACGACACGGCGACGGGACGGGCGTACGACGGGCCGGCCCAGGTGTGGGTGGACGCGCCCCTGGGACGGATACCGGTGTTCGCGCGCGGGGGCGCCGTTCTCCCGGTGCTGGCGGAGGACGGCGGTCAGGAGCTGGAGGTATGGGCTCCGGCCCGGGGGCGGGCCGGGGGCGGGCTGGTCGTCCCGGACACCGGGGACGAGCGGGCGGAGCCGGAGGCCGAGCGTTACACGGTCCGTTGGTCGGGGCCGCGGATCGTCGTGGAGCGGGAGGGCGAGGACGGCGCCGTCGAGCCGTCCTGCCCGGTGCGCGTCCGCGGGACGGAGCAGGGCCGGGGTCAGATGTAGCGGCCCTCGAACCAGGCCCGCACGGCCAGGGTGTGCAGCGGGAACGCCAGTTCCTCGGGGCGGCGCAGCAGTTGGCGTCCGTCGGTCTCGTCGGTGGCGGTGAACGGCGGGAGTTCCTCCGCGGGGCGTTCCGGGAGGAGGCCGAACAGCAGCAGGTGTCCGTCGGGCGCGCTCATGGCGTCGGCGAGCCGTACCTCGCGGCTCTCGGCTTCGATGCCGGTCTCCTCCCTGAGTTCGCGGACGACGGCCCGACGCCAGTCCTCCCGGTCGTCGATGTAGCCGCCGGGCAGCGCCCTGCCGCCGCGCGCGGGGGCGATGGTGCGGCGGATGACGACCAGGCCGGTGCCCTGCGTGTCGTAGGCGGGCTGCAGGGCCACCGCGACCGGCAGTGGGTTGCGGTAGGCGACGGTGCCGCAGGCGGGGCAGGTGCGGGGCCAGCCGGAGACGCCCTCCCCGAAGGGCGTGCCGCAGCTCGAACAGTGGGAGCCCGGCGCGGTGTCGGGGGCCGGGGCGGGAGTCTCGGACACGCGCGGACTGTATCCGATCACTGCGGGGGCGTCTCCGGTGGGCGGGTCAGTCGCGGCCGGTGAGCGATGCGCGGGACACCGGGAAGTCGAAGTAGGTGTCCGGGTGGGCCTCGGGCTTGAAGGTGAAGTGCCACCACTCCTCGGCGAGGTTCACGAAGCCGAGCTTCTCCAGGGTGCTCTTGAGGAGCAGCCGGTTGGCGCGCTGTTCGCCCTGGACGCGCGGGTCGAGGGTGTGGCTGAGGGTGTCGAAGCAGTCGTAGCCGGTGCCCATGTCGACGGAACTGTCGGGGAAACGCTCGCCCTTGGGGGCGTAGCAGGGGGTGAGGGGCTGTCCGGGGTGGTAGGGCCGGGTCGGCCTGGCGGGGAGTTTCACGAGGGTGAGGTCCACGGTCGAGCCGCGGCTGTGGCCGGACTTCTCCGCGATGTAGCCGTCGGCGAACAGCCGGGTCTTGTCCACGTTCGGATAGAACTCGGCCTTCATCGACTGGTCTTCGAGGTCCTTGGCCCAGCGCACGAAGTGGTCCACCGCGCGCTGGGGCCGGTAGCAGTCGTACACCTTCAGGGAGTAGCCCTGGCGGAGCAGTTCGCGCTGCGCCGTGTGGAGGGCCCGGGCGGCGGGACGGGTGAGGACACACAGCGGCTGCCGGTAGCCGTCGATGGGCTCGCCGACGAAGTTGTGCGGTGTGAAGTAACGGATCTCCTGGATGATCGTCGGATCGACACTGTCGAGCGCCACGAAGTCCTGGGGCGCCCTGGGTTCGGGCTTCGCCTGGGCGGTGGCGGAGGCTGCGGTCGCGGCGAGCAGGGCGGCGACGGCGGTGACGAGACCGCGTACCGCGAGGGAGAGTCGTGTCATGTCCCCTGCATCTATCAGGAGTGAGGCCCGCCGGGGAAGCGTCCCGGCCGCGCGGGGCGCGATGACGACGCCCGTATCCACGCTGAGTGACCGGCCGGAAACGCTGTGCGTGCGTCTCGTGTGCCGCGCCCTGGCCGCCCTGCCAGGCGCCGCGAGAGCGCGGGCGCCCGCGGGGCTCGCCACCGGGGGCCCGTACTCCGCTCGCCGGGTACGGGCCGTGTGCCGCCGCGGGGTCAGGTGGCGACCGTGTGGCGTCGCTGCGCGGCCTGGGCCATGGCGTGCTGGACGACGCCGATGAGGGTCTCCTTGACCGATTCGCGGTCCCGCGCGTCGCACATCACCAGCGGCACGTGCTCGTCGAGGTCGAGCGCCCGGCGGACGTCCTCGGCCGGGTAACGCGCCGCTCCGTCGAAACGGTTGACGCCGACGAGGAACGGGATGGAGCGCCGCTCGAAGTAGTCGATGGCCGCGAAGCAGTCCTCCAGCCGACGGGTGTCGGCGAGGACGACGGCGCCGAGGGCGCCCTCGGACAGCTCGTCCCACATGAACCAGAACCGCTCCTGGCCGGGCGTGCCGAAGAGGTACAGCACCAGGTCCTCGCGGAGCGTGATCCGGCCGAAGTCCATCGCCACCGTGGTGGTGTTCTTCGCTTCCACACCGGAGGTGTCGTCGACCGGGCGCCCCGCCTCGGTGAGCAGTTCCTCCGTGCGCAGCGGCCTGATCTCGCTGACCGCGCCCACGAGCGTGGTCTTGCCCACGCCGAAGCCGCCGGCCACGAGGATCTTGAGCGTGACGGGCTCGACCGGAGGCTTGCCGCGCTCAGAACGCCCGAAGATCATCGTTCTCTTCTCCTGCTTGATGGGGGTCGGGCGGCGGGCCGTATCCCCCGCCGCCGGGGGTTTCGATGACGAGGACGTCGCCGGGGCCGACGTCCGCCGAGTCGCTTCCGGCGAGCCGGCTGACCGTGCCGTCGGCCCGTTCGATCCGGTGCGCGCCCGGTGCGCCGGGTCCGCCGCCGGCCATGCCGTACGGGGGGACCCTGCGGTGCTGGGACAGTGTCGAGACCGT